>JBGSJY010000353.1:0-20098 GCA_041741515.1 Pirellulales bacterium | reverse complement strand
CCTGGCGCTCTCGATCCTCAAGCTGGACACCACCCTCCGTGAGACTCTCCGCGGGAAACGGCTCCGCGCCGGGTGGAACAACAACACCCTTCAAGCCATTCTTACCGGGATCGCTGCGTGATTAGATGCGATTGCCCTGATGTTCGGGGTGGGGTCCACGCCCGCAAGCCAACCTCGGTACGCGCCAATCGCATTGGGCGAATGGTCATCGCTGAAGATGAACAGGATGTTCGGTCGCTCCCGCGCCATGGCGCGCACCGGGGCGAGGAGCACCGCCAGTAGGAAGAGGCTCGCTATCGCCGTTCGCATGGCGAGGTCTTGCGCTCGAGGTCGGCGAGAAAGTTGCGGAACGCGGCGATACGTGAACCCTTTCATGCTTTGCACGAGGGTGGCTTCAAGGACGCCCTCAGACAGCGGCGGCAGATGAACTCGCCGCGTTGCGACCGGCTCGAATGACGTTACGACTACTAAGCAGCGCGGCCAGAGAACCGCCGACCACCGGTAAGGGCTTGAGGGGCGGTCAATCGATGAACCTCGAAGTGATCTCGATCATCAACCGAGAGCGCGCGGTGGATGAACTACCGGTCCGTCCAAGCAGGATTTTTGGCGCCGACGGGCATTCCCCGAAACAATATCTTCAATCGCGTCGGTGTCGCTTCCCGCCTAGCATCAGTACTCCCAGGCTGAGGATCGCGACGGTGGTCGGCTCGGGAACCGAACTGAAGTTGACGGCAGCGAGCGCTTGCGCCGGTGCGTTGCTCTGCCACTCCGCGAAATCCGTAAAGTCGACGCGTCCATCCCCATTAAGGTCGCCCTGAGCCCGGACGACACCGACATTACGGAAATTCGTGCGGATGATATCGTAGTCGGCCGCATTTACTACAAGATCTCCGTTCACGTCCCCGTTCACAATTGGAGTAACACCAGGAGGCAGCGTCAAATTGGTGGCGCTTAGAGACGCATAGATGTCGTCGATGTATCCAGCGACTCCCTGCTGAGCTGCGCCCGGGCGAACGTTCAACGTCACTAGTGCGCCGCTCGGATCTCCGTTGCCGGTGCGGAATGCCCCGGTGCCGAGCAGGGTCGCTGGGTCTGTGCCTTGCGAAGCATAGAGCGATGACACGTTGGAGTTGTTGTCCATCACAAGCCAGACGTTGTACCAATCGTTGGCGACATAGGTCCCGACATTTTTGTTGGTAGCCCCGTCACGGACACGGAACTGATTGGACGCCATTACCATGTAGCTCTCGTAGTCGGCGAATCCCGTGGGAGAAGCAACGTCCGACGCTCCAAAAACCAAGTCGCCGGGAATCCCGTTCCGCATCCTGAAGAACACGGTACCCGTGTTCCCAACCGTGATCCCACTGCCCAGGGGAATGTACGCATTCACGGCTTGATCACCGCTGCTTACATTTAA
Organism: Pirellulales bacterium; assembly: GCA_041741515.1. Taxonomy (GTDB): domain Bacteria; phylum Planctomycetota; class Planctomycetia; order Pirellulales; family Lacipirellulaceae; genus Botrimarina. The sequence goes on along the minus strand of JBGSJY010000353.1, from coordinate 18,681 downwards.
CACCTTGTTCGTGCTGACCAACGGGTCGAGCGCGACGGTGTAAGGATTGGCCACCCCGACGCTCGTCCATCCTCCCTGAGAACCCAAGGAACCGACCGTTGAGGACTGAAAGTTATCGATCAAGGTCCATTGCGCCGCGGAGATACTGGCCATGCTCAGCACGAGCAACAGCGCGCCAAGGTTCTGACAATTGCTACACCGCATCGTATTTCTCCTAACTCAGGATTGTTTCGCAGTCGATTTAGAAGTATCCAACGAGTTGGATTGGAGTCTCTTCCGCTAACCACATTCCAGCCGAAAGGCCAGCAACGAAGTCACTCAGTGTTGATTAAGGCTCATATATAGAGCAAAGCGTTATTGAGTCGCCTCGCGTCGAGCGAGTGCTTAATACTATTTTTTCACCTGCTCTGCCGGCGCCGCCTCTTCGTCACCAGCAATCCGCCGAACGCAAGGAGCACAGTCGACGGCTCTGGAATGAGCGTCGCAGGGAGGCTCAGGTTGCTGCCGGAGTTATCGACGAAAACATCGTCAAGATATCCAGTGGCGCTATTGGCGGTGTGCGGACGGCCCATGATGAGGTTCAGGCTGACGAGGTCACCGCTCGGATCGCCATTGCCGGTGCGAAAGGCTCCGGACCCCAGCAATCCGGCTGGATCCGTCCCTTGCGATACGTACAGCGAGGACTGGTTGGCGTTGTTGTCGAGCACTAACCAGACGTTGTACCACTCATCTCCCATATAGGATCCAACAACATCGTTAGCCCCCGCATTTCGAACGCGAAACTGGTTGCCGGCCATCACCATGTAGCCTTCGAAGTCGGAGAATGTCACCGGAGTTGCTGAGTCGGACGCGCCGAAAACGAAGTCGGCGCCATCGCCAGCACGCATACGGAAGAACACGGTTCCAGTGCTTCCCACCGGAATCGTGCTGGCGCCGAGTCCCAGGTAGGCCCTGGCTTGAGTGGCCTCCGTATCAGGATCGCTGTCACCAACCGCCAATATCGTTTTGTTCCCTGGGTTGTCGGGGTCAACCGCCACGCTGTACTCAGCCCGTTCGCTGTCCACGGTCGTCCACACCTCTTGACTTCCAAGGGGTCCGACGTTCGCTGATTCGAGGTTGCTGATCGAGTTCCATGCGCCATGGGCGGTTCCAAGTGTAGTCACGCATGCAACGAGCATCGCAACAGCTGGGGGCGATAAGTTCATGAGGCAACTCGCAGAAGAGAGGGAGTCCAAGGGACGCAAGCCGAAGCGTTGGGGGTAGCGACAAGATTGGTCGTAGTACGCATCTCAGGCCGGTCCTAGTCCTAGGAGAAACGGCGGTTGCAGGCCAAGCCGCCTGCCGCCAGCAACAGCAGCGCCAACGCTCCTGGTTCAGGCACGGCCCCTGCCACCTGGCTCCCGGCGGCAGGGAGGCTTGACCCGTAGTTGTTCTTCCAGACGTCGTAGTCGAGGGAAGTGATGATCCCGTCGTTGTTGCCGTCGGCGCCGGTGCCGTTGGGGACGTTGGCCCCTAACGTGTCTCGCCAAACGGTGTAGTCCGCGGCGTCCACAAGACTGTCCAGGTTGTAGTCCCCGGGCAGGACCTGGACGACTGGCAGAGAGTACATGACATCGCCTGTCGAGGCAGACGTGTCTCCCAGGAGCAAAAACTCGAGCTCCAGATCTTGCGTACCCGCGAGCGGGAACAGCGACCCGAGGCTGTAGGAGGCGCCTGCGGGAAGGAACAGGGCGGATGACGCCGAAGCCGCCAGTTCCGAAAGCGCCGTTGGAGAGGGGTTCGCTTCTTGCCAGCCCGTGATCCCTTGGTCTGCGAGGCTATTCCAGCTTGTCAGCAACGAACCCGAGTCGGACAGGATGGAGTAGCCAGAGATCGTGATGTCGAAAGGAGAATCGTTCTTGAGAACACTGTCGCCCCCCGGATCCAATGCGAGGAGCAAATTGTTGTGAACTTTTTGACCTGTAAATTCGACGAATCCCTGGTTGACCGTGCCGTTGGATTCGCGGTATTGAAAAGCGACAACCTCGGGGTCAACACCAAACGCCGGATAGACTGGCGCAAAGGCGGCGCCTAGATTACGCGCAGCTCCCGGGCTGAAGGACGTCGCTCCGAAGGGCCGCAACTCGCTCAGCGAGTTGGCCGAGGGAGTTGCTTGCAACCAGCCCCCAGGCTCGTTTTGGCTCTCGAGGCTTGTCCAGCCCGCAGGATCCAGTGCACCGGCGCTCGAGATGATGGAGTAGCCATCGATGGCGACCGCGGCGGAGCTGCCTTGATTGAGGATGGTCAGGTTCTTGGAATCCCAATCGACCTGCAAGGTTAGCAGCTGCGCAACCTCCACCAGCATCTGCTCGCCATAGGTCCCACCGGTGGTGCGGCGAGTCCGGTAGGCCTGGGCCGTTCCAAGCGCTGGAGCCGCCGAAGCGTCGATTGAAGTGAAGTTACCAACGATCTGTGACGCGTCGAGCACAGGCCAGCTGTTGCCAAGCACCGGCGTCACCGACGGGCCGAACTCCACGCGGAGCGTGCCGCCGGCGATTGCCGATCCGACTGCCCGAAGCGGTGAGTGCGACGTCTGGCTCGTAATCTCGGCCGTATAGATGCTGTTGGGTCCGAGGATGACGTCTCCGTCGGCTAGCGCGTTGACGTTAGGTCCGATGATCCGTGTTGAGCGGTTGAGCGTCATGTCGCCAAAGGACCGAATAACCGCCGTGCCCGAGGCGCCAGCGCCCGCGGTGAGCAAGCTTCCGGCGGCGCCTCCGACGGTGATCGACCTCCCCGAGATCTCACCGCCTCGTGCTACCGACAGTATCCCCGTGCCGGCTTGGCCGACGACGATGTTTCCGTTGCTGCCGTTGCTGATCCACGGCTGGGCCCGGAGACGACCACCCGAACGGATTTCGAGCGTGCCTGAATCCGTCGCCCCTTGGCCCAGCAGCACGCCGCCGGGGTCGGGCTGCGCGAGGGTTCCGGTGGGATCGGGTGTCATAGTCTGGACATAGGCGGTTCCCCCATTGTTGATCGTGCCGATCTCATCCAGACCGAAGTCAGGGATGAAGCGGTTAGGCGCGGGTAGCTGGTCAGACCAGTTTGGGTTGTTGCCGTTGTTGTTGTTCGTGGTGAAGTACCAATCGCCGACGCCATGGTTTTGCCAGAACTGGTTGGCCGCTTGGCTCGTCGTGCCGGAGCAGCAGGAGGCGGCCGCTAGTAGCAGCACGCCGGTACGGCGATGCGTACGGGATGGCCGGCAGAGTAAGGTAGCTCGACCTAGGAGATGCTTTATTGAATTAGACATCTTGAGAAAGCTTCCTTGGTGGTCAGAACGACTTGAAACGAGAAGCGGCAGTAAGACGCCATCGCTCATTTCGGATGATGAAGCGTCAGCGATCAAGCGAGCAGTGCATCGGAGCGCGACCGACTCGCGGGGAAGGAAAAGGGCACAGCACCCCTTGTGCTGGATGTGGCTCGCCGAGAATGCCTCGGAGAGCGAGAAAAGCCGCCGGTTAACTACTTTGCAAGTATTTGCAACGACACATTACCTTGTAAGTTGCGCGGATTGTATTGTCAAGCAATAGGAGGAGTTTTTGGCGAGAATATGCCGACGCATACCCCCGCGTCGGGCTTGCATCGCTAGGCGACGCAGAGGAGCGTACGTTCCGTGGCTCACGGTCCGGCAGGGGTCGCTTCGGCGGGCAGAATCTCAGGAACCTCATATGGGCGTCGGTCTTCACGCTTGAGCAGCGGGTTCGCGCGCGGCGCCCACTCCCCGAAAAATCGCCCTGAGTCGATCTCTAGCGAGATGGCCAGCTTGGTTGCATCGGCTACATCGCGGGGGAGGTGGGAGGCGGCGACCTGCCTAAAATACTCCGAGGCAGCGTTTCGTATCGGCTCATCGGAATGGCCAGGGAGTTCAGTGGCAGAAGTCTCTTCCGAGGGAAGCGTACAGCCGACCCGGGTTGCAATGTTCGCCAAGTTGCTCCATGCCGTGGAGGCGAATCCCACCGAAACCGGCGCGGCCAGTCGTTGGTCGCTGCCGGCACGCACCGCATTGATAAAGTTCTCTTGGTGGAGGACATCACCACTGTTCCCCGAGAGTCGACAGACCTCCTTGCCCCGCTCGTCGAACGCGACGGCGGCGCCTCGCTCCCCTTCGAGCCGCCCTCCTTCGCAGTGGACGATGTAACCGGTTGAAGGCCCGGGTACGCCCGCGACGCCCGGCAGTTTTGGCAGGTTGCAGACCGCCATCTGTACCGGAATGCCGCCCGCTTCAAAGAGCACAAATTGCAGGTTCGGAGTATCTCCCGCGTCATCCCACACATAACGCCCCCCTACGGCGGCTACCTTCTCGGGAAGGTCGACACGGTCGAGCAGCACCGTCCCCCTGACGTCGTCAAGGACGTGAACGCCCCAGTTGCCCATCTCGCCTGAGCCGGTGTTCCAGTCCCAATGCCAGTCGTACTGGAGTTCCGAGCGGTAGATCGGCTTCAATTTTGCCGGACCGGTCCACAGGTCGAAGTCAATCGTCGGCGGCACGTCCATGGGACTTGCCCGCCGACCGATCGGCTTGCGTTCTCCCAGGCGGTTAATGGTCACGCTCTGGATGGCGCCGAGCGCCCGGTCTGTATGAAGGAGTTCACGGATCTCATCCTGCATCGGGTCGGATCGTTGCTGCGTGCCGACCTGACAGATCCTGCCACAGCGATCGACCGCATTTACCAGCTGCTGGGCTTCCCACTGGGTTTGCCCGAGTGGTTTCTCCACATAAACGTCTTTGCCGGCCTGCATCGCCCAGATCGCACTGAGGCAGTGCCAGTGATTGGGGTTGGCGATTACCACCGCGTCGATATCTGGAGAATCGAACAAGCTCCGCATGTCCTTCCAGGTTGGTGGGGGGGAGGGAAGCGAATGGGCCATCGCTCCGAGCCGCTCTTGATCGGGATCGCACAACCCGGCGATCGCAACGCCGCCGATCTTTTTGAAGGTGTCCAGCAACTGCCCTCCTCGCCAACCACAGCCGACAATACCAAGGTTCACCCGCTCAAGTGGCGAGCGAGCGCCAAACGCATATCGCGGGAGTGACACGCTCGCGGCGAATGTGGCGCCGTTGGCTAAGAACGTTCGGCGGTTGGTGCGCATGGGGGGGCACTCGTTTTGAGGGGTGCAGTCAAAGGGGCGGCCAATCGCGCTAGCGCCACCGAGGGTCAGCGGGAATCTCAAGTGCTCGGCTGCTCGCTCGTTGCGCGGATGCTCGGCCCGCAGCCTGACGTCACGGTTCCGGGTTGATTTCCTCGCCGGCAATCGAGCAAAGCCCACCAAAGACGGCGAGATCAATGTCATCCTTGATGCCCGAAACCGAGCCATCGCAGCGAGCGAAGTTCGTGGTCCCCGGGTGGAAGCTGTACCAACGAGAGTGGCACATGCGGGTCTTTGGGTCGGGGTTCCTCGCTGCGCACGCCAGGTAGTCTTCCGTGAACATCTCCGGGCTGTTCCAGGCCTGTGACATCGCGTAGCCGCCCCAGGTATAGGCCCAGAATGATCGTCGCCTAGGTTCGGTGGTGTTGGTGTTCTCACCCACCATCAAGGTCTTTGACGTACCGTCCGTAATCTTGCTAATCGACTCGGGTTTCAGCCCGAGCAGTCCACTGGCGTGCAGCGGGCCACGCCATCCTTTGAGGATTCTCCATTCACCGGCTGCCTGGACGTCTTCGGCCAAATACCAAGTCGGGTAGGTAGTTGGCGTGACCGGAGGCCCGCCGGGCTGTGCATACTCGTGGACGCGGCCGGCGTTGCCCCGGTAGGAACCGGTGCGGAATTCGCGCTGCCCCCGGGGCGAGGCCCATCCGCCCTCGGGACCACTCTCAGGCACCAGGAGCGCGCTGGGCAGGTCGGAAGGACATGCGAAAGCGGGGGCTTCGGACTCACGGAGCGCTTGGTTAAGCGGGTCTCCGATCGTTACCTGTGGATTGAACAGCGCGAACAGGGCTGGTTCTTCCATGTAGGGCAGGATTTCGACACTCCACCCCGTCTTGCTGGGCTGGTTGCGGTCGGTCCCTTCCAGCAATGCCCCGGGGGGGAAAGCCTGGCGGGTCCCGTGATAATTCTGCAACGCCAAACCGATCTGCTTGAGGTTGTTGGTGCACTGATTGCGCCGGGCCGCCTCACGGGCGGCCTGAACTGCGGGCAACAGCAGCGCTACCAAGATCCCGATGATCGCGATGACAACTAGCAACTCAACAAGCGTAAAGGCACAACGCCTGACCCGAACGACCGAGAGCATGGCTTAGATTCCTTTTTTGCAGAGGCAGTGTAGGTGGAACAGGCTCCCCGACGCGAAGAAATCCGGCGAAGGGGCGTCCGACAAGCCGCTGGAGGCAATCCCGCGTGGCGGCGCCGAAGGCCTACGGATGAGTTGAAAGGAGAACGACTTGGCTCAAGGAATGCCGCGACGGGCGCAGACCTGGCGCCGCAGGGAGATAGGATGAAGAGCACGTGGGAACCCACATCGATCCCCCGACGACGAGACGCAAGGGGCCGCGAACCCGCTTGCAAGTAGTTGCATAATGGGATGCGACCTAGTAGGATGTTCTAAAGAGCACGAACCCGGGTGTCAACGGCTCTGCAAGTATTTTTATTAGCAGCCGTATTGTTCGCCCCCAACACGAAGAACGTCCTTTGTCGCCGCCGGTCGCGCGCCCGATCCGGAAAGGGTGAACGGCTATCGTCCCTGGCCTCCATCAGCGGCCCGAAGGGTCGTCAAGCAGGTCGCGTTGATCGTCAACTTACCCCGGTTTGCAACCACGGACTAAGCTGAACGAATCCGGTCTTCATCGCTCAGCGTCGGTTCGGCCCGGCGGTGCTGGCTGGCGTTGCGGTACGTCAATGACCCGCTCTTCGTCGCGCCCCGCGCCTTTCTTCGGCTGCGATTCTCACCTCTCGTTCTGCAAACCTCTGTTCAAAATCCTCGTTCGCAATCGGAGTCCCTTCGGGTGATCAGTTCGTCCCGGTCCTACCTCGCCGTCGCGTCTCCATCTTGGCCCGCTAGGTTCGCGCTGCTGCCCGTCTTGCTTCTGAGCTGCGGAATGCCGGTGCTGGCCGACGTGTCGCTTACCGGGTCCGCCGCGGGGCATTCTATCACTGTCTCCACTAGTGCCCGCACGGCCTCGGCGGTCAATTCGCTCGTCTGGAACGGGGTCGATTTCATCGACGACCACGACCACGGCCGGCAATTGCAGTCGGCTTCCAATCACGGAGTCGTCGGGCAAGCATTCTGCCCCGAGGGCTACAACCCGACGCAGGCAGGATCGGTGAACGATGGGGCCGGTCCATTCTCGACTAGCACGCTAATCAGCGAGCACGTCGTTAACAATCAGCTCACGACTTCGGGCATGATGGCGTTTTGGCAAGCGCCGGGCCAAACCAACCTTGCCGGGTGCACAGCCTACAACTCTACCCTTCTCTCGGATCACGGCGTTTCGACCACCTACACGCTAGGCGTGGGGGTCAACGGAGTCTGGGTCGATAACCTCATCCGTCACGACGTGACCTTCACGATCCCTGACCAGCCAGGCGTCGATTTCTTCTACCATCAGATGGAAGTGCTCACCGGCTACATGCCCCCCGCCTTCTCGGTGTTCCGTACCTGGAATCCGACCAGCAACCAGCTCAACACGATCGCCCCCCCCAATGCTGAGCAGGCTCTTCCGCTGATCGTTTCGACCCCCGACAGCCGGTTCGCGATGGGCGTTTATTCGCCCGGCCTCCCGCAATCGAGCTTCGCCTCCGCTGGCTACGGGGGGTTCGTCTTCCCCGGCGCTGACTCCGACGCCGGACCCGGTACCGGGGTGAGCAAGTGGAACCTCGTGTACCGCGAGGGACGCGCCAATCAGCCGCAGAACCTGCAAACGCAGAGCTCTCTCACCTACACCAGCTATCTGGCGGTCGGAACCGTGCAGGACGTGCAGACCGCGCTGGCGACCTTGGTGGGCTTCGGGGCGTCCCGGACCCCCGTTGAGGTCGACGATTCTGGCTTTGAGAATGGCGGGCTGGTGCTGGCGCCGCTGGGCCAGGGGCCGCATAGCGCCTGGATCGTTGACCGCGGCGCGCTGGCGGGCAACAACGTGGCGGCCGTGCCCGCAGGCAACGCGTTTGCCCAGGGGATAACTCCCCCGGAGGGCGGCTCGATGGCTTTTACCCGATCGCAACCTAAGACGACGGGGAACCCAGCCGGGACGCCGGTCGTTATTCGCAACGTGACGGACTCGCTGGCAATCGCCGCCAACTACGAATTGAGCGTGGAAGCGGCTTCGCTGAACCTGGGCCCGGGGAATGGCTACGAGCTCGAGCTGGGGTATCAGTCGGCCGGCGATCCGGCGGCGGCGGCGTTTGTGCCGCTGCAAACACTCGCGGGCGCTTGGGCGAGTCCCGGCCAGTTCCGCACCTTGAGCCTGTCGTTTGAGCTAGACGATGCCCATCCCGCGATCGGCCAGCCGCTAGCAGTTCGCTGGACCAATCGCGCCGAGAGCATCGGCGGCGGGTCTAATAACGCGTACCTCGACAATGTCCGCCTCGTCTATTCGCTCCCGAATGGTCTGGCGGGCGATTACAACGACGACGGCGTTGTCGATACCGCGGACTACACCGTCTGGCGCGACCGGCGGGGCGCCGCAGCGGGCAGCCTGCCGAATGATATCGACGGGGGCTTAATCGGCGAGGCGCAGTATTCGACCTGGAAGGCGCAATTCGGCGCTAGGCTGCGACCCCAGGCCGCGGGCAGCGGGGCCTCCGTTCCCGAGCCGGGCGCGGGCGCCCTGCTGACACTTGGCGGTGTGCTGGCGTTGCCTTTGCGCGGAATCCCGCCGAAGAGTGAAGCTGAGCCATCGAGATGCGGACCACGCCGGGCCGTACGCAGAATTGATTGAATGACGCGGACGGCCTGGACCGCTTAGTTGGCGGACTGACGCGAACCCCGGGGATCGCGAGGCTTAACGCGGTTTTTGTCGCCGCGTGCGTCGCGCGATATGGCAAGACGCCTGTTGTAAAAATACTTGCAATAGCCTTGACGCGACGATTGCGGTTAGTAGAGTCTAACTAGAGATTCCGCTTGCGCCTCGTAATGCAAGTAGGTGCACCGCTTTTCCTGCTCTTCTCTGAGAAAGTTGCGGCTCATGACAGCGAGTGGTATCGCATTCCCGGATGGACCCCATCCCTGCTGCGTGACTGCCGCCCACGTCTGTCCACAGGAGTCCCAACGCTCCGGGTAGAACCATCTTCTTCTCCTATCGCGGGCCCCTTCCGAGCGTCCGCCACCAGAGGCCACTCACCATGCTCACACGACTCCTGCCTTGCCTCGTTGCCTCTCTAGCGGTCACCGCGCCCGTCCAGGCCGGCTTGATCGTCGATCCGACCCGCGTCTCCGGACCGGGCTCAATCGACCCTCTCCAGCCCGATGCGAACGCGGGAGTCCGCGACGCAACCGCTATTGTCTCTGGGGCCGCTACCAAGGCCGCCCTTGAAGGGACGCCCGGATTTGGTGTTGTGCAGACCTTCACGGGCTTTACCGCTGCAGCAGGCGTGAACGTCAATTACATCAGCTTCACCGACCCAGCCACGCCCGACGTCCGCATCACGACAACGAGCTACAACGGCTCTGGCGGCGGTACGTCAGCTAACTTCACCACGTCTGGGACCTCCGGCCAGTTTATCGGATCGGGCGGTTTTGCAGAGGGCGCCGCGTCCGTTATCGAATTTGGCACCTACGACGTCGGCATGGGGAGCTTCGTTGCCGACCGGTCTGTCTCGGCGGCGGGCTACATGATCTCCCAAAACACCAACGCGGCCGCGCGTACCTGGACGGTCCTCTTCAAGGACGCCTCGGACAACGTGCTCTCGACCCAGACGCAGAGCCCCACCCCCAGCCAGTCCGTGCTGTTCGGGCACATTGCGGAGGGCATCGCGAGGATCGAACTTGGCGTTACTGGCGGAGGTGATGCCGGCACGTTCATGGACGACTTCGGTTTCGCGGTGACTGCCATTCCCGAGCCCTCGACGGCGCCGATGATGTTATGCCTTTCAGCGCTGGCGTGGTGGCGACGCCGCCCACAGCACTCTTAAGGTCGGGGCCACGTAAGCGGGTCTCGAGAGGTCTCGCTTCCAATCTTCTCATTCGAACATTCCTCAAGGGTTCACCAAGATGCCTCGCGTACGCATTGATCGGATCACTAATCGTGTGGGACTGCTCGGTGGACTGGGCGTCGCGGCGCTGATCGCCGCGCCTGCGGCCCATGCCGCCCCGGGAGTGATTGTCGACCCAGTCCTCGTGACCGGCGTCGACGCCATCGACCCCGTCGCCCCCGCTCCCAATGCCGGCGCGCTCGATGCGAGCGTGCTGGTCGTCGATGCCGCTACCAAGAGCGCGCTCACAGGCACGGCGGGTTTCGGTGTCGTTCAGGAATGGACCGGGTTTACTAACAACCAGGAGCTGGGAGGCGTCGGTCAAGCGCTGAACTACTTCGACTTCACCGACGTCAACCTCCCCGATGTAAGCTTCGTGACGCGTAGCTACAACGGTTCGGGCGGCGGCCGCTCGGTCAATTTCACGACGTCGGGCGGGAACAACCAGTACCTGGGCTCGGGGGGTCACCCGCAGGGCGTCGCTTCAAAGATCGATTTCGGTACGCTCCTCGACGGCGATTTTGTCGCCGACAAGCTCGTCGATTCAGTTGGCTTCATGGTATCCCGTTCACCGCAGCCTGGTGCGCGAACCTTCACGGTCAACTTCCGAAATTTCAAGGATGAGATTCTTTCTACCCAAACGGTCGCGACGACCGGCGGAGTGGCGTCGGCTTACCTCTTCGGGTACGTGTCGCCGGGCGCTTCGACCGACCAGGCGGTCGCCAGCATCGAACTCCTGAACACCGGCGGCGACGTGAACTCGTTCATGGACGACTTCGGCTTCAGCGCCAGCGCTTTTGTTCGTCCGCCGACGCTTGCCGGCGACGTGAACTTCGACGGCGAGGTCGACACGCTCGACTTCGACGTCATCCTCGCCAACTTCCGCACCAACCAAGCCCTGCGAGCAGACGGCGACCTGACGGGCCCCGCCGGGACGCGTGATGGTTTCGTCGATTTGTACGATTTCGACGAGTGGAAGCTCAACGCAACGCCGGCTGCACTCGCGGCGGTGTCGGGCTATTTCAGCAGCGTTCCCGAGCCGTCGTCCGTCCTGCTGTTGGCGTTGGGCGCAGCCGCGCTGGGCGTCGTTCCGGGTCAGCGGCGCTAGAGTGGAGACGGGCGAGGTCGTTGCAGTCGTCGCCACGCGGAACCTTGGCAATCGGTAAAGGGACTTTCACTTGTACAGCCCTCTCGGCTCGCGATCCTTCCAACGATCGGTCGTGAAAACGCTTGCTGGCATTGTCGCGCTGGCGCCAGATTCGTCGCTCGTGATGATGCTTCATCTCGGGTCGATAGTCCTGACGTGTTCGGTTGCGGCTGCACAGCAGCCCTCGCAGTTTGAGTACGCGTTTGATGACCAGCGATACGGCACGCTCAAGCCGCAATTTCTCAGCCCCTCTGCTCGCGGCATCGTCAACATCGATAACGGACAGATCGTGGACGACCCCGAGCAGCCGGGCAACCGCGTGCTGCGGGTCTTGCACCCCGAGGGGGCCATCGGCCCCGGCAACGGTAGTGGAATTACGTTCAATGTCGATTTGGTTCCGACGGACCGCTACTGGTTTAGCTACAACGTGCGGTTTGAGGATAGTTTTGTGTGGCGCGCCGGCGGTAAGCTGCCGGGTCTGTTCGGCGGTGACGCCGCCACGGGGGGCAACCCGGCCGACGGAGATGGTTGGAGCGTGCGGCAGATGTGGTTCGACACGGGCCGGTTCGCTCCATACGTCTACCACATGGACCAGCAAGGCATTTACGGCGATACGCTCGGCGGCACGTCCAGTTTCGGCCAGGGCTCACGCTTTACCGCGGGTGAGTGGCACCACGTAGCCGCTTACGTCCAGCTCAATACCGACAACAATCAGGACGGCGAGTACAAGCTCTTTTTGGACGGACTGTTGATTAAGGACCGTGACGACCTCCGATTTCGTAATCAGGGCCGAGCGCTGATCGACGAGTTTACGATTCAAACTTTCTTCGGCGGGCAGACCGAAGACTATAGCCCGGTAAAGGACGAGTACATCTACTTTGACAACATGCGGGTCAGTCAGAACGTCAACTACGTTTTCGAGACCTTGCCCGGAGGGACCCCCGACAGCGCGATCACCGTTGTTCCCGGCGATTTCAATCGGGACGGGTTTGTGGACGCCGCTGACTACACGGTGTGGCGTGACGGGTTGGGGACGATCTATACCTCCGCGGCCTACAATCTTTGGAAGAACAACCTCGGCGCGGGCGTGAGTTCAGCGGGCAGCAGCAGCCCGGCGACATTCGTCGCCGCTGTCCCCGAGCCCCCCGCTCTCTGGATTGGCGGGATTGCCCTAGGCGTGGCTGCCATCGCAAGCCGCACCCGCCTCCCCTAGTAACGTCGGGCGGCCCCGTCGCCGCCTATGAGGAGAGAAGCTTCGATGGCAAGCCTTTCGCGGGCAACCTGCTTGCTGATTGCGATGGCCGCGACGCTGATCGCCGAAAGGAGTTTCGCCTCTGGCGCAACGTCGTCTCAGTTTGAATACAACTTCACCGACGAACGCCTTGGCGCCTTCCAGCCCCAGTTCTTGAATCCAGCCGGTCGCTTTCAGGCGAATCCGGAGAATGGGCGTATCGTGACCGACCCCGATACGCCCCGCAACAAAGTGCTACAGGTCCGCCACCCCGAGGGGAAAGTTGGACCGGGAGGCGGCAGCGGCATCCAGGTTGAGGTGCCACTCGTTCCCGCAGACCGTTACTGGTTCAGCTATCGCGTTCGCTTCGCCGACGACTTTGTTTGGCGTGCCGGGGGTAAGTTACCCGGACTGCTGGGGGGAGACGACGCCACCGGCGGACTTCCGGCCGATGGCGACGGCTGGAGCGTGAGGCAAATGTGGTTCGGCGGCGGCAAATTCGCCCCGTACCTCTATCATATGGATCAGCCCGGCGAGTACGGCGACACCCTCGGCGGCACGGAGAGTTTCGGGCAGGCCGCCCGCCTCCAAACCGGCCAATGGCGCCACGTCGCCGGGTATGTGCAGCTCAACACGGACGGCGCCAATGACGGCCGCTACATGTTGTACTTGGACGGGCTGCTGCTCAAGGCTCGTGACGACCTGCGGTTCCGAAGCCAGGGCCGCGCCCCGATCGACAAATTCACCCTCGTGACGTTCTTTGGTGGCCAGTCGGACGACTACCGACCTGTCAAGGACGAATACCTCTACTTGGACAACATCCGCGTCAGCCAGAACGCGAACTTTGTCTTCGAAACCCGTGCGGGGGGAACCCCGGCTAGCGCGTTGTCGGTAGCCTCGGGCGATTTTAATTACGACGGCGTGGTCGACGCCGCGGACTACACCACCTGGCGCGACGGCACAGGTAAAGACTTTACGGACTGGGATTACGCTGTCTGGAAAGCCAACTTTGGAAACATCTACCACAATGCCGCGAAGGTCGGCCAGGCGACGGCATCCGTACCGGAGCCGTCGGCCGCCGCGTTGTGCATGCTGGCGTTCTGCGAGATGGCCTTGTTCCGCGCCGCCCGTCAAGCGACCGCGCAGGGGTAGTCAGTGAACGGGTGAGCCGTTGAGTTGGTGAGAGGGATTGGCCGCTTCGGAGAAGACTCGGACGAGCCGGGAAGTGTCGCAGAAAAAAGTTTGACCATCACGCTGTTCTAAGTGTAAAGTAGATCCTGCAAGTACTTGCATACAACTCGTCCAAGGGTGACTTGATCTTTACGTAGGGGCCTAGCCGTCTGTGAATGTTCTATCGCGTTCGCTTTCCAGGGGTGGGAACGAGCCGTTGAGCATTTCGCAATGGCTGCTGTGTCGCCATCGAGTTCGACGCGGGTGCGATCGATGGAAGTATTGTGGAGGTCGTGGGCCGCCGCGGCAACGGTCGGCGGAGGATTGACTCGGTCCGGCCTCTTCCTCGCTACAGCAGGATTGGTTGCGCCAGCGTACAGAAAGGAGATCGGTTCATGCTTGGAAGAATCTGCGCTCGTCGCTGTGCTTTTACACTGGTTGAGCTACTGGTCGTGATCGCCATCATCGGCATTCTCGTGGCGCTATTACTTCCAGCGGTGCAGGCGGCGCGCGAGTCGGCCCGACGAATGCAGTGCTCGAACAGCCTGCGCAACCTAGCCCTGGCCTGCCTGAACTTCCACGACACGAATAAAGAGTTCCCGATGGCGATACAGGTTCATCCGAACTCGATCGCCGCGGACCCCGCCGCGGCCGGTGGCACCGGCACGTCGCCGATGGCGAACTGGGCTGTCTTGATCCTGCCGTTCATTGAAGAGCAGGCGCTTCAGGACTCGTTTGTGTTCTCTAGCAGTGGGCAATCGGGGCCGATCGTAGCCGCTCAAAACACACCCAACTTCCTTAACAACACCCGCTCTCCCGAGAACCTGGCCGCCATCGCCACCGAAATCAGCGTGTTTCTCTGCCCCACCGACACGGGCTCCAACAACCCGTTCGAGGGCGTCCGGGGTGAGAAGTGGGCGCGGGGCAATTACGGGATCAACGGCCCCCAGCATACGGCGGGGAACTGGCTTGCGTGGTCGAAGAAGTCGACGCTGCCGGTCGAGAGCTCGTTGGTCAACGGCGTCTCTGAGTTCAATCGCGCCTTGTCGATCGGTAAGATCACCGACGGGACTAGCAAGACGATCCTGCTCGGCGAGCTTCGCGTGGGGCTGGATCCGATCGACCCGCGCGGCGTTTGGGCCCTAGGGCTCTACGGTTCGAGCGTCCACGGCCGTCACGCGACCAACTTTGTGGCGGGGGTCAACTACTGCACGGAAGGCGCCGACGACGTGTGGCGTTCGGCAGATATCATTGCCAAAGTGGGGCAAGCGACCCTTACCAACCAGTGCATGTCCACCTTCCCAACCGCCTACTCCAACCAGTCGGTCGTGCGGAGCCTGCATCCCGGGGGCGCCTTCTGCGCGCTGGCCGATGGAAGCGTCCGATTCATGAGCGATTACATCGAGGGGGGGTCGTTTGTCGGCCCTGAACCACAGGCCTCGGCCTACGCGAGCAACTACCCCGGCTCGTTCTTGGCGTGGCAGCGGCTGTGCTTGTCGCAAGACTCGCTCCCGATTTCAGACGATTATTAGCTCGCTGAAGCGTTCCACCTACCGCTATCCGCCGATACGGGGATCGACGTTATGCACGCGGCTTCCTTTATAACACGTTCGGGCGACCATCGGAGGGCGGCGACCGCGTGTCTGGCAGCGACTTTCGTAGCGGTAGCGGGCTGCGATAGCCGACCCTTCGTTTACACACCCATCAGCGGACAGATTACCTACGAAGATGGCGAGCCGGTCCCGGTCGATGGGGGGCTGCGTTTGACGTTCTATTCCGACGCTCCGCCGGTCGACGGAAAGGTCTACCCGCGGCCTGGGTCAGCGATGCCCGATAAAGAGGGCAAGTTTACACCTATGACGATGCGACCGGGCGATGGCTTGGTGAAGGGGACCCACCGCGTGACGGTGAGCTACATGGGGCGCGACGCCACGGGTCGTATCCCCAAAGCTTACACCCTCAAGGACCAGACGCCCTTGATCGTCGACACCGAGGTCAGGCCGTTCGATATCAAGATCCCACGTCCGTAGCCTGGGGCCTCCGCCCCCGCTTGGTTCGCTGAACGCCATGTCAGGATTAATCGAGAGGGCTCTCAATGCCGTGACACGCTGACGACCGATGCAGGTAGCTTCGCTGTTGCTGCTCTGCCAATGGAGTGCTGCTGCCGATCTCAAGGCGGAGCCGTTTCCGCTCTCGCCAATCATCATCGTGGTCTAGGCGGACGACCCGGGGTGCGGAAGCCTCGGGTGCTACGGCGCTGATCCAGGGCTGTTACGAACACCCAAACTCGGCGTTACTGCTCGACACGCAGACATCGCGGACCGCTTTGCAGACTGGCTCAACAAGGGCTGCGCTGCAGGGCAGTCAAGTGGGCTGCTCGTCCCGCCGTGACCAATCTCCCCGACGAGTGCCGCGGCAACGCATACGCCGGCAGACGGTTGCCCCAACCAGGAGGGCCGCTCGATTCACGATCGAGACCCCACTACCAATCGCAGGAGCGATCGCGTGACCAATCGAACTAGCTTCTTGACTTGCGTCGCTCTGACGCTCGTTTCGCATTTCTCTCACGCCGCCGAGCGGCCGCCGAACATCATCGTGATCGTGGCTGACGATCATCGGCACGACGTGCTAGGAGTCGTCCAGCACGAGTTGGGCGACGCTGCCAATTATCCCTTCTTCGAGTCGCCTCAACTCGACCGACTCGCCGCCGGGGGCGTGCGTTTTCGCAACGGCTTTGTGGTGCATTCGCTCTGCTCGCCCAGCCGAGCGACGATGCTCAGCGGTCTTCACACGCATCAGCACGGCATCACGTTCAACGAGCAGCCTTTTGCCTCCAAGAGGACATGGCCCCACACGCTCGCCAAGAAGGGCTGGGTGACCGGCTACTTCGGAAAGTGGCACATGGGCAACCAGCGCGAGCGGCCCGGCTTTGAGGAGGTGGCGACCTACATCAATCAGGGAATCTATGAAAACTGCCCTTTCGTGGTCAATGGCGTGCCGACGTCGTCCGAAGGGTGGGTCGACGACGTCAGCACGAACTACGCCATCGACTTTATCCGCCGCCGACACGACAAGCCGTTCGCGATGTACTTGGGATTCAAGTCGCCGCACGACAACCGCACACCGGCGGAACGTCACAAGCAGACCTACGCGGGTACAACGCTGCAGAAGCCAGAGAATTGGGACGTCCCCCCGCCCTGGCGTCGCGAGGCCGGCTGGGATTGGCGGCAACGCCACGCCGACCGTCTCAACTTCTTTAAGACGATCGCCGGCGTCGATGACAACATCGGCCGGGTGCTAGACCTACTCGACGAGATCGGGATCGCGGATGACACGCTGATCATTTACATGGGGGACAACGGCTACTACCTCGGAGAGCACGGCTTAGGCGACAAGCGGACCGCCTATGACGAGAGCATGCGGATCCCGTTCCTGCTCCGCTATCCGCGCAAAGTTAAGCCCGCGGTCCGTGACGAGTTGGTGCTAAACCTTGATATCCCCGCCACGGTTCTCGATGCGTGCGGACTCCAGCCGGATTGGGAACAGCACGGCCTTAGCCTGATGCCCCTGATAACAAACGCTCCCGGCGCGGTCCCGTGGCGGAGCTCGTTTCTCTACCAGAACTATCAGGATCCCGCCTACCCGGAAGTCACCTTCGACGTGCTGGCGGTCCGGACGCAAAACAGCAAGTACGTGACCCACCCAGGCCATCCAGAGTGGACGCAGCTCTTCGACCTTAAGTACGACCCATTCGAGGACCACAACCTGATCGACGACTCCGCGAGCGCTGGCCTGCTCGCAGAATTGCGGTCGGAACTTGAGCGACTGAAAGCAGAAGTCCAATACACGCCGCCCGCTCCGGGGCGACTCAAGAAATGAGCCGTCCAAGGGCGGTAGCGTCGCCGTCCGCTCGGCGGCTTCACTGTCCAGAAAGTCCTGTTCGGTAGAATCACGCCGGCCGTGATAGCGAAAATCTATTCTGTTAGCTGACCTTACAAGTCGATCCGCGTTCAATGAGCCCTACGCTAACGCTCACCGAAGAGGTATCGTCATCGGGGTGTGACAGGCGAGAGATCACTAGCTCCGCCAAGAGACGCCCCATCACGCGGGGTCGCCGATCGAGGGTCGTGAGGCCTGGCGACAGCGCGCGGGCGAAATCAAGATCACCACAGCTGATCACCGAGATGTCCTCCGGGATCCGGATCGCTAGCTCGTCCGCCGCTGTGTAGATGAGCCTCGCCTCGTGGTCGGAAACGCCGAACACCGCGGTCGGCTTGAGCGAGCTGGTCAACAGGTCGCGCGCCACTTGAATGCCGTTGTCGCCTGCCTCGTTCAGACGCCAGCTTTCGCAAGTGACGCCGCGACGCTTCTTCATCGCCGCTTCGAAGTTTTGCCGGCGGCGGACGGCCCAAGTCTGCGCGGCGATCTCACGCGTTGACAGGCATGCGACGCGTCGGTGGCCCAAACCGAACAGATGGTTGGCGACAATCGTGACAATCTGTTTCTCATCCGATTCGACCGACTCGCCCCATTTCCCTTTGGGGAATCGATGCTCCACCGCGCCCATCGGGACCGCCCGGCCGACCAGCTCACTGAAGTGGTCGCAGTACGCAACCGCGTACGCCGGCCAGAGGAGCAGGCCATCGACGCGTCGATCAAGCAGGTTGCTGATCAGCTCGAAACCCTCGGCCTTCTGTCGCTCAAACTCGCCCGATTTCTCGAAACCCCGCGGCCAGATCGTGATCGGCAGGTATCCCACTTCTGACAGAGCCTCGTGGATGCCCACCAGCACTTCGACCCAGAACGAATCGTAAGGCGGCATCAAGACGCCGATCGACTTCGTGTGCCCGGTCTGCATGCTGTTGACCAGCGCGTTTCGACGCCATCCCAGCTTCTGGGCCGCGTCGTGCACCCGTTTCTGCGTGGCGACGGCGTATCGCTGCCCGTCCCCTCCGAGGATCCGCGA
>JBGSJY010000352.1:0-8823 GCA_041741515.1 Pirellulales bacterium | reverse complement strand
CGCCACGGCCCGGGCCATCGACCTGGCGGAGCGGCACAGCCACCGCTTCCACGTGCTGCACGTCTCGACGGGGGACGAGACCGACCTGATCCGGGCGGCGATCAACCGCGGCCACGGCCTCGTCACCGGCGAAGCGTGCCCGCACCATCTATTGTTCACGGTCAATGATTACGCCCGGCTGGGGACGCTGGTGCAGATGAACCCGTCGCTCAAGACCGCGGGCGACGCCGCCCGGCTGTGGGACGCCCTGCGGGACGGAACGCTCCAGGTGGTCGCGACGGACCACGCCCCGCACACCCTGGAGGAAAAGCGGCGCCCCTACCCGCTGTCCCCCTCGGGTCTGCCGGCGATCGAGAATTCCTTAGCGCTAATGCTCAACGAGGCTCACGCCGGCCGTTGCACGATCGAGCAGGTTGTCCACTGGATGTGCGACGCGCCGGCCCGGACCTGGGATCTGATGGGTAAGGGCCGGATCGAGGTTGGCTACGACGCGGACCTGGTCCTGGTGGACGTGGAAGCCCGCCATACCGTTCGTTCCAGCGAACAAATCACGAAATGTGGTTGGAGCCCCTGGGATGGCGTCGAACTTGTCGGCAAGCCGCTGCGCACCATGATCCGGGGGCGGACGGTTTACGCCGACGGCCGCTTCGACGACGCTGTACGGGGGTCCGAGGCGCCTTTCGACCACGCCCGGGGCGGCTACTGGGCGACGGGCGGAAACGGTGGTCGATGAGGCTTCGTCAAAGACTGCCCGATCCGGACTCCACCACGGAACCGACGGAACCAACCGAGATGCCCGGGGTTCAACGCCCGACGCTCTTGCCAACCAAGCCGGAGCAGCCCGCTCCGTGGCGGTTCTGAATCCATACGATCGATCCTGCGTATGACCGAAGAGCTCTGGTACCTAAAGCAGTGCGACGTCTTCCGCCGTCTGGGGCCGGAAGAGATCGCACGGCTTGAGCCGCTCTGTCGGTCTCGGACCTTCCGCCGCGGCGAACCGATTTACTTGCCCGCCGACGCCGCCGAAGCGGCGATGGTCCTCGCCGAAGGGCGGGTAAAGATCGGCGCCATCACGAGCGACGGCAAGCAGACGATCCTGGCCTTTATCGAGCCGGGCGAGCTGTTCGGCGAACTCGAGGCGATCGACGGCGGTCCCCGTGAGGAGTTCGCCGAAGCGGCCGAGAAATCGACGGTCGTGCTCATGCCCGCCGAGGCCCTCCGCCGCCTGATGGAGGCCGACCCGACCCTGGCGCTGGGCGTCACGAAGCTGATCGGCCTCAGGCGTCGGCGGATCGAGCGGCGCCTCAAGTCGCTCCTTTTCCGCTCGAACCGTCAGCGGCTCGTGAGCCTGCTGCTCGAGCTAGCGGAGCAGTACGGCCTCCCCTCGAGCGATCCCCCCGGGGTCCGGCTCGGCATCAAGCTCTCCCATCAAGACATGGCGAGCGTGATCGGCAGCACCCGCGAAACCGTTACGGTCGTGCTCGGCGAGCTGCAGAGCGAAGGACTCGTCAGCATCGGCCGACGGAAGATTGTGCTGGGCAACCTTTCGGCGTTGGAAAAGGCGGCCGACGGGCCGCTCCAGCCCGACCCCGAGGCCGTGCCGCAGAACTCGGGGACCCCACAGTGAGGTGGATCACGGACCCCCCGGCCGGTTTTGACCAATACTACTGACAGAGCAAAAAGTTCCGTCCGCAATGGAGGCGCGACAATCGGGACGAGTTGCTATCCTTCCTCGCAGACCATTATGACGACCCCAGTCCACCTCTCCGAAGAGTCGAGCAACGACTGGGGAGCTTGCGCGCCGGGCACGCTCGGCGGGCTGGGTCAGCGGCTACGTTCCAGCCGGTCGCGGGAAGCGTCGGCCCGGTTGGGGGCGAGGTTGGCGAGCGTCGCAGCGGCCACGGCTGCGGTGGTGGCGGTCGTGATGCTGACGCTCCAGCCGACCGAAACTCCCGCCGCCGCGACACGGATCAATTGCCGTATGTGCCATGTGCTGATGCCGGCCTACTACCAGCAGATCACGAAAGGGCAGCAGCTCACGCAACAGGACGACGGCGTGCAGCCGATCAAGGCCGGCGAGGCGACCAAGATGACCGAGCACCTCCACAAGTGCGGCGGCTGCCGGCGTCATTTCGAGGAGAAGTACCCCGGCGCTCTGGCGTCGAATCTCTAGGGCCAAGAAACCGCTCGCTAACGCGTGCCGGCTCGTTCTGCTGGTCGCCTGCCCTCAGCCGCGGGGCCTTAGCCCCCGGTTCGCCAAATCGTGTGGGCCTCCTCCGTCGCCGAGGTCTCTCGGTAAACTCCACCCCGTGGACCCGCCCTCGCCAAGCCAATCGACTAGCACCTTGCCAGTGGGCGCCGGGTGCGGCAACCGACTTCCCGTCGCCGTGGTGACCGGCGCGGCGAGCGGCATCGGCCGGGCGATCGCCCTGCGGCTCGCGGCGATGGGCTACCGCTTGGTGCTGATCGACCTCGACCACGGCGGACTGTGTGACGTCCTCTCGTTCCTGCTCCCCGTTGAGGGGATCGAGCACGAGCTGGTGGTCGCCGACACGGCCGACGCCGATGTCTGGGAGGGGCTCGCCTCGACGCTCCAGCACGACGATGCCGACGTCGCCCTGCTGGTGCAAGCCGCGGGCGTTCTCGTCGCTGGGAAGCTCGTCGATTGCCGACCCGTGGATATTCAGCGGCTGGTCGAAGTCAATCTGATCGGGGTGCTGCTGGGGGCCCGGGCGATGGGGCCGTTGCTGGCGTCGCCACGTGACGGCGGCGACGACGCTCCGCTGCCGCGCGGCATGCTGAACATCGCGTCCATCTTTGCCGCCGTCGCGCCACCCGGGTTTGCCGCTTACAACGCCGCCAAGGCGGGAGTCGTCGCCCTCACCGAAACGCTCCGCGGCGAGTGGGCGCCCCTGGGTCTGACCGCCACGGCGGTCCTCCCCGGGGTGACGCCGACGGGGCTCTTCACCAAGGCGCTGTACGCCGACGAGCGGTTCCGAGAAATGGTCCGGCGCTACGTCGGCCATTCCGAGCTGACCGTCGACGCCGTCGCCGACGCCGCCCTCGTCGCGTACCGCCGCCGCAGACTGGTGTCTCCCATCGGCCGCCGCGCCAGCCGCTACTACTGGCTCAAACGCTGGCTCCCCGACCTCGTCATGCGGCGCGTCGCCGAGCGGTCAAACCGCGAATTGGAGAGGTAAGGAACCGCCAAGACGCCAATAGCGTTAAGAAGAAGAAGAAGATTGAGACAGGATTTACAGGATCCGGACCCACTCTCGTACATCCTGCTAATCCTGTCGATCCTGTCTAAGAAATGTCTTGGCGATCCTTGCGCTCCTGGCGTCATGGCGGTTCCCCCGGCCCCAATTTATCACGAGAGCCCCATGCTGCACCTGAAGAGCGAGACCGACGCCCGCTGGTTCGACCAGGTCGACCAGGACCTCACGGCCGTTCTCATCGACCACGCGCACTGCGAGAAAAAGGCGGCCGGCACGGCGCTCAACCTGATGTTCGCCTACGTCGAGGACCTCGAGCTGTGCCGCGAGATGACGGAAATCGTTAATGAGGAGCTTGAGCACTTCCACATGGTCGTGGACCTGCTCGGGCGCCGCGGCGTGCGGCTGCGGCGGCTCACGCCCAGCACTTACGGCCGCAAGCTCAACGACCTGGTGCGCAAGCAAGAGCCGCAGCGGGCGGTGGATCGGCTGCTCGTGGCGGGGCTGATCGAGGCCCGCTCTTGCGAGCGCTTCAGCAAGCTGGCCGAGCATGTTGACGACCCCGAACTGGCCGAGTTCTACCGCAGTCTCTTCGAGTCCGAAGCCCGCCACCACACGACCTACACCCGGCTAGCGAAGCACTTCGGCCCCGCCGAGGAGGTAATGCGGCGTCTGGACGAACTGGCAGAGCTGGAGGCCCAGATCCTGGCAGCTAGCGACGATCCGCCCCGGATGCACAGCTAAAAAACCCTGACTTAATCAGACGACCGAGGGCCCACGACGCTAGTCGTGGGAGTGCTGCGTGCCCCCGACTCCCTCCCACGACTTGCGTCGTGGGCTCGCCGTGTACTTTGCTGGGGGCGCAAACGGTTGCTAGCACAGAGTTTGGAGCCTCTTCTTCGAATCTTCACGAAACTTTAACGGGGTATCCACCGGGGGCACGCGAAGGCGTAACATGGTGGTTCGATACTTAGGAACGTGCGATACGCCGCCAACGGGCCGCTAAGCGTCACGCCGCCCGGAAGCCGCCTTGCCCCGACGGGTCGAACTACGCATGTTCACAGAATCCGGCTGCGATTCAGCGACCGCCGTGCTCGAGGCCCCTACCCCCTTTACCCTTGGCCCCGCCGCCCCTGCTCCCGTCCGCGCGGCGCCGCGACCCCCGGTCGCTCTCCCCGCCGGCGTCCGCCCCCACCGCCCCGAGAACCGCCACTTGGTTCGCTCCCTTTTTATCAGCGACATCCACCTCGGCTGCCGCCACTCGCAGGCGGCGGCCCTGGTCGAGCTGCTGCACCGCTACGAGCCCGAGAAGCTCTACATCGTCGGCGACTTCATCGACGGCTGGAAACTCAAGAACCGCTGGCGTTGGCGCCCCGAGTACGACGCGGTGCTCCGCTGCTTGATGGGTTTCAAGCGGCGCGGCGTTGAGCTGTTCTACACGCCGGGCAACCACGACAACTTCCTGCGCGGTTTTCTCGCCAATTTCGGCGTCATCGACATCCAGGACCGCTTTGTTCATACGGCAGGCGACGGCCGGCGCTATGTCGTCACGCACGGCGACCAGTTCGACCGCATCGAGCAGTCGGCCCAGTGGCTGTCGCTGGTGGGATCGTACGCTTACGACGTGCTGCTGACCGCCAACTGGCTCGGCAACCGCCTGCGGGGCAAGAAGCACAATCCGTACGCGTTCTGCGGCGGCATCAAGGCGAGGGTCAAACGCCTTGTGACGCACGTCAGCGAGTTCGAGGAGCAACTCGTCGCCGACGCCAGGGCGTCGGACTGCGACGGCATCATCTGCGGCCATATCCATGTGCCCCGGATCGACTCCTTTCAAGACGTGACCTATCTCAACACCGGCGACTGGGTCGAGAACTGTTCGGCGCTCATCGAGCACGCCGACGGGTCCTTCGAGCTCGTGCGGTGTGACGGCGAAGTGATCGATCGGCTGCCAGCCCGCCCCGCTCCCGCTGCGGTGATCCGGCCGATGGTCGCGGCCGTTTGAGGAAGGGGGGCGCTGCGACGGGTTGGGTTGCCCGCGAGGGCGTACTGGGAGACTTTACCGACATCGCCTCACGTGGCGGCCGGTCCCGACATGCTCCCGGCCCACCCGGTCCCCCCCGCATTCCCCCCAGTATGCGGCCTTCCGCAAGGCAGCATCTTTCCAAACTGGGGCGCCTCGCGTACGTTGGTGGCTTCGCGCGGGCCGAGCATTGCCCCTGCGCTGTCACGGCGTCATTGAGGACCCCCGATGCTGACCACCCACATTAGCCGAGCTTTCTTCAAGCTCTGCCACGGGAATCAATTGGTCTACAACACCTGCTGGGAAGACCCGCGGCTAGACCGCGTCGCCCTGCAACTAGGCGAAGGCGACCGACTGCTTGTCATTACCTCGGCCGGATGCAACGCGCTTGACTACGCGCTGGACGGGCCCGCACGGATCGACACGGTCGACGTGAACCCGCGCCAGAACGCGCTGCTGGACCTCAAGCTGGCCGGGATCCGGACGCTCGACTACGAGCAATTCTTCGACCTCTTCGGCCGCGGCAAGACCGACAACTGGGAGGCCGTCTACACCGACGCCATCCGCGCCGAGCTGCCCGAGGCGAGCCGCCAGTTCTGGGACAAGCATGGCAAGTTCTTCCTCGGACAAGGCCGCCGCCCCAGCTTCTACTTCCGCGGCACCGCGGGCATGTTCGCCTCGTGGATCAACTGGTACATCAACCGCTACGCCAAGGTCCGCGACGACATCGAAGAGCTGCTGGCCGCCGACACCGTCGACGAGCAGAAAGAGATCTACGAAAGCCGCGTGAAGCCCGCCTTCTGGGGCCCCTACATCAAGTGGTTCATGCGGCGTGACGCGGCGCTGTCGCTGCTGGGAGTGCCCCGCGCCCAGCGGAAACAGCTCGAGCGCTACTACCCCGGCGGCATCGCTAAGTTTGTCGAAGACAGCCTCGACACGGTTTTCAGCGAGCTGCCGCTGAAGGACAACTACTTCTGGCGCGTCTACCTGACGGGCGAGTACACCCGGGATTGCTGCCCCGAGTATCTCAAGGAAGCGAATTTCGCTCGTCTGAAAGGTGGGGAGGGGCAGCCCGGTCTCGCCGAGCGCATCCACACGCACACGACGACGATCCTCGACCACCTCAAGGGCGCCGACTGCAATTACTCGCACTTCGTGCTGCTCGACCATATGGACTGGATGGCCGAGCACATGCGCGACGTGCTAGGCCTGCAGTGGCAAGAGATCGTTGACCGTTCGGACGACGACGCGAAGTACCTGTGGCGTAGCGCCGCGGTGATCTGCGAGTTTGTCGATCCGATCACCGTCAACGTCGGCGGCAAGACTCGGCGCCTCGGTGAGATCCTCGAGTACAACCGTGAGCTTGCCGACGAGCTCCACCAAGTGGACCGCGTCCACACGTACGGCGGCTTCTCGATCGCGACGCTGCGTCGCGACGGCGTCTCGGCCGAAAGGGCCGCGGCGGCCGAGGGCGGTCAACTAGGATACGCCGCGGGCGGCCGGGCCAACAAGAAAACCAACCGAACGACGGAGACCGCGGCCGATGGGGGCGCTCAGTCAGCTAAAAACGCTGTATCACCTGACGCTCTCGCCCATACGCGGTGAGACGCATCAGGAGCGTCTCGATAGCTTTTACGGCGGCCAAGCGGACGATTACGACGCCTTCCGCAAGAAGATGCTGCACGGCCGCGAGGCGCTCTTCGAGCGTCTTCCGGTGACGGCGGGCGGCTCGTGGGTCGATATCGGCGCGGGGACCGCACGCAACGGCGAATTGTTCGGCGACCGGCTCCAAGAGTTCGGCTCGGTGACGTTCCTCGACTTGTCGAAGTCGCTGCTGGAAGTCGCCGACCGCCGCATCAAGGACTCTGGCTGGTCGAACGCCAAGACTCTCTGTGCGGACGCCACCGCGATCCCACTGCCCGACGCGTCGCTTGATCTGGTGACGTTCACCTACTCGCTGACGATGATCCCGGACTGGTTCGCGGCGATCGAAGAAGCACGCCGCCTGCTGAAGCCGGGTGGCGTGATCGGCGTGGTCGATTTTTACGTCTCCCGCAAGTACCCGGCCGACGGAAGGCGGAAGCACTCGTACTTTAAGCGCAACTTCTGGCCGTACTGGTTCAACCACGACAACGTCCACCCGAGCGCCGACCACCTGCCAATGCTCGAACGACTTTTCGCGACGGAGTCGGTCGAAGAGTCGCAGGGCAAGCTGCCGCTGCTGCCGATCATCCGCGCGCCGTATTACCGGTTCATCGGGAGGAAAGGGGAAAGTTGAAAGGGGAATGCCGAAAGCCGGCTGATCCTTAGCGAAGGCGGCTTCGAGCAGCCCGCGTCCTTCCACTTTCCGCCTTCGCCTTTCCCCTTTCTCCCATGCCCCTCCTCTACTACAGCGTGATGGGCGAGGGGCGCGGTCACGCGGCTCGCGCGCGGGCGGTGGTCGAGCACCTGCGCGAGCGGCATCGCGTGGTGCTGTTCAGCTCGCACGACGCCCTGGAGTTCTTGGCGAAGGAGTATACGGGCGACGCAGAGGTCGAGGTCCGTGAGATCCCGGGGCTCAAGTTCCACTACACCGCTTCGGGAATCGACAACCTGAAGACGATCCGCCTGGGCCTGGCGTTTTGGGCGTCGATGCGGCGCCACACTCGGCAGCTCGAGCAGGCGATTCTGGCGGAGCGGCCCGCCCTGGTGATGACCGACTTCGAGCCGTTGCTGCCCCGCGCGGCCCGCCGGCAGGGCGTTCCCGTGCTAAGCCTCGACCACCAGCATTTTTTATCGACCTACGACCTGTCGAACCTGCCGCGCGAGCTCCGCGATTGGGCGTGGCGGATGAGCTGGTCGATCTGGGCTTTCGGCATCCGCCAAGAACGGACGGTCGTCTCGGCGTTCTACAAGCCGCCGCTCAAGCGGGGCTGCGAGGACGTCGTACAGGTCGGGCCGCTAATCCGCAGCGCCGTCGCCAACCGCCAACCGACGCGGGGCGACTTTATCTTGTCGTACGTCCGACGGGCGACGCCGCAGCGGGTCCTCGACCTGCTGGCGATGTTGCCGATGCCGGTAAAGCTCTACGGCCTCGGCCAGCGGCCCGCGCACGGCTCGCTGACTTACCACCCGATCGACGAGCAGACTTTCGCCGACGACTTGGCGGGCTGTGACGCGGTCATCAGCGCCGCCGGCAATCAGCTGATGGGCGAATCGCTCTACTTCGGCAAGCCCGTGATGGCCCTCCCCGAGCGGCATCATTACGAGCAACGGATCAACGCCGAGTTCGTCGTGCAGATGCGCGGCGGCGAACGCCAGATCCTCGAACGTGTCACAGCCGGCGACATCCAAAGCTTCTTCGACCGCCGCGAGCTCTACCGCGAGCACCTCGCCGCGACGCAGCCGTGCCGAGATGGCTGCCCCGAAGTGGTGCGGGTCATTGAAGAGATGCTCGCAACTTGAGCCGTAACCCCTCACCCACCTGAAGCGATGGTGGCTGGGATCGGTGGGAGCGAGCCGGTTGCGGCGTAGTGGGAGACGGCCTGGGTGAGGGCGGCCAGCGGGTTGTGGCCTCGGCGTTTGAGGGTGCGGAGGACGGTCATCAGC
>JBGSJY010000351.1:0-11283 GCA_041741515.1 Pirellulales bacterium | reverse complement strand
GTCCGCGCTGAGCACCTGACTGAGGAACACCCACAGCGTCACGAGCGGGGTGTAGACCCGGTCGTTCCAGGCGGAGTCGATCGCCTTCAGTGCTGGCTCGATCGTCTCATCCGACAGCACTCTTGCGAATGGCAGGTCGCCCTCCTGCAAGAACTGCCGTTGCAGAAAACGGACTTGCTGGCGGAGCCGCCCACAATTAGAAACCGCCATCGAAGGCCTCCTTGCCGTGATGGGTGGGTGACAACTCCATCTACGCAAGCGAGGCCTTTCGTCGCTATGTCACTTCAGAGTCGAGGGTTACGCAAATCTAAGTGCCATTCGTGAGCTGCACCGACGCGAGTTTGGCCCCCTTGAAAAGCGCTGAGAAGTTTCACTTCTCTGCAGATTTGGCCGCTTCCAAAATAAGCCTCTGGTGTCGGAGCCGACGCAGGTTTGGCGTCGAGATGAGTTGATCTAAGCGAACCTATCCCAGGGCGGTCAGCGCCATCAGAACGACCGCGGTCGGCTCTCCCGGAGGTGCGGTCGGTGGGGAGGACCTCAGCATATTCAGCCTCGTCCTTTGGCGCCTCGGGTGATGCGCCCACGGTCTCGAACAAGTTGCCCAAACTTTCAGTGATCCGGGGGGCCTGCGGAGATCCGGGAAAAGCACGCGAAGGCCTCAGAGGGTATCCGGTGGTAGGAGCGTGGGGTATGCGGCGCTGGTATAGTCACTTGACCCCCGGCCGTCCTTCGGCGCCGCTCATGTCGGACGTCACCCTAATCATCTCCCAGATCGAACGTGGCGACCCCATCGCGGCGGAGCGTCTGTTGCCGTTGGTTTACGACGAGCTTCGACGTCTCGCTGCGGCGCGTCTGAAGCAGGAGCAGCCGGGGCAAACGCTACAGGCGACGGACCTCGTTCACGAGGCGTATCTGCGTTTGATCGGTTCCGATAAAGACGCCCTCCCTTCTTGGAACAGCCGAGGGCACTTCTTCGGCGCAGCGGCGGAAACGATGCGGCGGATTCTCATCGAACACGCCAGACGGCGCGGCCGGGCGAAACATGGCGGCGGCCGGCAACGCGAGGATTTGTCGCCTTCGGAAGTTGCCGCCCCGGAAGTCGCAGAGGAGCTGCTGGCGCTCGACGACTCCCTTGAGCGGTTGGCAAAAATCGATCCGCAATCGGCGGACATTGTCAAGCTTCGCTACTTTGCCGGTCTGACGATCTCTCAGGCGGCCGAGGTTCTCGGCGTTTCTCCGCGCAAGGCTGACTCTTTGTGGAGCTACGCCCGCGCCTGGCTGCGAAGCGATATGAATGAGCGTTAGGTTGACCGGGTCCATAACGCCTCGGCGCCTTCCTCTTTCGTATTTCTTTACGCGAATTGGTGTTCTGTGTCGCACTGCCTCTTGGAGACGTGCGCCATCTAAAAGCGCAAGAGATCGGCCATGCGAGAGCGCGACGTTTTCATCGAAGCCCTGGGCGTGCAGCCGGCCGATCGGCCCGCGGTGCTAGAGCAGGCGTGCCAAGGGGACGCGGCGCTACGGGCCCAGGTCGAGCGGCTCTTGGCCGAGCACGACCGCCAGGAGAGCTTCATCCTCGACAAGCCCCCCGCCGATATCGACGCTACCATCGACCACCCGCAGCTTTCCGAGCGCCCGGGGACTAGCGTGGGACCCTACAAGCTCCTTCAGCAGATCGGCGAAGGGGGCATGGGGGTGGTCTTTATGGCCGAGCAAATCGAGCCCCTGCGGCGAACGGTCGCCGTCAAGATCATCAAGCCGGGCATGGACACCCGGCAGGTGATCGCCCGCTTCGAGGCCGAGCGACAGGCGCTGGCGATGATGGAACACCCCAACATCGCCAAGGTGCTGGACGCGGGAACCACCGCCAGCGGCCGGCCCTACTTCGTGATGGAACTGGTCAAGGGCGTTCCGATCACCCAGTACTGTGACGAGAGACAGCTGCCGCTCCGAGCCCGGCTCGAGTTGATCGTGCCAGTCTGCCAAGCGGTGCAGCACGCCCACCAGAAAGGGCTGATCCATCGCGACATCAAACCCTCCAACGTGCTGGTGGCGGAATACGACGATCATCCGGCGCCCAAGGTGATTGACTTCGGCGTGGCCAAGGCGACCGCCCAGCGGCTGACCGAACGGACGATGTTCACCGAGTTTGGGCAGGTGATCGGCACGCTCGAGTACATGAGCCCCGAGCAGGCCAAACTCAATCAGCTCGACATCGATACCCGCAGCGATATCTATTCGCTGGGAGTGCTGCTCTACGAGCTCTTAACGGGCTCAACGCCGTTTGGCCACGAGCGTTTGAGCACAGGCGCCTTTGACGAAATGCTGCGGGTCATACGGGAAGAGGAGCCCCCCAAACCGAGCACACGATTGAGCAGCGCCAAGGGTCTACCATCCATCGCATCGATGCGAGGCATGCAGCCCATGCAACTCCATCACTTGGTGCGTGGCGAACTCGACTGGATCGTCATGAAGGCGATAGAGAAAGACCGCAATCGAAGGTACCAGACTGCCAACGCTTTCGCGGCCGATATACAGCGATATCTGAAGAACGAGAGCGTGGCGGCCTGCCCGCCTTCCACGAGCTATCGGCTCCGCAAGTTCTCTCAACGGCATAAGGTAGGTGTCGTCGCCGGCCTCGCTATCGCCCTTGCACTCGTTCTGGGAGTCGCCGGTACGACCGGGGGGATGCTCTGGGCGATGCGCGAGCGGAACGCCGCCCGAGACAGCGCTAGTCAAGCGAAGACGCAAGCGGAACGCAGCGATCAAGTCGCCCGCTTCTTGGAAGACATGCTTCAAGGGATCGCTCCGCAGGTGGCGCTTGGCCGTGACACGAAGATGCTTCAGGACATCGTCGACAAGACCGAGCAACGCATTGGCCAAGATCTAGTAGGACAGCCCGTGGTCCAGGCCGAGTTGCGATTAACGCTGGCGCAAGTTTATTACGAGTTACAGCTATACCGTGAGACAGAAAGGATCTCACGGCACACTCTGATGATGGCGAGCGATCAAATCGGCGCAGAAAGTGGCGAGGTCGCCGACGCCTTGCTGCAACTAGGCAGAGCGCTGATGAATCTCCGCGCAGACGAGGAAGCGGAAGCAGTGACCCGGCAGGCTATCGCGATGCAACGAACGGTACGAGGTGAAGGCGGCACCAAAGAAGCAACGTGCCTTTCCACGCTCTCTCACGTGTTGTGCAATCGGTCCGAGGCGAGTAAAGATCGCGCGACCATGCTGGTTGAAGCGGAAGACGCTGCTCGCCGCGCCCTGGCGATACGCCGAGAGCACTACGGCGTCAATAATGATGACACGGTCTGGGCCATGCTTGCGGTATCGCGTGTGCTTGCCAAGAAAGGAAGCGTCGATAGAGCCGAAACTATGATTCGTGAGGCTCATCGCATTCGGGTGCGGCTGCATGGCGAGGCACACCCGTATTCCGCAGCAAATCTTCAAATGTTGGGGGTTGTCTTACTCAAAGGAGGAAAAATCGATGAGGCAATCGAGTGCCATCGTAAAGCGTTAGCCATCCAAGAGGAGCTAGAAGGAAAGGGGAAAGTATCACAGATTCTCACGCATCGTGCGCTGGGGGACGACCTCCGTGAGCAAGGGGAGCTGCACCAGTCAGAGGCACACTATCGGGAAGCAGTCCTGATCGCTAAGCGATCGATCGGCGAAGACTGCAAAGAACTTCCCAGTCTCTTGGCGGCTTTATCGCGAGTTCTGACCGAGCAAGGGAAATTCGAGGAGGCAAAGCTCTATGCAGAGGACGCCATCGCGATTTGTCGGAAGCACCCCGACCAGAAGGAACAGTGGCGGCACGACGAGGCCTTATCGGCGTTGGAAGGTGCGCCAACCCGTTTCGGTGGCCCCGAGGCAATCCAGCGTATTCGACCTGGCGCCGGCCAAAGCGACGTAGCGAGGCCGGATTGAGCTCCCTCCGCCGGCTTCGGGCGCTTGCTGCGCCGTGTATCGCCGCGCTTCCTCGTCACTCGCTGCGGCCGGACGCCGCTGGGTAGAGGCGTTTTCTTAGTGACCGATGAGGTTCCTCCTCGGTGGTCAAGAAGGTACGACTGGCTATCTCATTCGAATATCGCACCCGCGAAACGGGGAAGCGGTAGCCCGTAAGCCAATAATCCAGCGATTATTTGCGCGAGTTGGCTTCTCGCATCGCACTGTCTTAACGCGGGAGGGATCCGATCGCGTCGTGACCGGAGTCGTCACGCCAGAGTGGCCGCTCGCCGTCATTGTGTTGACTTCGTGCTTGATTTTCTCTTTCCATCAGGAAAACACCATGCGTTCGGCCTCTCTGATTGGGGCGACACTTGTGACGCTCAGCCTCGTCTGCCCGCCGGCGATCGCTGCTGCCTACTCTATCGACGTTCTCATCGATCCTTTTCACCCGGGCGTCTTTGACAGCTGGCTCTTTGGCGTGAACGAAGCGGGGATTTCCACCGGGTACGTGGTTCAGAACACCGGGGGCGCCTTCCAGCAGCAGGGCGTTTCCTATCAAAGCGGCGTTCTCCAGGACTTGCCTTCCGTTGGTCCCGCTAGTGGCTCCTTAAGCTACACCGGTCTCGCAATCAACATTTCGGGTGCCGTCGTCGGTAACATCGGCGACTTGCTGCACTATTTTCCGGCCAATGCAGCGCCAGTGGCCATCGACGCGACCGACTCGTTCGTCTCCTTTAGGGGAGGCTTGAACGACTCCGGGAATGCACTGGTCAGCGCGTTCCCCTTTGACCCGGCCGCTGTGACTGTCGGCGACAGTTTCTCATTGTGGAGCACGGGAGGGATGGAGGTTTTGTCGGTGCTCGACCCGCTCTTCCCAAATGTGGCGCCGCCTGATCCGAACGACTTCAACAGCGGTCCCTCTTCGAGCGCATTCGCACAATCGGTCACTGGGCTGAATAATGCGAATCAGTTCGCCGCCGATATTCGATCGTTCGCATTTGACCCGGTCGATCCCGATAACTTCGACGACGACGTCTTTACTGAAGCGTTTGTGGGCGCGTTCATCTACGACGGACAAGGTGGCTATCACTTTCTCCAGATCCCCACGCCCGGAAACGAGATTGTACCCCTCGACATCGACGAAGGAGGGACGGTGCTGGGCTGGGTCGGAGGGCAACTCGGGCTGTGGGGACCGGACGGCGCCTTCCAGTCGAAGCTGCCCGACCCGGGCGTTGCCTTCGATCAAACCGGGTCTTTCGGCTACGCCAGCGCCCAACGAAACAACCTGGGACAAGTCGTGGCGATCACGGAGGCCGGCGGAGTCCTGCGCTACGACCCGAACGACGCGGCCTGGACAGACATCACCGCGTCGATCATCGGTCCGGGGATCGACACGTTCAGCTCGATCCAGGGCTTCAATGACGCCGGTCAGTTCGTCGGCTTGGTTCGGCCGACGCAGGGAGGGGGCGTATTTGGGTACGTTGTCACGCCTGTTCCCGAGCCCTCGTCACTTGTTCTAGTTGGGTTGGGATTCGTGCGGGGCGTCGTGAGTCGTCGAGCCCGGAGAATGGCAAAGTCTGCCTAGGCGTGCGCTTTCTACCTCGGCAATCACTCCGAGACTTCCACGTTTCTTTACGCGAACCTGCCAATCGCGTCGCAACGATCTGTGAAGTGACGGATTCGATCCCGTGCTGAGATTGGTTCACTAACCGGGGGCAGATCATGCGGTTTTGACTGCCTAACCCAGATGGGAGATTCATTGATGTCTAGCTTAAAGCGATTACCTTCAATCGCGATCGCCGCCGTTTCAGCGGTGCTGCTCGCTGCCCCAGTGTCCGACGCGGCCTTGTTCACCTACTCCTTTACCGGAGAGGTTACCGCTGTCTCGAACCCCCTCGGCCTGTTCACCAGCCCGGCGGTGCTTGGCGCCCCCGTCACGGGTTCCTTCACCTACACCGACGTCTCCAACCAGGGTTCGTTCTCCTTCAACGCGAACTTCACCAACTACTCACATGCCGAGACGCCAGCCGTCACCAGCCTAGTTCTCAGCATTGGAGGTGCGACGGTCACCTCGTCCGAGTTCTCGCTGTCCAACATGATCATCGGCAACGACAACCCGGCCGATACTTTTCCGCCGTTCTTTCCGATTGGCGATTCCTTTCGCTACGTGGATTCTCTTGACAGCGTTTCGGCCTTGTTCGACTTCAGTCAGTCCGAGCTGTTCCACTACGCCACCGGAATGCTGTTTATCGCGGACTCAACCGGCGGCGCCTTCGGTTCGCAGGCTTTGCCTTCGGGGCTGCCACTAGCGTCTTTCGATAACCGATTTGGCGTCGTGGACATCACCGACGACAACTTCGGGGAGAGCGGGAGGCTAACCTTCAGGATTGATTCGATTCAAGCGGTTCCCGAGCCTGGAATGACGATGCTGCTTAGCATCTCAGCAGTAGCGCTCGCGACGCGGCGTCCCAGAAGACTTATCAATTCCGAGTTGCTCAACGGTAAGCAAGGATCATCCCCTACCAAGAACTAGGGTTAGTTGGACTCTCTTAGGCATCGACGCCGGTGAGGCCAAAGTCAGCTTGGCCGAGGTCGGGAACATTGGGTACGTGGTGATGTTGAGCCCGTGCCTCTGCGTTCGCCGCTGGCGGTGTGCATGGACGCAGCCTTTGTAGTGACGGCTGTCGGGCGTTGTCGTAAAGCAATCGTTTGTAGGGACTTCGCGGCCCTTCACCGACGCCAAGTCGGCCTGCCACCGGTGACTTCAAACGCCGAAAGGCGCCCGTCTCATTAACTTATAGAGTTAGACATGATTGGATTGCGGACGCTTCTCCGCTGTCTTGCCGCGAGTTTGGCGCCATCGCTAGGTCTGATGACATTGAGCGCCACGGCGCCCGCTGTCGCGATCACGATCAACA
The DNA here is from genome assembly GCA_041741515.1 of Pirellulales bacterium. Lineage (GTDB taxonomy): Bacteria > Planctomycetota > Planctomycetia > Pirellulales > Lacipirellulaceae > Botrimarina. The sequence continues at coordinate 4,414 of JBGSJY010000351.1, read as the reverse complement.
TCGAGTACTCAGACGAGGGGGACACGCCGCCCCACCCGGAGAATCCCTCCTGGGACCCGAGCGGCTTGATCCTGAAAGCTCATTTCCAGGCCGCCAAGCAGATATGGGAAACCCTGCTGCCGGACGCTGGGGTGTACGAGTTTGATTTCCAATGGGACGACGACATCGGCGATGACACCCTCGGGCTAGCCACTGACCTCGGCGTGCTGGACGTGTTTATCGAGATCAACCCCAACTTCAACTGGTACGCCGACTCCACACCCGGCCTCGACGAAGAGTTCGACTTTAGCGGCCAGCAGCAGCTCTACGGCCAACTCTCTTCCGCCGACCAGACGACGTATTTTCCTGGGGCGGCGCCCCCCGACGCGCTAGAAGTACGGTACCGCGGGCTCGGGTCTCCGGCGGCGGCGAGCGCGTCGGGGCAGGTGGGCGTGACCGCGGCCACCGGCTTCGACTTGCTGTCGGTCATCCTCCACGAGATGGGCCACATCCTCGGGGTCTACGGCCTAGAGCCGGGCGATTACAATATTGACCCGCTGCATGTCGGGGGGCTGCTTGGCGTTGTGGTGTTAGCAGAAGGGGGCGCTCATCTGGGAGGCAACTCGGCCACGCCGGGCTTCCTCATGAACCCCGGCACGCCCCCCGGCGCGCGTTACCGACCCTCTGCCACCGACGTGCTAGTGATCGCCGAGGACCAGGGCTACACCGGCGTCTACCTTGAGCGCGTCGGTAGCATCTCGAGCGGCTTGTGGTCGGTGCCGGGCGCGTGGATCGGCGGCGCGGCGCCCGACATCGCTCAGGAGGCGTCTATCCGCCACGGCGGGCAGGTCGCGCTGGACAACGACGCGCAGGCCCGCAACCTACAGATTGCAGGGGGGAGCAGCCTGGCTGTTTACTCCAATCACTTGATTGTCGATGGCGGGCTGCTGTTTGACTGGGTTAGCTGTCCGTAGGGGACGGCGGGTCGGTCACTGCCGACCTGCTCTCTGGCGACCCGGCCGCGCTGGTGACCGTCGCGGGGTCGCGCGTGCGATTCAACCAATTCAGTCGCGGCGCGTCGGCCGCGACTTCTGCGAGCTTCGCGGGAAGCGTCTCGATCGGCTACCTACCCGACGCTGCTGGCCCCACGCCCCTGATCTCTACCTTCGACCCGGGGTCGATCGCTACCTGGACGATCGCCGAGCAGCTCGCCGTCGGAGATAGCAGCGCCGACGCGACCCTCGAGATCAACGGAGGATCAACGTTCACCAGCACCGCAGGGAGGATCGGCGCGGGCGCCCTGGGCGTCAACAGCAAGGGGCACGTCAACATCACGGGCAGCGGCTCGTCCTGGACAATCGGCGGCATGACCGGCGCCCTTGATGCACAGAATGGCAGCCTGAACGTCTACAACCTGGGCTTGCTGCAGACTGGATCGGCGACGCTGGGCCACTCGCTTGGCCAGATGCAGGCCACCGTAGACCAAGCATCGTGGTACGTCAGCGGCAGTCTCGAGGTCGGACCCGCATCGCTCACCGGCCCGGGCTGGGGGAGGCTGAATGTCCAGAACGGCGGTCAGGTTTTCGTCACCGGCAGTGTCAACGTCCATGGGACCAGCAGCGCCGTTAGCAGAGTGACCGTCGAGACGGGGGGCAGCATCGAGGCGGACGGCGACTTCTTGGTCCGCGACTACGGCAACGTGGTCTACGGCGCCGGCTCGTCGGCGGCGTCCAAGACGTTTCAGAACTTCGGATCAACGGTACCCGGGGGCGCCGCCGGCGCCACGGAACTAACCGGCGATGCTAACGCCGCGGACGCCAACTTCAACAATTTCGCCAGCACCGTAGCGTCGGCCTTCGGCGGTCAAACCACCTTCAGCGGCGCGGCCAGCGCCGGACAGGCCGTCATCACCAACTCCGGCCCGACCCTGCTGAACGGCTACGGGGGAAGGACCTACTTCCGAGGCGCCTCCTCGGCCACGAACGCTATGATCATCAATCAGGCCGCCTATACGTCCCCCTCGACGGGAGTGGTCGTAGCCTCGACCGAATTCTACGACACCGCGACCGCCGGCGCAGCGATCATCATCAACAAGTCGGGGAACGGGTTCAGGGGCATCACGACGTTCCATGGATCGTCGACCGCCGGCGAGGGTGTGTTCATCAACGAGAGCTCCGGTCCCACCGGGTTCGGCGGAACCTTCAGCTTCCGTGGTTCCTCCTCGGCAGGCTCGGGGGTCTTTACAAATGGTCCGCTTGGCGGAGATGTCCTGTTCACTGACAGCGCGACGGCCGGGCAGGCACAAATCAACCTGCGCGGAAAGACCAACTCCCTCGTGCAGTTTGGCGCCAACTCCAACGCGGGGAACGCGCTGCTGGACGTCGGGCCCGGCTCTTTCTCGCAGTTGAACGAAGTTTCTCGCGCGCAGTTTCTCGGAAGCTCGTCCGCGGCGCAGGCTACCATCACTGTTCGCGGAGGGGGCGGCTCCGTTTCGTTCACGGGAATTGGCGGCCCGTCCGCCCCCGCGCCAACAACCACCGCCGGCAGCGCCTTCATCGAAGTCTTCGGCGCGACCAGCACGCAGAACTCCGCGGGCACGGCGTTGTTTAGTTCGGCGAGCACCGCGGGCAGCGCCACCATCACAGCCCACGGCTCGAACGTCCCCGGCATCGCGGGCGGCGGCGCCGTGGTCACGTTTGCCAACGGCGGACGTGCGGGCGCCTCGACGATAACGGCAAACGGCGGCGCGACCCCCGCCGCCGGCGCGGTCATCCGCTTCCAGCAGGGAGGGGTCGGAGACTCGGCCCGCCTCATCATCAACTCGGGCGCCTCGGCCGACTTCAGCCTCAACCTCGCGAGTGGCACCTCGGTCGGATCGATTGAGGGAGCGGGAAGGTTCTCCCTGGGCGGCTCGCTGCTGACCGTCGGGAACCTCGGCGCCAGCACCGCGGTGAACGGAAGCATCAGCGATAGCGGCGGCCTCAACCATAACACGGGGGGCAGGCTCACCAAGGTTGGGGCCGGCACGCTCACGCTCGGCGGCGTGAACACCTACTCGGGCTTAACTACTATCAACGCCGGCGTGATCGCGCTGACCGGATCGCTCACCGGCGGGGTCGTCGTCAACGCCGGCGGAACCCTCCAAGGGACAGGCAGCGTCGGGGGCCAAGTAACCGTTCAGCCCGGCGGCGTGCTCGCGCCCGGACTCTCGCCCGGCACACTAACCGTGGGCGGGTTGAACCTGATGAGCGGCTCGGAACTTCGGTACGAGCTGGGCGCCGAGCGGGACCACATTGTCCTAACTGGTAGCGGAGCGGTGACGCTTGGGGGCACGCTCACGGTTTCGTTGCTTGAAGGCTTCGTCCCGACGCTCGGTGCGTCGATCCCGCTGTTCGAGGGTGTGGTGGGCTCGATCGCGGGGATGTTCGATGAAGTCTTCGTCCCCACGTTCAACGGGATGACGTTCATCGTCTCGCAGACGGCAAGCTCAGTCTCTTTGCAGGTCGGCCAAGCGCCCCCGCTCCCGGGCGACTACAACGGCGACGGGACCGTGGATGCCGCAGACTACACTCGTTGGCGCGACAACCTAGGTAATGCGAGTTCGTTATTCAACGACGACACCCCCGGCGTTGGGCCCGACGACTACGATCGGTGGAAAGCCAACTACGGCATGACTGCCCAGGCGGCAATGAATGCCCAAATCACAGCGCCTGCGGTGCCTGAGCCGCAAACGGTGTTTCTCTCTTTTGTCTCCCTACTAATTCTTGGGTGGATAGGGAGGCGGGGCGTCGGGGGCGGGGCGACCCGTCTTGCTGTGACACCATCTGTCTACTTGCGGAATGGGTGGACCTCACGTTCCCATCCCCTTGGTAGCAGGCGAATCCGTTGCTAAGTCGGAAACGCCGGTATGTCCAAGATCTACGTGGAGAGTCTAAGGGCGCCAACACATTTACGCCGAGCAGCGGTCGGTTGAACCACCCGCTGAGCTTAGGTCCACTGCTCACCTGCGGGCGGTGGCGCGGGCTGTTGAGGCAATGCGGTCGAATCGACCGCAAGAATGCTGACCCGGTCAATACGTTGCTGTGGGGCACAAAGCCGGCTCAATGCCGTCGGTCTAATGCTGCTTTGGCCATACACTTCTCCGCGGATATCGACGTCCGCCAAACCTGCGGAGGCGTTCATCGTTCTCAGCGCGGAGAAGTTTCACTTCTCCGCATATCTGGCCGCTTCGAAGATAATCCTCGGGTGACGCAGCCGACGCAGGTTTGCGCCCGCCAACCTAAGCACGGTTCCATGCAGGGCAATCGCATCTAATCACGCAGCGATCCCGGTAAGAATGGCTTGAAGGGTGTTGTTGTTCCACCCGGCGCGGAGCCGTTTCCCGCGGAGAGTCTCACGGAGGGTGGTGTCCAGCTTGAGGATCGAGAGCGCCAGG
>JBGSJY010000350.1:0-2421 GCA_041741515.1 Pirellulales bacterium | reverse complement strand
CGACAACTGCGAGTACGACGAGGACTGGACCTACGACTTCTACCTCGAGACGCACGAGCAAGTCTGGGAGTTCACCGAGGCCAACTTCCAAAAGAAAGGCCAAAACATCCGCTCCCGCCGCCCCAACCCGCTGGCGGTCCTTGCCTGATGGAGAGCTCACGAAGGGAGAGGTGGTGATGAATGGAGATAAGGGGATCGCAAGCGAACGGTTTAGTCTTGCGGAGCACTTCGCTCCTCCGTCGCAGATGATCTCACTCTTTTCCATTTATTAATTTAACCAGCAACCGCTCCGCGGTTGCCCAGCAAAAAACCAACCTCGTCACGATACGCTCCCAACGACAAGGCCCCTCGACCCCGCAACCCCACCCTACCGCCCGCTTGCGATCCCCTTATCTCCATTCATCCCCCCATCTCCCTTCCTAACGCCACCACCGTGTCGAAGCCCCAGCGTATTGAGCCCCGTACCCTCAAGGGATTTCGGGATTATCCCCCCGAGGTGATGATCCCGCGCGAGCGGCTCATGGAGACCGCCCGGAAGGTCTACCGCTCGTACGGCTACGCCCCGATCGACACGCCGGCGCTGGAGTACCTGGAGATCCTCACCGGCAAGGGCTCCGACGAAACCGACAAGCAGCTCTACCGCTTCCAGGACCACGGCGGCCGCGACGTCGGCCTGCGGTTCGACCTCACGGTGCCGCTGGCGCGGTTCGCCGCGCAGTACGCCCAGCAGCTCGGCCTGCCGTTCAAACGCTACCACATCGCGCCGGTGTGGCGAGGCGAGAACACCCAGCGCGGCCGCTACCGCGAGTTCGTGCAGTGCGACTTCGACACCGTGGGTACGACGGCCCTCGCGTCCGACATCGAGACGGTGCTCGTCATCCACGACCTCATGCGCGCGATCGGGTTCGAGCGGTTCACGATCCGCGTCAACCACCGCGGCGTGCTCAACGGATTGCTCGAAACGCTGGGCCTCGCCGACCGTTCGACCGAGGTCCTCCGCGCGCTCGACAAGCTGACCAAGATGGGCCCTGACAAGGTCCGCGCCGAACTCGCCGCGACCGCCGGCGCCTCGGGCGCGCAGTCCGACAAGTTGCTCGAGTTCGCCGGCGTCAGCGGCTCGGCCGAGGAGGTGCTGGCGATCGTCGGCCCGCTGGTGGCCGGCAGCCAGCGCGGCGAGGCGAGCGTCACGCGGCTTTACGAAGTCCTCGCCGGTTTCGCCGCCGCCGGCGCTGCCACAGACCGCCTCCGCATCGACCCGTCGATCGCCCGCGGCCTCGACTACTACACGGGCCTGGTGCTCGAAACGACGCTCGACGACCTGCCCGACATCGGCAGCGTCGCCAGCGGCGGCCGCTACGACGATCTGGCCGGCCTTTACACCAGTCAGACGCTGCCGGGCATCGGCGCGTCGCTGGGCGTCGATCGCTTGCTCGCCGCGATGGAAGAGCTGGGCCTGGTGGAGGGCGTCCGCACCCCCGCCGACGCGCTGGTCGTGTTCTTCGCCGAAGACCGCCTGGGCGACTACCTCAAGCTCGCCGCCAGCCTCCGCGCGGCGGGCGTCGGCGCCGAGCTTTACCCCGAGCCCAAAAAGCTCGCCGCTCAGCTCAAGTACGCCGACAAAAAAGGCTTCCGCCTAGCCCTCATCGCCGGCCCCGACGAACTGGCCCGCGGCGAATGCCAGATCAAGTCCCTCGCCACCGGCGAGAGCATTACTGTGCCGCTAGCCGACGCACCAGCCGCCGCGCAGCGGCTCCTTTAAGAAGTCTCGCGCAGAGACGCGGAGACGCGGAGACGCAGAGGTTTGCAGCAGACCACTTTGCGCCTTCGCGCCTTTGCGTGAGTCGTTCGCTCTGCCTCACGCAAAGGCGCAAAGCCGCAAAGTGTTTTCTTTTCAATTTTTCTCCGCGTCTCTGCGTCTCTGCGCGAATCATCCCCGCTAAAATCGGGGCAGACTCCGCGTCCTCCGCGGTGAACCCCATGGCCAAACGCCACAACCACTACGAAGCCGCCTTCGAGGACTACCTGCGCTCGCGGCAGATCGCGTACGTCGCGGTCGATGAGCGGCGCCGCGCGGTCGAGGCGATCGGCTCGCTGAAGAGCGTCGACTTCATCGTCTCCCCCGGTTTCGACATCACGAGCGCCGGCTCGCTTGACGATGACGAGGGCCTGCTGCCCCCCGCGCGGTGGCTCGTGGACGTGAAGGGCCGCCGCTTCCCTTCGGGGAGCCAGTACTGGCGCAACTGGACGACCGAGGAAGAGCTGGCGTCGCTCGCCCGCTGGGGCGACCGCTTTGGCGAGGGCTTTTTGGGCGTGCTGGTCTTCGCTTACGAGCTGGTCGGCGACCGCTCGCCCGTCCCCGCGCACGAGGTCCACTACTGGCGCGACCGGCCGTACGCCTTCGTCGCGATCCCGGCGGACGAC
>JBGSJY010000349.1:0-2441 GCA_041741515.1 Pirellulales bacterium | reverse complement strand
GCAGGTTCTCGAAGTGGGCGACGACGAGCGGGGCGATCTTCTGATAAACCTCTGGCAGGTTGTCGAAGACGCGGTCGTTGACATAGACCTTGCTGCGGCGGCGTTGGAAGGTCACGTCGCGCTGAACGAAATCAACGACGTTGCCAATGATCTCCAGACCGCCAACGGTGGTCCACGTCTGCTGCTTGTTGGCGATCTTGTCGGCGGTGAGCTTGGCCTCCTCGGTCTTGAGGTAAGCCTGGTCCTCTTTGGAGAGTTGCTCGAAGTCGATTGCCACTAAGTGGTCGTCGCCGCGTTGCAGGATGGCGGCCTTCTCGGTGAGGGCGACCAGCTCGGCGTCAACCGTGTACTGCCCGGTGCTGTCGCTCCAAGTGCGGGCCTCGCAGGGCGCCGCCGGGAGGAGGGCGGAAGTGGCGATCAGGAAGGCTAGGGGGCGGAGCGTCATGGCGAATCGGCAGCGGAGGGATCACGGGACCAAGCAGGGGTCTATCGTAATCCGCCGGCTCGCGGTTTGCGACCAAGCTGTCGGCAGGGTCCTAGAGCAGCATCACGGCCCGCACGCCGAGCAAGAGGGCCGTATCGACGTTCTCCCGCGACGGGACGAGCACCTGAAGATCGGGCGTGACGTTGAGCCACGGGGTCGCCTGCCAGTTGTAGAACAGCTCGACGCCGTGGCCGTCGCCAATCGGTCCGAGGACCGTCTCGATGATCGGCCCGATCTCGCTGCTCGAACCCGCAACGAACCAGCCGGCGCCCCAGGTGTCGGCTTCGTGGCCGGCGTAAGGGCTGTGGCCGCCGAGTCCGAAGCTCAGGAACCAGGACAGAGGATTAGTGACCTCGTCGGCGACGCCAGCGCGGCCGAATGCGCCCCAGCCACGCTTCGCGTTGCAGGGGTCCACCACAAAGTATTGGTCGAAGTTCCAGAATAGCGACCAAGAGCCGTCGGCTCGGTCGATCGGCACGTCTGGTAGGACGACACGCGGGTCTTGGCCGAGCGAGGTAAACTCGCGGCTGTTCCACGTTCCCGCGAACAGTTGATGGCCCGGCAGACCGTAAAACTCGGTCGGGAGCCGCAACTCGGCGGACATGGCGACGCCGTCATTGAACAGCTCGCTGAAACCGTCGGTCTTGGTGGTATCGACCGAGTTGAGCAGCGCATAGCTGAAGACGGGCTCGCCCTCTTCGCCCAGCACAAAGAAGCCGCAGCCGAGCGTCGAATAGGGGATCGTCCGTAGGCCGATCGGATTCGCGACGAAGGCCATGTTGGAGAACTGCGTCTTGCCGCGTCCGTGCGCGAAGGCATTGCGGTCGCCGTCGAGAGTGTCGAGTTTGCCGGCAAAGACCGCGAACCGCTCGGACAGGGCCTGCGTGAGCAGGACGTTCGTCAGGTAGATATCTTCACTATTAGCGACCGGTAGACCCGCAAGAACCGAAGCGGGCAGGAACGCGCCGGTATCGCCGTTGATGTTTTCGCCGAAGCGGTGTTCGGCGCGGACCTTGAGGAACATCCCCTCCTGGACGCCGAGCTTGCCGAAATCGACGTTGGTGACGTAGTCGCCGTGGCCGCCGTACTTGAAGTGTTGGTTGAGCCCGCCAGCGGCGACGCCCTGGTAGAACTGGGCGACGTCGAGCTGGAAGGTGACGCCGCTCTCGGCGAGGTAAGTGCGGTTGCCGAACCAGTCGCCCGTCAGGCCCTCTTGGGCGAGGGCTTGGCCGGACCCCACGCTGGCGGCGGCGAGCGCCAGGGAACGGGTGATGTGGGAAATGCGCATGGGTAGCCGCCTCCGTGCGGGTCTGCCGGGTCCTTCGGGGAAGGTATCGGGCCACTGACCGTTTCCATTCGAGTTGGCCGCGCATCGCCGGTATAATTGGTCCATTCCGAACGCTCCGAACGGCCGCAAAATGCAACCAGACGCCACGAAATTGCTAGGCGCTTGAGGGGGGGCGGGCTAACCTTCCAGGGCGGGAGCGAGCCGTATTTCTCCCGCTATTTCTAGTCTCATGCGAGCAGGCGCCATGATCCGCTCTCTCTGTTGTTTCTCCCTCCTAGCAGTGGCCGCCGTGGCCCACGGCGCAGATAAACCGAACGTCCTGGTGATCTGGGGTGACGATATCGGCACATGGAACATCAGCCACAACAACCGCGGCATGATGGGCTACTCAACGCCCAACATCGACCGCATCGCTCGCGAGGGTGTGGCGTTCACCGATTACTACGGGCAGCAGAGCTGCACGGCGGGGCGGGCGGCGTTCATCGGCGGTAACGTCCCGGTCCGCACCGGTATGACGAAGGTCGGCATGCCCGGCGCCCCGCAAGGCTGGCAGAAGACCGACGTCACGATGGCCACCGTGCTGAAGAGCGCCGGCTACGCCACGGGCCAGTTCGGCAAGAACCACCAAGGGGACCGCGACGAGCACCTCCCCACGATGCACGGCTTCGA
>JBGSJY010000348.1:0-1622 GCA_041741515.1 Pirellulales bacterium | reverse complement strand
CCCGCGACGCGTTGTCGGGGTGCGCGGCGGAACGACCGGCGTTGAGCCAACACCCTGTCGCGGCGCCGGCCACGGTGAACAGCAGCCACTGCTCGCTGTGGATCAGCGTCAAGTCGTGGAACAGGGCCGACGGCAGGTAGTTCACCACCGCGCCGAGGCCCAGCAGGCCGAGGCGGTTGCAGTCGGACGCGACGCCCGTGTCATGGGCCAATCGCCAGCCAACCCACGCCATCCCGGCCAGCACGGCCAAGAAGGCGGCGAGTCCCCACATGCCGGTCTCGACCAAGAGGCCTAGCAGCGTGTTGTGGTGGTGCAGCGGACGGATCGACTCCAGCTCGAACGACTGCCGCCGGTCGGTTAGGTACGGCATCTTCTTGTCGTAGAAACGACCGAAGCCGACGCCCCACAGCGGGTAATCGCGGAACATCTGCGCCGAGACATACGCGAACGCCTCACGCTGCTGGACCGAGTGGGCCGACACCGCGCCGGAGTCTTCGCGTTTCAGCTCGATGATCGCGTCCTTGCCGACCGCGAGAAACACCACGCCTAACACACTGGCCGTGACGAACGCCGGCATCCGCCAGATCCGTGGCAGTTGCAGGCACATCACCACCAGCACCGTGCCCATCAGCCCGAGCCAAGTCGAGCGTGTGTAGGTGAGCAGCACCGCCAACGTCATCAGCCCGCACGCGCCAAACCAGAACAGCTGCATTGGCCGGCTCGCCCGCGGTATCAGCAGCCAAGCCGCCGCGCAGCAGACGACGAGGTGAACGCCGAGGCTCACGGAGTTCAACGCCGGCCCCCGCGCGCGACCGAAATGCAGACCGATTTCGGGGTTCGCGATGTACCGCGGGAAGACGAGCGACCAAACGCCGGCCGTTTCCAAGAGGGCCGTTACCCCGAGATAGATCCCCAGGCACGCCAGCAGCGTCATCAGCCGCCGCGCGGCGGCGCCGTCGATGACCGAGGTCCGCAGCACCGCGTACAACGCCGCGGGCGCCCAGAAGCTGACGACCAAACGGAAAAGCGGCGACGTCGGCAGCGTGGCGCCGTCGCCCGGCTTGTTCAGCACGCAACTGACGGTCAGGCACACACAGAGCAGGGCGATCGCCCAGTCGAGGCCGATCGGAACGGGGCGCGGCGTTTTGCCGATCCCGATCCGCCATACCGCGAGGCCGACGACGACCGCCAGGGCGAGGCGTTCGAGCGTCAGTGGAATCGGCCCCGCGTCGGCGTGCCAGAACTCGTAGCCAAGCACGTAACCGATTACCACGATGCCGACGACCTGCGTCACGACCGAAAGCCGCGGCGCCAGCGCGACCATCAAGAGGGCGATCGCCAGGCCAGCGAGTAACGCGGGGACGAGCATCAAGCGCGGCAGAAGAGGATCAATGAGACGAGCGACGCGCTCCCCTGACGGAAGCGTTAATCAAACCTAGTTCAGCCCGCACCGGCCGGCGCCGCGCCGCGGGTGGAACCGCCCGCTCCTTAGTCCGGGTCGCGCGGCCCCTGCCTTACGCGCCGACGCTGTGAACTTGCGCGGCGGCGCCGGTCAAGCCAGTTGAGACGGTTGAAACGGTCGTCAGCGGGATCGCCTCGCGACGGGTCCGCGGATCGGCGGC
>JBGSJY010000347.1:0-1817 GCA_041741515.1 Pirellulales bacterium | reverse complement strand
CGCGCTGGCGGAGCTTCCGCGCGCGGAGCTTGGCGCCGTCGGCCATCGGCCCTTCGATCGCGTCAAGGACTGCGGCCGCTTCGTCGAGCTTGCCGAGCCCCTCCAGCGAACGGGCCCGCAGTTGCAGCAGCAGCGGCTTGTAGGGCTTCGCTGACGCGTCGTCCATCGCCGGGTTATCGAGCCAGTCGAGCGCCACGTCGTACGCGCCACTGTCGTAGCGGAGCGCGGCCAAGAAGAGCGTCCCCAGCGTCCGTGCGGCGCGGTAGACCTCACGCTTTTCCTCGGGAACCTGTTGTTGGTCGAGGCTCTTCTCGGAGGGCCGCACCGAGCGGCTCATGTAGTAACGCATCGCGGCTTGGTGATCGTCGAGAGTGTCGTCGAGCACGTCGCGCTTCACGTCGGCCTCTTGATGGACGCCACGGAAATGTTGCAACCGCCCACGCCACAGCTGGGGACGCCACGCCAGCGGCAGGAAGTCGCGCACCGCTTGTTTCCGCTCCGACAGCTTCGCCGCCAGCTTGTCGGCAAGCGTCTGGATCGGCTGCGGCCAGAGCTGAACCTCCCCCACGCCGTTCACTTTCCGAAGGCGCTCCGCAACCGCGTCCACATCAACCGCCAGCACCAGCGCATCCTCGCCCGAAAGCCTGCTGTCGAGCTCGCCCGCCCGTCGGGTGAGCGCGAACGCATCGGCGACGACCCCCAATCGGGCTCCCTTCATCTTCGCGGCGGTGAGTGGGTAGGCCGCGCCGTCGAGGTCCAGCTTACGCAGCAGAGCGTCATCGGCCTGGACCTCCGCCAGCGTCGCGATCGACCCATCGTCCTCGGCGCCGGGGAGCGGCAGGCCGAGAGTCGGGTCGAACAAACGCAGTTCCTCGCCATCGACGACGCCGACCAGCAGCCGCTCACCTCCCTGGGCCGGGCCCCCTTCGGCAGGGACCGTCACCGCCACGGCGGTGAGATGCTGTTGCTGGCACAACCCGGCGAAGACCCACGCCCGGCCCGCCGCGGTCGCCTGCGCGTGCAGCAACATTTCCCAAGGCCAGCGCGGCGGCGTCTCGGACGGCGCCACGAGTTGCACGTTGACCATCGTCCAGTCGAACAGGGCCCGCGCCACCGCCAGCGGCGCCAAATCACCGCCCCGCGCCCAGCGCGAGATGTCTCGCTGCCAAGTGGCGCCCTGGATCAAGCGGCTCTCGTAGGGACGGAAGTAGCCCGTCGCCAGTTCGGCGTCGGCAAGGTAGGGCGTCAGGTCGGCGCTAGCGGCGAGCGACTCGGAAAGGGTGTCGAGCAGCGTCGGCCGCTTCCAACCCGCGGCGTCGGCGCGCTTGCCGGCGGCGCCCACCTGCCGCAGCCATTGGTTGAGGCGCTCGGTGAGCTGCCGGATCGAAGCCTCGTCGGCGCTAGGGTGCCACTCCAGCCGCGGCTCGCGCCGTGCGAAATAGTCCCCCAATTCAAGTTGGATCTCCTCCATCCGCGCGTCGATGATCCGCCAGACCTCGATCTTGCGTGGCTCGGTGATCTCCCTCCAGCTGCCCTCGACAATCAATGACTTATCATCGATTACCTGAGCGACCTTCATGTCCTCCGACTCAAACGTGATAATGTCGGCTTCGCCGGTCTCCCTAATACGATCTTCCGTATCACTGTCGAGCTTGCCGAAATACTTGAGCGTGTCGCCCGGCTTGACCGTGCCGCGGAAGCGGACGTCGCCCCGCTTGAGCTCGATCACGTTGGCGGGCTCCAGCGGCGCCTCGGGCCGCCGGCGGAGGATCGCTTGCAGCTCTTCACCGTCGCGGCTGGCCCGGGCGTCGAGCACC
>JBGSJY010000346.1:0-7469 GCA_041741515.1 Pirellulales bacterium | reverse complement strand
CCGCGTCTCGCAGCTTCCGCACCACCTCTTCCGGGCTGTGCCGCTTCCTTCGCTTCTCGGACATCGTAAGTCTCCTTAAGGCCCCTCCGGGGCGGTTGAGACTCTCATAACACCTGGATCAACGTTTGGGGAGCAGGCCAGGTGCACACGGTTGCGTAGTCCCCTGATATGCACTAAGCCATTCGGCGCGGAACTAAACGTCAGACTAGCTGTCGTTGCGATTACTACTTTGACTCGCGGCCGGCCAGCGTCGCCGCCTCGGCGGCGCCGAAGTGCGGCGGCTGGATCGGAGGGGCTTTGACGACCGAGCCGTCGGCGGCAGCGGCGGCCTCGGACGACGACACAGCGATAAGAGCCGCTAATTCTCGTTGGAAGCGCTTCAGGATCACATGCCGGCTCATGTGCTGCAAAGCGTGCTGCCGCGCGGCCGCGCCGAGCCGCCGGCATCTTGTCGGATCGGCGGCCAAGGCGCGGATCGCGTCAACAAAGGGCGTCGCTTCGCCGGGGGGGACGACAATCCCGCACCCGCTTACCACCGAAGCGATCTGTGTGTCTCTCGCTGCGCTGGCAACCACCGGCCGCCCGGTCGCGAGCATGCCCGTGAGCTTCGACGGCATCACCAAGTCCGCGGCGCCCGCCTTCTGCGGCAATAGATGGACGTCGGCGCAGTTCATCAGTTCGTTAAAAGACTCGACGGGCTGCACCGGCAGCATCTGTAGATTGCTCAGTCCCTGCGAGAGCTCGAGCAATCGCGCGTGACCGGACCCGGCGCCGCAGACGACGATGCGGATCGGGCGGCCGGGCTGATCACGCAAGAGCCTCGCGGCCTCGGCGAGGATTTCCAAGCCCTGCTTGTCCCCGATGCTGCCCGCGTAGAGGGCGACAAACGCGTCTTCAGGGATGCCAAAGCGGCGCCGATTGCTTCGGCATTGTGCCGCACCGACCTCGGGGCTCGAATCGCGGTCAGTGCCCGCCCGCCCGATAGCTGGCTCCCAGAGGGGCTTCATCTGGTCGCAATCGACCCAATTGGGGAAGAGCGACAAACGCCCCTCCGCGACGCCCCTCTGACGCAGCTTTGTCAGCATCTTCGGCGAGATCGTCGAGACGCGGTCGAACCGCTTCATCAGCAGGGCCTCCGCGCCGAGCACCGCCTTGCGGAGCGCCTGCGATTTCAGGATGCCGAGATCGAAGGCCGCGTCGACCTCAAAATCCTGCACATGCAGCCACGCCTTCGCCCCGGTGAGGCGGGCCGCCAACCAAGTCGTCGGCATGCAAAAGGCGGTCGGCTCGACCGTCATGATCACGTCGGGACGCAGCCGCAACGCCTGCCACAAGACAGCGGGGACACTCGACAGACCGAACGAAGCCAGATGCAGAATCCGCCGCAGACCGCTGACCTTCTTCGGCGCCCACAACGGACAGCGGACGACCTCGACCGCCGAGGCCGATGGCGAATCGCCGGCAACCGCCGGATCGCTCTGCCTGCTGTACCACGCGCTGCGATATCCTTCCCACACCCGCCACTGTGGGTAGTACGGCGGCGCCGTAACGACCACGCAATGGTGCCCGGCCGCCGCCAGGTCGCGGATCATCTCGCCCGAGTACTTGCCGCAACCGAGTTCTTCGGGGGCGAAGTTCAGGCTGTGGAGGAGGATTTTCATAACCGATTCAGCTCACCGCGTAAGTTCCATCGCGTACAACGGGAGCAGAGTCAGCCCTAGAAGGTTGTGTATCGCCGTCCGAAAGAGTTGTTGCGGACACGCCGCCCTGGCGATCATTCAAGCGACGAGCCGTGGTTCAGCGCGTCGCCGCTGTTCACGTCGCAATTCGCGCATCTTGATCGTAATCAGAAACTCGTAGTACGCAATGTTGCAGCAGTACATGCGACCGGGAGCGCCTTCCAAAAATCCGCCTTTCAGCAGGTAAGCATGAATGAAACGCAGCAATGGCCATCCCGGAACGCGTGAAAGATAGAACTTCAACGCCGGGTTGCGCTTTGAAGCAGTTCTGCTGAATACGTCGCTCAGGGGGCGCTGCTGGGAAAGCCTCGCCGCCGCTTCGAGGGTTGAGTAACGATTATGACGATCGACCCAGTGAGACCATCCCTTGGAGAAGCCGTAATGCAAGTAAGGCTCGCGGACATAGTCGATCTCGCCCAGCACTTCGCCTTCTTTCTGCCCGTGGCCGAAGTCGGTGAAGGTAGCCCGACCGTGACGGAGGATGCGGAACTGCCATTTCGGGAAGCTGTCGCAACGCTTCAGCCAGGTTTCTTCGAGGATCATCTTCCAGCAGCAATAATACCCGGCCACGGAATCGTTGGCCGACTGGATCGCGCGTTGAACCGCAGCGACAAACTTGGGCGTCGCCACTTCGTCGGCGTCGAGAAACAACACCCAGTCGTGCCTGAGGGGCAGAGCGTTCAGCGCGTGATTCCGCTGTTGGCCGAAGCTCCTGAACTCGTTGACCGAGACCGTCGCCCCAAACGCGCAGGCGATCTCGACGGTTCGGTCGCTGCTGCCCGAGTCGAGGACATGCAAGTCGTCGCACCAGCCGAGCGCCTCCAGGCACCGCGGCAAGTCACGCTCCTCGTTCTTCGTGAGGATGACCACCGAGATCATGATGCGCCCTCGGCTTTTGAGGCATTCCGCGGCCCGAGGAGCTTGGCTGGGTTTCCGACATAAACCCCGCCCGGTTCCGCCTCCCCGAAGAGCACAGCGCGAGCGCCAACGACGGCGTCGGCGCGGACAATCGCCCCCGGCCCAAGAAACGCCTCCGCAGCAATCCATGCGCCGTCGCCCACGACAATGGGTTTCGCGATGAGCTGAAAGGACTCGTCCCGGATATCGTGCGTCCCGGCGCAGAGCCGCGCCCCTTGGGACACAACCGCTCTTACTCCTAGCGTGACCGGCCCGAGGCAGTAGCAATGCACCTCGGGCCCCAGGCAGCTGTGAGCCCGCATCTCCAAATTGCTCGGCAGCCAAATCCGCGCGCTGCCGTAAACGCGGGCCGTCCAGTCGACCTTCGCGCCGAAGAGTCGCAGCAACGCGACGCGGTAGCGGTGCAGCGGAGCGGGCGTCCATGAGGCTAGCAGGCCCCAAGTCCCCATCCAGAGGGCCCGCACCAGGCGATTGCTCAGCGAGAAACTCGGCCCCCCTTCCAGCGGCCGCGACTGCTTGGCGTCGAGAACGGTCATGGCGACGAATCAGGTGGTTCCGACGGCGGATCGGGGCTTGGCGCCTTGCTCCGAGATCGCCTCCAGAAGCCGCAACGCGGCCGTCTGCGGAGAGAAGTTCGCGGCGTAGCACTCCGTCGCCCGGCTGGACATCGTAACCTTCGCCGGGTCGTCCAGCTCCAAGAACCGCCGCAGCAGTGCCTCTGTGCCGGCATCGTCGTCACGATCGACAAAGCCGGAGCCCGACTGCTCGATCTCGTCGCAGATATTGACCTGGTCCGAGATCAGAACCGGCCGCCCACAGGCGAGCGCTTCGACGACCGCGATGCCGAAGTTCTCTTGGTGGCTCGGCAGCACGAAGGCCTCGCAACCGTAGAAGGCGCCCCACTTGCTGTCCCCGGAGAGCATCCCGGGGAAGTGAATTGCCGGCGCCCCATCGACTTTGGGCAGTCGTATTCGCTCCCGCTCAGCCAGTTCCTGCATCGACTCGGCGTACTTCGAATCGAGCGGCCCGGCGATCACCAGGTCGGGCGTCACGACGCCTGCCTCGAGCCGCTGCGCCGCCAGCCTCGTATAAGCCTTGATGAGCAGATCGACCCCCTTCTTGGGATGCACCCTGCTCAAGAAGAGCAGATAGGGTCGGTCGCCGAGCTCGGGAACTCGCTCCCGAAACGCGTTAAGCATCCCCTCATTGCAAGCCGGCGGCGCGGCGACGCCGTAGCCGACGTTCATCTCCCGCCGCGGCCGGTAGGGCCTAAAGGTCGTTCGGGCGAGTTCTAGCTCCTTCTGGCAGGTAAACAAGAGGCCGTCCGCCTGCGCGATGGTGCGCTGTTCGATCAAATTCCAGTAAAACCAGTTGCGGTAGGCTTTAATTCGCCGCGACGGGTGCTTCTGGAACCACGGATCGAGCATCCCGTGAGGCATCACGAAGACCCGCGGACGCCTTTCCTCCAAGACACCCGCTGCTTTGGTGGCCGCGTAGGAGTAGTAGAGCCAGAGGCCATTGATGATGGCGACATCAAACCTTGGCAGGTTCTCCCGTAGCCAGGGCGTCAGGCGTGCGTTCCACCCCCACGGCCCTTTCGCGCGACCCAAGGCGTGGACGGAAGCGGGGATCGTTCGGAGGTATGGCGCGTCCGGCTCATCCAAGCAAACGACTTCGCAATCGTTCCCGGACCCGAGTTGGCTAATCGTCTCGATAGTCGTTTTCACCCCCTGCGCTACGCCGCCCGCCGAGGGGTCCATGCTGGGGATTATCTGGAGGATCTTCATAGAGTTTGGGAGGCGCCAAGCGGCGGTGTGAGCCTTGTTAGGCGAGGGCGATCGCTTCAAGGTAACACTTCTCGTAGTCCGCCATGGTCGCCGTCAACGCGAACAGGTTAGCCCGCTGGTAGCCGCGCTGGCGTACGTTGTCCCTCTCTTCGTCGGGACGTTTTACGTATTCATGGATCAGCGTCGCGCCGTCTCGGGCCCAAGCGTCTTCTTCTCCCTGCCTCAGTCGGCGGTGAAGGATTGCCGCGTCGCCGGCAACTTCGGTCATCGGCGCGGCGTCGGTGGTCAACACCGCCGCGCCGCAGGACATCGCTTCGGCGATCGGCCACCCGAACCCTTCTTCTAAGCTTGGGTAGAGCAGCATCGTCGCGAGGCTGTAAGCCGCGTGGACCTGGCCGTCGTCCAGATCGGGCAGGAATCGCACCATGCCACTCGGCGCGATTTCATCGGCGAGCGTCTGAAGTCCCGCCGTCGGCGCCTGCCCCACCATCCACAGTGGGAGCGGCTTTTCGGCATCGCGAAGCCACTGCGCGTACAACCTGACGACACCTGACCGATTCTTGTACCACTGATTCCCACCGACATGGAGGAAGAAGCCGTTCTCATCCGCCGGGGTGAGAATCCCCGTGAGGCGGCCGCGCGCGTCGGATTCCTCCAGGCGGGTATAGCCCTCGCGCAGCGCGTTGTAAACCACGCTCGAGAGTCGCGGCTGCCGGCCGAGCGCGTCGTGCAAATCGGCGCGGGTCTTCTCCGAGATCGAGATGAAGGCGTTGGCCTTGCGAATCCCCCGCCGGATCAATGACTGGTAGCACCTGCCGGTGAATCCCGTCTGGTTCTCCGGAAAGCGTCCCCGCGCCGAGTTGATCGCCAGGAAGTCGTGGCAGTGGACGATGTGCGGCAGGTCAGTGACGACGGGCGCCCACATCCCCAGCGCATGGTCAGTCAGCACGTAGAGCGTGTCCTTCGGCTGCGAGCGCGCGAACCGCTTGAGCTCCCACGGGAAGACAAGGAACTGATCGACATACCCCGCCCACTTCCGCACGCCGCCAGGAGCGCCTTCCGACAGCCGATGCACGCGCGAAGTAGCGGTAATCGACGCAACCGAGTGCCCCCGCGCCCGCATCCCCTCCCGCAGCATGGCGGCGAATCGCGGCATGCTGTAGGAGCCGAGCCAATCGGGGTGTTCGAGGAAGACAAGGTTCATCGACGAGTCTAGGTCGCTCCCACCATCGAGACGGCACGCTTACGCCCCTGGTCGATCGTCCCCGACGCGTTCAGCGACGCCAGCACCAGCCCGCCCGTGACCGTCACGAACCCCAAGGCCGTCGGCTGGGCTGTGCCGCCGTTCAGCAGTTGCAAGAAGCCGAAGCTCATCAGCATCCACGGCAGCGGGTCGCCCATCGTGGCTTTGCGATAGGCCTTGCTGAGCAGGCCAAAGGCCAGCAAGACCCGCAACGCGATGACGCCCAGCCCCAGGATCGGGCCGAGCTCGCCGACCGTCCGCTGCCACTCGTCCTCAGCGACGAGGAAGGCTTTGCCCCCTGTCGTTAGCTTGGCCCCGACGTTCGTCCCCAAGCCGATCCCCACGCCGAACACGCCGCTGTCGTCGGTCTTCTCCGTCACCGCGGCCGCCATCCCGCCGAGGAACCGCTCGCCGAGGGTGCCCGCCAAGCCCCCTTCCGACTTCGACGCGGACGTGAAGCGGGCGGTCATAACCTCCACCCCCTTCTCGAAGAACGGCGTCATCGCGAGCGCGGCGAAGGCGACCGCGATCGCGGCGGCCAGCAGCGGCAGGCGCCGCGAGTACTCGGCCCGCATGCTCGCCAGGACCAACGCGAAGCCCGCGCAGAGCACCGCCTGGAACAACAGCGCGCGGCTGATCGAGAACGGGATCGCTACCAGAAAGGCCGCGGTCGCCGCGACGAGCAGCCGGCTGTCGATCTGTTTCGACTTAATCCAGAAGTAGCCGAGGTAGGCGCCGCAGAGGCTGAAGAAGAGCGTCGTGCCGTTGGTGAACGAGAACGTGCCCGAAGGCCGGAAGTACCCCAGCGCCCCGCTGAACCCCGAGCCCGCCTCGTCGCCGCCGACGCCGCGATTCACCCACGCCGACTGCGGGCTGTAGAACTGCAGCACGATCAGCACCGCCATCGGGACCGCGATCAGCAAGGTCCATTTGCCGATCCGCACCACGTCCCGCTGGCCCATCACACGGCCCATCAGGAACATCAGCGGCAGATGAACGAGCAGCGTCCGCGCGCCGTAGGCGGCGACGATCGGATTGCCGTGGCCGAGCAGAACCGCCGTCACGAACGAGACCGTCCCCAGCAGCAGCAGCGACGTCACGAAGCCGCTCCGCGGGAAGACGCCGCGGCGGACCGCCATCAGCAACAGGCCCAGCGCCAACGGGTCCCGGAGAATCAGCAGCGGCGTCGCCAACCCCGGCAGGAACCACTTCCGCAGCGCGCCTTCAAGGATCAGCAGCCAGAAGTAGGCGAACAGCCCCAGCCGGATCGCCCGGTACTTCTTCGCGGAGGTCGCTTCTTGTCGCCGTTGCGGCGGCGGCTGCCCGTGCCAGACCGGCGTAGCGGCGGACACCGGGACATTCGCGGGCGAACCGCTTGCGGCTGGGCTGGCTGGGGTGGTGGGGACGTTCGCCATCAGGTCCGCGTTTCCTGGGCGAGCCCCGCCAGGACCTCGACGACTCGCCCCTCGTAAACCGCCCAATCGCAAGCCGTGGCGGCTTCGCGAGCGGCGATCTTCATTATCTCCAGCGAGGCCTCGTTCTCGGCGAACCACCGCATCGCTTCCGCCAACGCCCGCGCGTCGCCGACGGGGACGACCGTGCCGTTCTTCCCCGGCGTCACGAGCTCCTTGGCGCCGACGTTGTCCGACACGATCGCCGGCAGCCCGCACGCCATCGCTTCGGCGACGACCATCCCGAACGAATCGTGCCGCGACGGCAGGACCATCACGTCGTGCCGGGGGAGTTCCTTCCCGAGCGCCGCGACGGGCATCCAGCCGAGCG
>JBGSJY010000345.1:0-1610 GCA_041741515.1 Pirellulales bacterium | reverse complement strand
GTGGCGACACGGTGCTGGTCCATTCGTTCCCGGCCATGCTGCGGCGGTTGACGCCGGGCGAGACACTCCGGGACCTGGCGGCCCAGCTCGCCGCGGAGGCCGGCAAGGCGCCCGACGCGCGGGACACAGCTAGGGACATCGTGGACGAGCTGCTGCACACCATGAGCTGCAAGGCGGCGGTAAAGTACGGCGACCCCTTGAGCGACGAAGAAATCGCCGCCCTGCTGGCCGCCCGGCCGGCGACCGAGAACCACCACCACTGCCCCCACGGCAGGCCCACGTCGCTCGTTTTCACCCGCGAGGATTTGGACCGGCGTTTTCAGAGGATCTAGCGGGCTGACGCCCCAGGGACGGGGGCGAGGGACCGGGGAGTTTTGGTGGCGGGTGGCGATGGGGTTGGGCCGTAGACAGAATGGGGGGGGGCTGGTTGCGCTGCGCCGTGGGCTGCCGCCCTCGGCTGAGACCCTTCGAATCGGTGAACCTTTTCGTTCCTCCCGCAATCCGCAATCCTGCTTCCATCGCCCCTCAGCCCCTAACCCCTCGACCCTCCCCCATGATCTGTGTCTCGATCGGCCGCAGCCGGCACAAGCACATGCTGGCGGAGCACAAGCACCTTGCCGAGCAGGGAGCGAAGCTGGTCGAGCTGCGCTTGGACTACATCAGCTCGCGCGTCAACCTCGGGCGGCTGCTGAGCGAACGCCCCACGCCGGTGATCGTCACCTACCGTCGTGAAGAGGACGGGGGCAAGTACGCGGGCTCCGAAGAGCAGCGGATGAAGGCGATCCGCGAGGCGATCGTCCTCGGCGCCGACTACGTCGATATCGAAGAGGACATCGCCGACAAGATCCCGCGGTACGGCAAGACCAAGCGGATCATCAGCTACCACAACTTCCGCCACACGCCCGACGACCTGGAAGAGCTGCACGCCCGGATGACGGCGATGGACGCCGACGTGGTCAAGATCGCCACGATGGCGCAGCGCCCGCGCGACAACGTGCGGATGCTCGAACTGGTGAAGAACGCCGAGGCGCCGACCGTCGGCATGTGCATGGGGGACATCGGCACGCCGTCGCGGATCCTCGGCGCGCGGTTCGGGTCGCCCTGGGCTTACGCCACCTTCCACCACGAACGGACCCTTGCGCCGGGGCAGCTCTCGTTCCAGCAGATGAGCGAGGTCTACAATTACGAGAAGATCGGCCCCGAGACGGCCGTCTACGGCGTGGTCGCCGACCCCATCGCTCATAGCCTCAGCCCCCATATCCACAACGCGGCCTTCCGCGCCCACGAAGTGGACGCCGTCTACGTGCCGTTCCGCGTGCCGCCCGACTCGCTGGCCGAGTTCATGGAGGACGCGCCGCGGCTGGGGCTGCGGGGGCTGTCGGTGACCATCCCTCACAAGGAGGCGATCGCCGCTCACCTGACGAAGGTCGATCCGGCCGCGAAGGGGATTGCCGCGGTGAACACCGTCGTGCTCCGCGACGGGCAGGTCGTCGGCTACAACACCGACTACAAGGGCGCGATGGACGCCCTGGAGCACGGCCTCCGCGCCCCCCACGAGCAAGCCGTGGCCGGCGCGGCCAGCCCGCTCGCGGGCAAGCGGGTGATGGTGC
>JBGSJY010000344.1:0-1935 GCA_041741515.1 Pirellulales bacterium | reverse complement strand
GCTCCGCCGCAGTCACCGCCGCGGATGCCGCCGACACCGCGAGCAGACACGCCGCCATAACCCACGCACCCCATGAGGCGTGGCGGCGGCGTCGTCGCGGAGGCGACGCGACGGAGCTGTCCGTGCGAGTGGCGGACCGCATCGGACTTCCTTGCCCAAGCGGTTAGTGGATCGTGACTTGAGTCCCGTTGGCCCCGGTGGGGAGCGACGGCCACGGAGTCTACTGACCGCCGTCGCCCGCGGCCACGCCGGAATCGCCCTCGGCTGCAAGCGTCGCCAGCAAACCCGCGACTACCTCTTCTTCTAAGGAAGCCACGTCGTTCTGTTCCCACCGATCGTCGGGCTTCACGTACAGTTCGGGCGTTTCGACGGCGCTTGCTGGCGCCCTCAGCAGCCACTCGTCAGTAACCACGACGCGGGCCGTCGTGGAATGCAGGAGGACCGCACCCCGGGGCGGCTGCGCCTCTGCTAGCAGAGCGGCGACAACCGCGTCCAGCGCGACGGGCGCCGCCGACCGATCGAAGCGACCGGCGACGCCCGGGTCGCGCACTAACAGGGGCACGTGCTGTTGCTCGCTGTAGAGCCGCTCATCGACGCCGCCGATCCGGCCGTGCTCGCCCAGCGGAAAGCCCCGCAGGCCCAGGAGGATGAGGCGGTAGTCCTCGCCTTCGTAGAGGCCTTCGATCAGCTCGAGGCATCCCCCTACGCTCGGGTCGAAGACCATGACTTGTGCGGCGTACCGACACGAAGCGGCAAAACGTTCATCGTCGTCGCCCGTAACTTGATCCGGAGGGGTGACCGAGGGAACAACTGGCGGATCGTCTTCATCAATCAGTGTCGCCATGAGCTCCGCCGGCGCATCCCACGCGCCGTAGAGTCCGCGAGCGTGCAGCCAGACGAGACCCGCGCCGGCTTCCTTTGCGTCGAAAAGGCGCACGACCATTTCCGCCCAGCTCGCGGCCATCTGGGTGTCCTCAATCCGTGCCGCTATTTCGCCGTAGCCCGTCGGTTGGACATCGATCACTCTCCCGAAACGCGGGTGGATCGAAGCTGTCATTTTAGCGTCGCTGGTGACAAGCACCGACCCTTCAGCCGTCACCTGCGACGCCAGCGCGGCGTAGAAGTCGGCGGGGTCGGGCGTTCGCGCGTAGACCCAATCATGCGTGCGCGATTCGGCAGCCAGGGCGTCCAGCGAAGGCGTTTCGTAGGCGGTCTGGCCGTACGCGCCGAGGGCCGACGCGCGGAGGCCGTCAATCGCGATAACTATGGTGGGGATCGCATCCATGCGGGGGAGTTTAGCCGATCGCGGGTGACTCGATTAGCCTTGCCGACCGGCGTTGAAGCCGGCCGCGCACGTTGCGAAGGCGCTGGGTAGGCGCAGGTCGATCGCGGCGCGCTCCGGGAGCTTACGCTTCTCGGCTCGCGGAGAGTTTTCTGAGTAGGCGCACCGAGTGTCGCCGAATTCAAGAACTCGCTGGGTGCGAGCCGGGAAGCGTCAGCTCCCGGAGCGACCCACCGAGTAACTCCCCCGATACTCGCCCCAAATCAACCGCGGGAACTCCCAGGCGTCGCGGGCGTAGCGGCCAGCGAGGCGGCGCGGCTCGGTCCCTAGGCGGTGGGCCCATTCCAGCCCGCAGCGTTGCATCCAGCGGGGCGCACGCTGCTTCTCGCCGGCGAGGAAGTCGATCGTCGCCCCCACGCATAGCGCCACCCGCGCATCGATGCGTTGGTGGTAACGGCTGACCCACAGCTCTTGCTTGGGCGCGCCCAGGCCCACCAACAGCACGTCGGGCTTGGCTTCGGCGATCCGCGCGAGGATCCGCTCGCACTCGGCGTCGTCCTTCTCAAACCCCAGCGGCGGGCAGTAGGTCCCGACGGGGTCGACGCCCGACCACTGCTGCCCGATCCGGAACGCGGCCCGATCGGCCACGCCCG
>JBGSJY010000343.1:0-15398 GCA_041741515.1 Pirellulales bacterium | reverse complement strand
AGGCCGAGTCGAGCCCCGCCGAGGGCTCGTCCCAGACGCCGCCGGCGGCGAGGACGTCCGGCTTGCACGCGGGGTAAGCCTGCATCCGCTTGCCGGTGACGACATCCGCTGCCGCCAGAAGTTGGGCCGCGTGGCAAATGCCGGCAATCGGCTTACCGGCGTCGGCAAACTCACGCACCACACGCAGCACCCGCTCGTCGAGCCGCAGGTACTCGGGCGAGCGGCCGCCGGGGATCACCAGGCCCGCGAAGTCGGCGACTCGTACGGCGTCAAAGTCGCCGTTGAGGCGGAAGTTGTGGCCCCGCTTTTCGCTGTAGGTCTGGGCGCCATCGAAGTCGTGGATGGCGGTGGCGACGGTCTCTCCCGCCGGCTTGCCCGGGCAGACTGCGACGCAGTCGTAGCCGACCATCGCCAGCGCCTGAAACGGGACCATGACCTCGTAGTCCTCGACATAGTCACCGACGAGGAAAAGGAGCTTTTTCATTGAGAGTCGGCAGTGGGCAGCAGGCAGTGGGCAGGAAAGAAGCGAGTCGCGTCGTGCCGACGTGGTCAGGTCAGTCCCCGTCGATCTCTAACTCCCGCGGCAGCCGCTGCACGCGGCCCTCACGGTCGATGCAGGCGATCGCGGTCTCTCCCTCAGCGACGATTCGCTCGCCGATCTTCATCACATACGAGTGGTCGATCCGCGCGCCGAAGGCCCGCTCGGTGCGGATCCAGATGCGGAGGACGTCGCCGTAGCGGGCCGGCGACTTGTAGCGGACCGTGGCCTTGGCGACCACGAGCAGGATGCCCGACTCCTCGATTTTCGCGTAGTCGTATCCGGTCGTGTTGAGCAGCTCGATCCGCGCCAACTCCATGTAACGCAGGTAATTGGAGTGATGGACGACGCCCTGACCGTCGGTCTCGTAATAGCGGACTGTCAGGTCGAATTCGTGTTCGCGGGGAGTCACGGCGGGAGCGGCGAGGGCCGTATCCTGGTGATCGGGGGGTAGGGGAGGGGACGGGCTTCTGAGGCTACCGCCCACGACTGGCCGAGGCAACAGATCGGTCTTCGGCCGAGTTGCAACAACCCTTTGCTGCGTCTATCTTTACGGCCTCTGGCGGGCCGCGGCGGGCGGACTGCCCCAGTGGTCGCGCTGGCTATCCTCTCGACGAACCTCGCATGAGCATTGGCCTCGCATGAGCATTGGCGACGGCTCGGTCACGCAAGACCTCACGGCCCGTGGACACGACTACCCCGCCATCCGGCAGTTCACCGTGTTCCTCGAGAACCGCGTGGGCCAGCTGATGAGCGTCGTGCGGCGCTTCGAGGGGAGCAATGTCCGCATCGTCGCCTTGACGATCAGCGATTCGACCGAGTGCGCGCTGGTCCGGTTCTTGCTCAGCGACCCCGAGGCGGGCCGCGAGATCCTGGAACGGGCCGGGCTGGCGATCGTCGAGTCCGATCTGATCGGCGTCGAACTGCCGACCACTAACCAGCCCATGCTGCAGATCTGCACCGCGCTGTTGGCCGCGGAGATCAACATCACCCAGGTTTACCCGTTACTAGTCCGTCCCAACGGCCGACCGGCCGTGGCGCTGATGGTGGACAACATCGAGCAGGCGGTCGATACGCTGCTCTCAAAGGGGTTCCATACCATCAACGAAGACGAGCTAAAGTCGTTCGACCCGATGGCTTGAGGCCGACCCCGATTACCACGTCTTCGCGATACGAATTGTAGGACCGCGTCGACACGACGCGACTCGCTTCATTGCCTTCCGTCCGCTGCCTGCCGCTATGGCGATCGCCGTCACCTGTCCGAGCTGCCTGAAACGCTTCAACGTCGCCGACGAGCACGCCGGCAAGACGGGGCCGTGCCCGGCCTGCAAGAAGCCGATCACCATCCCGAAGCTCGAAGAGCAGGTGGTGATCCACGCCCCGAAGCCCGACGGGCCCACGGACGCCAAGGGACGCTCGGTCCTCAAGACTGTCAAGCGTAAAGATGGGGCGTTCGACCCTCTGGTGGCTACGGGAGTCGCCGGGGTTGCTCTCTTGTCGCTTTTGGCGGCGTTCCTTCTTCGAGGAAATGAGCAGGCGATTTGGTGTTGGGCAGGTTTGTGCGTGGTCCTCGGCCCGCTCGTCGCATGGGCGGGGTACGGATTTCTGCGAGATTCTGAGATCGAACCCTACTCGGGTGGCGCGCTGTGGCTCCGTTCGGCCGCCGCCGGAGCGGTGTTCGCAGTCTCATGGTACGTCTACTACCATCTAGCGGGGACGCTCGGCGAGTCGGAATGGCAGACAACAGGGCTGCAGACTTGGCAGATGCTCCTCGCCGGCGGCATCGCGGTGGGCATCGCAACGTTTGCTTCGTTCGTCGCGCTCGACCTCGAGCCCTTCATGGCCTTCTTCCACTGCTCGCTCTACTTCATCCTCACCGTGCTGCTACGCGTCGTCATGGCGCTGCCCGCGCTTCCGGGGCTGGTGAGCGGGGATGCGGGGTAGAGGTTTACGTTGGCGGTGAGAGTTTCCGTGGCGCACTCCGGGTGATGACGCATTCCGACTCACCACCTAACTAATGGTTCGTCAATCGAGGGGCAGGGAGCCGGAACGCGTCAGCGCCCGGAGTGAACCGCCAACACGCTTTCCCCTTTTTCGACCCGCCACGCCCACAAATGCCTTCCCTGCTGGACATCGCCGAAATCCGGGGCCTCTACGGCTCGGCGACCGGCATGATGCGGTTGCCGCCGGGGTTCGACGTGCCGGTGACGCCGCGCGTGCGTCAACTGATCGACACGCCCGAGTTCCGCCGGCTGTCGCGGATCAGCCAGCTCGGTCTCGTGTCGCAGGTCTACCCGGCGGCCAACCATACGCGTCACGAGCACTCGCTGGGCGTCTACCGTACGGCGATCGAGTACCTGCACAGCCTGGCGAGCGACGAACGCTTCGCCGCGCTCATCAAGCCGGAAGACGCCGAGCTGTTTCTCGCAGCAGCGCTGCTGCACGATCTGGGGCACTGGCCTTTCTGCCACCCAATCGAGGACATGCGGCTGCCGCAGACGCCCGACCACGAGCTGTTCGCCAACAGCTTCTTGCTGGAGGGAGAGGTTGCCGACGCTCTCCGGGACGACTGGGGCGTTAACCCGCGTGACGTGGTGGCGATGCTCTCGGGCAAGCCCACCGACCGCCGCGGTCGTGTTTTGCGGTCGCTCTTGTCGGGGCCGATCGACGTCGACAAGGCCGATTACCTGGTGCGCGACAGCCTGCACGCGGGCGTCCCCTACGGCCAGCACTTCGACCGCACGCGGTTGGTGAAGAGCCTCTGCCTCAACGAAGCGGGCGACGGCGTCGCGATCAGCGAGAAGGGCAAGACCGCGGCGGAGATGATGGTCTTCGCCCGCTACGTGATGTTCAGCGAGGTGTACTGGCACCACGCGGTGCGTTCGGCGACGGCCATGTTCCAGCGGGCGTTTTTTCTGGTTTACCGCAACGTTGATCTCGACGCGCTGTTCCGCCAAACCGAGCTGCCGTTCGTTTCGACGCTCACCGAAGCGGCGGGTGACGGACCCGCGGCGGAGTTGTTGGGAGGCCTCTTCGGCCCGACGCGGCGGCTCTACAAGCGGTTGACGCAGTACAGCCTGTTCGAGTCGCCCGAACTCTATGGCCAGCTGGCCCGGCGGCCCTATCCGTGGCTGGTTCGCTGTGCGGAGGAGTTCGCCGGCGTGATGAGCCGCGCGCTTTCGAGAATTGTCGCGCCGCACGAGGTCCTGTTCGACGCGCCGCCCGCCGAGCTCGAGGTCGAGTTCGACATCGACGTGCGGGACAGCCGCACCGGCGTCTACCGGCGGCTGGGAGAGATCTCGCCAATGGTCCGCACCCTCGCGCGCGAGCAATTTGACGACTACGTCAAACGGGTCCGGGTGTTTGTCCACCCGCGGCTCGTCGACGACGCCCGCACGCTCCGCGCGCTGCCGGACTTGATCCATGAGGCGATCGACCGGATCACCTGAAGCGTCCGATTCATGCAGCAGGGCGCCTCCAAGCGCGCCTATTAGGCCGGCTATCGTGTTGGCGGACGCCAGCCGTCAAACCGCGATGGGCTCTTCAGTCCCATCGACGTCGGCAGGCGACGTGGGCCGGGGCGCCTGTTTCGCCAGTCGACCGGCGTCTTCGTAAGAGATGTGCCCCAACTCGACCAGATAATCGATCAGCGGCCGCTGCCGTTGCTGCTGGACTACCAGGAGCGCGGCGACCTCGGCAGCCGTCAGGTATCCCATTTCGACAGCAACCTCGCCGAACCGCTGGCCCGGTTGGTGATGCTGGGTGCGGATCACGTCGAGCACCTGGCGGACGCCGAGCAGACCCTCTTCGATCGCCAGCTGCCCCAAGGGAAGGCGTTCTTCTTCCCTTCGGCCCAGCGCGTCGACATAGTCGTCCGCCGTGACCAAGCCCGATCGTACGAGTGCCAGTTCCAGTTCCACCGCGTGCGCCTCTGTCGAAGCACCCCTTCGAAGGGGCAAGCCGATCTCTGCTGCCCGACGCCCGCCAGGGGCGAGGCTTCGCAAGTGCGGCAGGCAGCCGCCGGCAGGCCGTCGAGACCTAACAGGAAAGTTTAGCCCGCATTTCCGGCGGCGCAGCCCTGCGGGTCACCACGGCTCCGAGGCCGCGCCGGCGTCGTCTGGTCACCCGCGCAACCGGTACGAGCGCAATGTTAAGGGGCGCCGCCTGGGAAGTCTGGAGAAATGGCGCCCGGCGCGCCGATGTTGCTAGCACGGCAAGCTAGGAGGAGGCCCTTCCTCAGCGACAGACTCCCCCGCATTCCCACGTTCGACGATTCCCCATGCAGGCTTCGCGACCACGGTACGTGCTGATTGCCGACACCGAGTCCTCGGCGGCGGGATCGCAATGGCGGTTCGCGTTGCACGCGGCCGACGCGTCGGTTTCGGTCGCCGCTTGCGACTCTGAGGAAGGGGCTGACGACGACCGCCTTGTGCTGCTGGCAGTCGTCCGTGGTCTTGAGGCGCTCGACCACCCCGCGGAGGTAACGGTCGTGACCCGTTCGGCCTCGGTTTTGCGGGGGCTGACCCGCGGCCTCTCCGAATGGCGGAACAACCACTGGCGTTGGGAACGTTTCGGCCGATTGACGCCGATCCGTGACGCTGATCTCTGGCGGCGGATTGACAAGGCGCTGCAATTCCACGCCGTGCACTGCCGCAGCTGGCGGCTCGATCAGCCGGTGGAGCGACCTGCGGAGCGACATTCCCCTCCGCGGCCGCACTTCGCGTCGCGGCGTGTCAGCGCCGCGAGCGATAGACTCGCCGAGCCCGCGAGCTGGATCGAAGGCCGGCCCGACTCGCCGGCGATGGTGATCGTTCGCACACCCCGGTCGCGCCGCCGCGTGCGATTCCTCGAACCCGTCGCCGTGGCCTGCTGAGGCCGCCAAGTACAACCCAACTCCCTTGTCAGGCGCCAACCTGATAGCCATTCGCGAAGGATCCGTCGCCGTGCGTACGCAAGTTTCATTGGAAGCCATCGGCGCCCTAACCGAGGGCCGTCACCAGAACCCCTTCGATATTTTGGGCCCGCATGAGGTCGTCGATCAGGGCCGTCGGGCGCTGGCGGTGCGGGCTTTTCGGCCGGATTCGCAGCAGATGTGGTTGGTGGACCCCGCCCAGGGGCGGTCGCGCCCGATGCGGCGGATTCACCCCGCGGGGCTGTACGAAGCCATCTGTCCGATTGAAGATGGCCTAACTGGGAAGGCCACGAAAGCCAGCGACTATTTGATCCGAGTTTCCGATTCCCAAGGTGGGCGACAGACGATGCACGACCCCTACGCGTTTCAGCCGCTGCTGACGGAGTACGACCTGCACCTTCTCAACGAAGGGACGCACTACGACGCCTACGAGCGGATGGGCGCGCACTTGCGGGAGATCGACGGCGTCGTCGGCGTGAACTTCGCCGTCTGGGCCCCCAATGCGGAGGGGGTCAGCGTCATCGGAGAGTTCAACGGCTGGAGCCGCACCACCCATCCGATGCGCAAGCGGATTCCCAGCGGCATCTGGGAGTTGTTTATCCCCGGCATCGACGCGGGGACGCTTTACAAGTTCGCTGTCAAGCAACAGGGCGGCCACATCGTCGAGAAGTGCGACCCCTACGCGTTCGCCGCCGAGGTGCCGCCGCGCACCGCGAACATCGTCACCGACCTGTCGCGGCACGAGTGGGCCGACAGTGACTGGATGGCCAGCCGCGTCCAACGCAACGGCCTCGACGCGCCGATGAGCATTTTCGAGCTCCACCTCGGGAGCTGGCGCCGCGACCCGGCGAACCCTGACCGCTGGTTGAGCTACGGCGAGATCGCCCCGCAACTGGTCGAGTACTGTCAGCGGATGGGCTACACCCACGTCGAGCTGATGCCCGTCAGCGAGCACCCCTTCACCGGTAGCTGGGGCTACCAGACCGTCGGCTACTTCGCCGCCACCAGCCGCTACGGCACGCCCGAAGACCTGATGGCCTTCGTCGATACGCTCCACCAAGCGGGCATCGGCGTGATCATCGACTGGGTTCCGGCTCACTTCCCCAAGGACGATCACGGGCTGCGGCGCTTCGACGGCACCGCGATGTACGAGCACGAAGACCCCCGCCAGGGGGAGCACCCCGACTGGGGCACGCTGATCTTCAACTACGGCCGGAACGAGGTGGCGGGTTTCTTGCTGGCAAACGCCCTGTTCTGGTGCGACAAGTACCACATCGACGGCCTGCGTGTCGATGCGGTCGCGTCGATGCTTTACCTCGACTACAGCCGTGAAGGGAGCGATTGGATCCCCAATAAGTACGGCGGTCGTGAGAACCTCGAGGCGATCGACTTCCTCAAGCAATTCAATGAGGTCGTCCACCAACGGCACCCCGGCGTCCTGACGATCGCTGAGGAATCGACCGCCTGGGGGGGCGTGTCGCGGCCGACGTACCTCGGCGGCCTTGGATTCAGCCTCAAGTGGAACATGGGGTGGATGAACGACACCCTCCGCTACTTCCGCCACGAGGCGATCCACCGCAAGTACCACCACGACGAGCTGACGTTCTCGCTGATCTACGCGTTCACCGAGAACTTTTGTCTGCCCTTCAGCCACGACGAGGTCGTGCATGGCAAGGGCTCGCTGCTGGACCAGATGCCGGGCGACCTGTGGCAGAAGTTCGCCAACCTGCGGCTGCTGTACGGCTACATGTGGACCCACCCTGGCAAGAAGCTCACCTTCATGGGGAGCGAGTTCGGTCAGTGGAACGAGTGGAACCACGACACGTCGTTACAGTGGGACCTGCTGCAGTGGGACACTCATCAGGGCCTGCAGAACTACGTGGCGCACCTGAACCACCTCTATCAGAACGAACCCTCGCTCTACGAGGTGGACTTCGACAGCGCAGGGTTTGAGTGGATCGACTGCCACAACCACGAGGACAGCATCCTCGCGTTCATGCGGAAGGCGAAGGACCCGAGCGACTTCACGATCTCTGTCAGCAACTTCACCCCCGTGCCGCGCCACGGCTACAAGCTGGGCGTCCCCGAGGTCTGCTTCTACGAAGAGATCAGCAACAGCGACTCGACGTACTTCGGCGGCAGCGACCTCGGCAACTCGGGCGGGGTCATGGCGACCAGTCGCGGCGCCCAGGCGCGGCCGGCTTCGGTCGAGTTGACGCTACCGCCGCTATCGACCGTGATCCTGAAGCCGCGTCGTGGCTAGCGCCACGACGGCGGTGAGGCCTGAGGCTACAGTCTCGAGGAAGGATGCTTGAGCGGCGCTAATTGGAAGGGTCGGGCGATGAGAGATCACCGCCGGTTGCGTGCCTTCGAGGTGGCGGACCAACTCGCGTTGACGGTTTACGAGGTCACACGCTCGTTTCCTTCGGACGAGCGCTTCGGCCTCGTGAGCCAGATGCGGAGAGCGGCAGTCTCGGTCCCTTCGAACATCGTTGAAGGTTGCGCGCGGGATTCGGAACCGGACTACCTTCGCTTCCTCGATATTGCCTTTGGTTCGGCGCGCGAACTGGCCTACCAGATCACCCTCGCCGAGCGCTTAGGCTTTGTCGCCGGAGCCGACGCCACAGCATTAAGGGATCAAGCCGAAGAAGCCAACCGGGTCCTATCCGGCTTAATTCGCTCGATAAGAAAGTCGTAGCGCGCCAGCCCGCAGCGCAATCCTCAAGTCTCACCGCTCAAGCCTCAAGCCAGGATCAGCGCAGCTGATCCGGCGTCCGTTCCCATTCGAGGCCGGACTCTTCGAGCAGGTTGCCCACCAGGGCCATGACCTTGCTCTGGGCCCGGCTACGGATAAGGGCTTCGCTGCCGAGCCAGCGGTCGCCGTCGCGGAGGAACTCGCGACGGAGCTCGTCCTCGCTGCCGATCCGCTCGGCAATCCGCAGAACGTAGGCGATCGTGCGGTCGTGGTTCAGCTCGGCGCCCACCTCGCCGTCCTTGAGGTCGAACACTCCCTCTAGCAGCGCGGGGCCGGGCGCGACCAGCGGATCGGGTTGGCTCAGCATCAACGGCACCTGCCGGCTGCTGGGGGCGACGCGGCCGATCGTCAGGAAGCTGAACGCGTCGGTCTCTTTAATATCGTCCGTGGCGACCGGCGAGTTCTCCATGCCAGCGAAGAAGTCGGTCAGGGAGCCCCCCTTCTCGCTCGCCTCTTTGGCGAGGTCTTCCGCCTTCTTCAGCGCGATCTCGGCCGCCTTTTCACGCTTCCAAGCGGCGACCACTTGGTCCCGCACGTCCTCGAGCTTGGGGGTCGTGCCCGGGTAACGCTCGGTAACGAGAGTCAGGTAGTTGTTCCCTTCGGCGTCCCGCGTCAGCAGGGGCTGGTAAAGGGCGACGTCCTCCGAGCGATACGCCAGGTACCAGACGGGCAGAGCCGTGTTGGTGGCGGCGTCGGGGATAAAAGACCGGCCAACCGGCGAGTCACGCAACTCGAATTGCGACGCCTGATCGACCTCGGCCAACTCGAGCTGCTCCGCTTCGGCGAGCGGCTTCAGGTCGGTAAGTGCTGTCGGGACAGCCGGCTTTTTGGCCGGGTCTTTCGAGTCGGCTGCCCGCAAGAGATCGTCCTCGTAGGCGTAGAACGAGTCTTCGAGTCCCCGCTTAACGCGGTTCATTTTCTCGGTGATGCGCTCGACGGCGAGCTGCATTGCCAACCGCCGGCGGATCTCTTCCTTCACCTCTTCGAGCGGCTGGTAGACGCTCTTGTCGTCCGGTTCGCTAGTGTCTTCGGCTTTCGCGTCGTCCGCCATGTCCGCTCCGGCGTCGGCAGGGTCGGCTTGGTCGTCGGCGGCGGGCAGCTCGGTAACCTCCTCCTCTTCCTCCTCTTCCTCGATCCCTTCGCCGGCAGCGCCGCCACTGCGGAGGGGGTTCGTCGGCTCCTCGACGTCGGTAGCGGGCGCCTCTGCTTCGGCGGCAGGAGCCTCGTCGCTAGGCATCTCGTTCTCGGACGAGTCGGCGGCTGGCTCTTCCTCGGCGGGCGTGCCTTCCATCGCCGTATCATCGGCGGCGCGATCGGTGCTGGACGCTTCGTCGGTCGTCAGATCGTCCGAACCGAACATGCTGTCGTCGCCGAACAGAGCCCGATCCGCCTGGATGAAGCTCTCCTTGTTCTCCTCGTAAAAAGCCGCGATCTGCTCGTCGGTGATTTCACCGCTGACTTGTTCGACGGCGGCGTTGAAATCGGCCCGGAGGTACGCCAACTTTACCCGCGGCGGGGTCGCGAACGCCGGCAGGGCTGACGGCAATTCGACGCCCAGCAGGGTCTCGGTCGAAGGAGTGCGGTTCTGGTATTTCTCGAAGAACTCGCGGAGCTCGGCGTCGGTCGGCTCGGGCGCCTCGGCGATGAATTGTTCGATCTTCAGAGGCGCCGCTTCGACAACCACCCGCTCGTTAACGGTCTTCCAGTCTTCCCAGCGCTCTTCGGGGAGGATCGTCTGGAAGGCGTAGGCGTAACTGTTGCGGTAGTTGTTGGCGAGCATCGCCTCGCGGAGCAGGTCGAAGATGAAGGAGATCGTCGCCCGTTTGCCGCCGCCGACATTCATCCGCGAGAGGACCTCACGCATCTGGTCGTTGCTGACCCGGTCGCGTCCCAAAGCGCGGAGGTAGTCGATAATCATCTCGTCGCCGACCACCATCCCTGCCTCGCGGGCCCGCTCGGCGAAGATCTTCATGCTGACGACGTCGCGCTCGACGCCCTCTTCGCGGTTGCGTGGCAGCGCGATTGGCTGGACCCGCAGACCCAGGTCCTGGACGCCGTCCTCCATCGCGTCGCGGGCGCCGAGGGTGTAAACCTCTTGCTGGAAGGCCGCCAGGATGTTGCGGTGGGTGACCGCTTGATCGAGCTGTCGCTGATTGATGCGGCCGCCATTCCAGGTGGCGACCACGTCGTTATCGCGGCCCGAGCCATCCGACCCGCCATTGGCGTACTGCATCAGCGGGTCGCCGATGACGAAGCTGAACATCAGCAGCACACACATGACGGCCATCAGGGCGCCGCTGTACTTGCTGAAGGCGGTGAGGGGAGTGGCCATTGGTAGCTAGCTCCTGGCGGCGTTGCCCCCCCTAAGTGGGGCGGTTTGGCCGCGTCGTTATCGTGGTGGGGCGTCGCATCCGGCGACGCAAGCGGCCGACTGCCGACAGCGGGGCTGGCGGCGCCGGTCTTGACAGGCAGTAGGGAGTCGCCGCACCTTGCTGCGGCCCTGGGGTTGTCACCCCTAGGGCTGTGGCCGTCAGCGACAAGCGAAGCGGTGGATTGTCCGGCGTTTTCGACGCAAACGCAATCCCAGCAGCGAGTGTCGTCGAGCCGCCGACGGTTTTACTGGACCCTCGTGGGTCGCTAGCTATCGTCGCCGGCCGACCGGCCGCGTAGCATTCGGCGCGGTTGGTGGGGTTACGGCGGCCCGTCACGGAAGTGGTCTGCCGGCTTAACCCGTTCAATCGGTCGTTTTTGCCAGCGGCTGCGGCGCCGGCGCCCGTCCGCCAGATACACAGCCATACCGCCGATTCCCACCCGCCTAGCACCGCTTCTACTTTTTCCGTTCGCGAAATTAATGGCCAAGAAAGCAGCCTCCGCCGCCGGTCAGGGCAACGCCCTGGTGATCGTCGAGTCGCCCGCCAAGGCGAAGACGATCGGCAAGTACCTCGGCAAGGGCTACACCGTCGAGGCCTCGGTCGGCCACGTCCGTGACCTTCCGCAGGGCGCTGCGCAAATCCCCGCCAAGTTCAAAGGGGAGAAATGGGCCAGTTTGGGGGTGAATGTCGAGAAGGATTTCGAGCCGATCTACGTCGTCTCGCCCGGCAAAACAAAGCAGATCAAGCTGCTCAAAGACCAGCTGAAGAAAGCGGACACGCTTTACTTGGCGACGGACGAGGACCGCGAAGGGGAAGCCATTAGCTGGCATCTCCTCGAACTCCTCCAGCCGAAGGTGCCCGTGCATCGCCTGGTGTTCCACGAGATCACCCAGGAGGCGATCCAAGAGGCGATTCGCACCCCCCGCGAAGTTGACACGGGACTCGTCAAAGCCCAAGAGACACGCCGCATCCTTGACCGGCTCTACGGCTACGAGGTCTCGCCGCTCTTGTGGCGGAAGGTGCGACCCAAGCTTTCCGCCGGCCGGGTGCAGAGCGTCGCGGTGCGGTTGATCGTCGAGCGCGAGCGCGAGCGGATGCTGTTTGTGTCCGCCACCTGGTGGGACCTGCAGGCCGTCTTCACGAAACAGAACGACCCCAAGCAGCGCCTGGAGACGACCATCGTCTCGGTCGATGGCAAGCGGCTCCCCAGCGGTAAGGACTTCGACGACCGCACCGGTGAGCTGAAGAACGCGGCCATGTTGCTCTTGGACGGCCCGGCGGCAGAGTCGCTTGCCGACAAGCTGCGGACCGGCGAGTTCCGCGTCGCCAGCGTCGAAGAAAAGCCCTACACGACCAAGCCCTACCCGCCGTTCACGACCAGCACCCTCCAGCAGGAAGCGAACCGCAAGCTTGGGTTCACCGCCCGGCGAACGATGCAGGTGGCGCAGGCCCTCTACGAGAACGGCCACATCACTTACATGCGTACCGACTCGACAAACCTGTCGAAGCTCGCGGTCGAGGAGTCGCGGAACCTCGTCCGCAGCGAGTACGGCGACAAGTACCTGCCGGCCGCGCCGCGGGTTTACAGCTCGAAGGTCAAGAACGCGCAAGAGGCGCACGAAGCGATCCGCCCCGCGGGCACGCCGTTCGCCGTCCCCAGCGTGCTGAAGGGCCAGCTCGGCGCGGACGAGTTCAAGATCTTTGACCTGGTGTGGAAGCGGACCATCGCCAGCCAAATGGAAGACTCCCGCGGCCGCCGGATCGTCGTCACGATCGAGGGCGAAGGCTGCGTCTTCACCGTCAGCGGTAAGACGATTGACTTCCCCGGATACCTGCGGGCGTACGTCGAAGGCTCGGACGATCCCGACGCCGAATTGGCGGACCAAGAGAAGACGCTGCCGAGCGTGGTGGTCGGCGAGGCGCTCGACGTGGCGTCGATGATCGCCAAGGACCACACGACCCAAGCCCCCAGCCGGTTTAGCGAAGCGGCGCTCACCAAGGCCCTCGAAGAGAAGGGCATCGGGCGGCCGAGCACGTACGCGTCGATCATCGACACGATCCTGGCGCGGAACTACGTCTTCAAGAAGGGCGGCGCGCTGGTGCCGACCTGGGTGGCGTTCTCGGTCGTGAAGTTGCTGGAAGACCACCTGACGGGCCTGGTCGATTATCAATTCACCGCTCAGATGGAGGACGACCTCGACGCCATCAGCCGCGGCGAGCGCGACAACCTCGACTACCTCAGGGCTTTCTACTTCGGCAACGGCAAGCCGGGGCTCAAGCGGCAGCTAGAGAACAAGGTCGAAGAGATCGACGCCCGCACGATCAGCCGGATCTCGCTAGGTAAGGCCGACGACGGCGAGGAGGTGTTCGTCCGCGTGGGCCGCTACTCGCCGTTCGTCGAGAAGGGCGAGCAGACCGCGTCGCTGCCCGACGAGCTGCCGCCGGACGAGGTGAAGCTCCCCTACGCCCTGGAACTGCTGTCCCAGGCGGAGAAGGCCGAGGAGCCGCTCGGCATGGACCCCGAGACCGGCAAACCGATCTACCTGAAGATCGGTCGCTTTGGGCCCTACATCATGCGGGGCACTCCGGAGGACGAGGAGAAGCCCAAGAACGCGTCGCTGCTCAAGGGGATGAACCCCGAGGACGTGGACTTCGAGACGGCGCTGCGGCTGCTGTCGCTGCCGCGCGAGCTGGGCGTTCACCCCACGCTTGAAGGCAAGATCGAGGCCTTCAATGGCCGTTACGGGCCGTACGTGAAGTGCGGCAGCGAAACGCGGTCGCTGCCCGCCGGCCTTTCGCCGCTCGACGTGACGACCGAGCAAGCGATCGAGCTGCTCAACCAGCCAAAGCAGCGGGGCAGGGGGGCCGCCAAGCCCCCGCTGAGGGTCTTCGAAGAGAAGTCGCCCGTCACCGACGGCGTCGTCCAGATCATGGACGGCCGCTACGGCCCCTACGTCACCGACGGCGAGTCGAACGCGTCGCTCCCCAAGGCGCAGAGCCCGGAGGAGTTGACGTTCGCCGGCGCATTGGAGCTGCTCGCCGCCCGCGCGGCCGCCGGGCCGTCCAAGAAGAAGTCCACAAAGAAGAAAACGACTAAGAAGGCGGCGACAAAGAAGTCGACGACGAAGAAGTCCGCCACCAAAAAGAAAACGGCGAAAGGCACGACCAAACGCGCCACTAAGAAGGCCGACTGATGTTCGCGATCGAGCCTGGTAAGGACTACGCAGTCATCACCGGGGACGTGATCGACTCGTCCGACTTAGAGGCCGCGGAGCGCAAGCAGCTCCCCGCGACAATTGAGTCGGTGTCGGAGACGCTCATCGAGTGGCTCGGCGGGGACCAGGTCTGGCCGGTCGCAATCTTCGGCGGCGACTCGTGGCAACTGTTGTTGGCAACGCCGGCCGACGCGCTGCGGGCGGCGCTGTTCATGCGCGCGTCTCTGTTGGCCTCGCCGCTCGAGATCGATACGCGTCTGGCGATCGCAGTCGGCGGCATCGACTTCGTCCCCGAGGCGGGGGTCGAACAGGCCGACGGCGAGGCCCTGCGGAGGTCGGGCCGGCTGCTCAGTGAGTTGTCGAGCCGGTCGGTTTCAATGGGCTTTGAGTGCCCCGACCAAGCGCTGTCCCGCCACTGGGACCTCGTCGTGTGCCTGATCGACGCGCTTGTTCGGACCGACTGGACCCCCAACCGCGCCCGCGCCGTCACCGGCGCCTTGCGTGGCCTCACTGGCGTACAGATCGGCGAACTTTGGCCCGCCCCCATCAGCAAGCAGACCGTCAGCCGCCACCTTTCAGAAGCCGCCTGGGAAGCCCTCGAACGGGCTCTCAGCGAGTATAAAGCCGCTCTTCAGACGTCAGCGCCGAACCGCTGACGGCATCGACGTAAGCGCTCCAGCGCTTACTTTATCTAAGTAAGCGCTGGAGCGCTTACCATCTATTCTCGATATATGAGCCGCGGCGCCTTAGCCCTCGGTTCACCTGCTATCGTGCAGCCACTCATCCGCACGAACGACAATGCCATGACCGCATCCGCGCTAAGTACCGCCGCGATCTTTCTGCTGGGCGCTTGGCTGACAACGCGGCCCGCCGGGCGCCTCGTTGCCCGGGTGCTGCGAAAGAAGACTGAGCAGATCGAACAACTCCCGACGGCGGACGGCGTCCTCCGCCAGGAGCAGCGAGGATTTGTCGATGGCGGCGCCGCGATTGGTCGCCTGGAACGGCTCTTGATCTATCTCTTCGTGATGAGCGACCAGGCCGGAGCGGTGGGATTCTTGATCGCCGCCAAGAGCGTATTCCGATTCGGCGAGTTGAGCCAACAGCAGCACCGGCTCGAAGCGGAGTACATCACGATCGGCACGCTGCTCAGCTTCGTCGTCGGCTTCGCAATCGCCATGGCGACGCGGTATCTAATGGGCGGCGTCCCGTATTTTCTCCAATTCTTCAGTTGATAGCGGCTGTTTAGACGCCCAAAAAACTAACCACAGAGCCACAGAGGACACGGAGCCACGCACAGAGAAGGCCCGGGTGCTTTTCTCAGTGCCCTCCATGCCTCCGTGATTCCCTTGAATGCAGAAGGTATTGAAATCGCGTATTCTCATCGCAGGTTTCCTTCCTTTGACGAGCGAGAAAGCGATGAACGCTATTCAAGCGATCCAGGCCGCCGCGGCCTCGAGTGACCGTGTCCTCAAATCCTACGTCGGTGACCTCACCGACGCTGAACTCACGCAGCGCCCCCACGCCGCGTGCAACTGTATCGCATGGCAATTAGGGCACCTCGTCGTCTCGCAGTGGGGCTTGCTCAAGATGCTCAAGCCGGACGCCG
>JBGSJY010000342.1:0-13917 GCA_041741515.1 Pirellulales bacterium | reverse complement strand
GCCCGCTGACGGACGGGGCGCCAACCCGGCCCGGCGGGGCGAATCTCGCGGCAGAACGCGTCAAGCGTCGCGGCGTCGTCGGCCGGCGTAATCAGAGCGACCAGCATCCATCCGGCGGTCGTCACCGCGACACCAAGGGTGAGCTTCGCCCATTCGGGCACGCCGAGCGCATCGCCGTACCAAGCAAGCAGCACGGCCACGACGAAGGAGATCGCCATCGCGGCGATCTCGGCGTAGGCGTTGATACGCCACCAGTACCAGCGGAGGATGAAGAGCAGGCCAGTGCCGGCGCCGATCTGGAGCAGGATCTGAAAACCCTGCGTGGCGGTTTGCAATTGCAGCGCCATGACCGCCGCCGCGACCATCATGACGACGGTCGAGACGCGTCCCACCAAGACCAGCCGCGAATCGGAAGCATCGGGTTCGACGAACCGCCCGTAGAAGTCATTCACGACATATGACGAGCCCCAGTTCAGATGGGTCGAAATGGTCGACATGTACGCCGCCAGCAGCGAGGCGAGCACGACCCCCAGCCAGCCCGAAGGCATCGTGGTGAGCATCGCGGGGTAGGCGAGGTCGTGACCGATCTTCGAAGGATCGACCCCTGGGAACGCCTCGCGGATCGAGGCGAGATCGGGATAAACGATCAAGGAAGCCAGCGCGACGAGGATCCATGGCCACGGCCGCAAGGCGTAGTGGGCGCAGTTGAAGAGCAGTGCGGCGGCCGTCGCGTGGCCGGGGTCTCGGGCGGCGAGCATCCGCTGGGCGAGATAGCCGCCGCCGCCCGGCTCAGCGCCCGGGTACCAGACGCTCCACCACTGCACCGCCAGCGGGATCAACAGAACCGACAACAGCGTGTTGATCGACTCGACGCTTCCAAAGTCCAGTGGCGGCAGGAAGGCGAGTTTGCCCGCGACGGCGTCGTTGGCGATCAGGGCAGAGAGGCCACCCACCTCGGGGCGACCGACCGCGAAACAGGCCGCCGCGATCGACCCGGTCATCGCCAGGACGAACAGGACCGCGTCGGTCAGCACGACAGCCCGAAAGCCTCCGAAGGCGCTGAACACCACCGTGACGGCCGAAGCCGCGACAATCGAAACCAGCGGTCCGACGCCCAGCAGCACCTGACCCATCTTGATCGCGGCCAACATGACCACCGACATCACCATGACGTTGAAAACGACGCCCAGGTACAGGGCCCGAAATCCCCGTAAGAATGCGGCGGACCGCCCGCTGTAGCGTATTTCGTAGAAGCCCAGGTCCGTCATCAAGCCCGAGCGACGCCAGAGCCCGGCGTAGTTGAAGACGGTCAGCATCCCGGTGAGCAAGAAGGCCCACCAGACCCAGTTCCCCGCGACGCCCCCCGTGCGGACGAGGTCGGTGACCAAGTTGGGAGTGTCGGCGGCGAAGGTCGTCGCGACCATCGACATGCCGAGCAGCCACCACGGCATGCCACGGCCCGAAAGGAAGAACTGAGATGCATCCTTTCCCGAGCTGCGTGCGGATTGTGCCCCGACGGCCAGCACGCCCAACAGCGACGCCGCGACGATCGCCACATCGAGCGTCGTCAGCACGGGCGCTATCGAAGGAGCCGTTTCCGCTAAGATCGGCATTGGCAGTCGGGGGGGAATCTGAGGGAGACCGAGGGATGGCTGCAGCGAAGTCGCCGCAACCGGCAAGCGACCGCCGATACCGCGCGGAAAAATGCTACCACCACTTTACTTTAGAGCCTACAATAAGTCATCGGCAGAACGATCTTCAAGTTCGTAATCGCTGGAAATTACCGGCCGCCGCCTGCCAGAGAAGCCGTGGCCAGTCCCTCCTGTTGGAGGAATGAAGGCTCCGTCGGTCGCTGTATTGGGGCGCCGCTTTGCAGGTAAACGCATGACGCAGACCTCGATTGTGCAGCCCCGTCTGTTGAGCCAACTCAACGAACGGCTAGTTCTCAACGCAATCCAAACCCACGGCCCCTCTACCCGAGCCGAGGTGACCGAGCGAATCGGGGTCACGTTCGCAACGGTTGCGAAGGCGGTTTCCTCGTTGATCGACGCGAGTTTGCTCGAAGAGTTCGAGGAGCCGAGCGTAGGGCGCGGCAGGCCGGCGAAGCGCGTCCGGCTGGCCGTAAACCAGTCCCAGGTCGTGGGAGTGGCGATCGAGGTCGACGAGGTGTTGGTGACCGCCTCGGGCCTCGACGGCAAACGCCGGGGGGCGACCTGTGTTTTCCGGACTCCGCCGTCTTACCCAGAATTGCTCGAAGCGATTCG
This sequence comes from Pirellulales bacterium, assembly GCA_041741515.1. Classification (GTDB taxonomy): domain Bacteria; phylum Planctomycetota; class Planctomycetia; order Pirellulales; family Lacipirellulaceae; genus Botrimarina. Next base: position 11,653 of record JBGSJY010000342.1, on the reverse strand, counting down.
TGAGGCCGTAGCGGACCTGGTCAGGCGTGAGCGCCTCAACGTGCTGGGCGTCGGTGTGAGCGTCGCCGCGCAGGTGGACGAGAAGGTCGGCCGTGTGGCGGTCGCCGCCAATCTGCCCTACCTCAGCGGGAAGCCCCTCGAGCAAGACCTTTCCGCCGCGTTGCGAGTCACGTGCTCGATCGTGCGAGACACCCACGCCATGTGCGTTTCCGAAAGGCTCTACGGCAGTGCGAAGAATCTCGACAACTTCTTGGTGCTCCATCTCGGCGTCGGCATCGGCATGGGCGTGATGATCGACGGGCGGCTCTTCTTTGGGCATTACGGTTACTCCGGCGAACTTGGCCATATGACGGCGGTCCCCGGCGGGCAGCTGTGTCATTGCGGCAGGAAGGGGTGCCTGGAAACCGTCGCCAGCGAATGGGGCCTTTCCGACCACCTGAGCGAACAACTCGGACGCGCCGTCACGGTTGAAGATGTCGCGAGGCTTTACGCCTCGGGAGACCCCGTGGCGAAAAAAGAGGTGCGGCGGATGTGCAAACACCTCGCGCTGGGCGTGTCGCACGCCGTACACCTGTTCAACCCAGGGAAGGTTGTCGTCTACAGCCGCCTTTTCAGCGCCTACCCCGAGCTATTGCAGCTGCTGATCCAAAACGTTGAGAAAATCGCGCTACCGCTCAATTTCCGGGGCTGTGAGTTCGTCAACGCCGCAACGACGCCCCTGGACGGGAGCATCGCCCACATCATCGGCCACCTGGCCGACGCCCTCGCGCCGCGTCTGTCTCACACCACGATGGTCAACTAACCCGCGGCTGATGCGTTGGGAACGCAGCGGGCAGCACCGAAGGCCCTTCGATTGATCCGTCTGAAGCCCATCTCGATCGCGGCGGCCCTCTTGAGCGTCGGCGTCGGCTGCAACGCCCAAAGCAAGCCGGCCGCGATCAACTGGAAGCTGCTCGGCAACGATTTGCCGACAGCGGGGTTCTGCACGGCCGAACTAACGCTCGAGCCGTCGTTGTTCGCCGCCGGCCGAGCCAGCGAATACGCGCTCTACTTCAACTTTGTCCGTAAGCCGGCCGAAGGGCCTCACGCCCTCCCGGGGCTGGCGCCGGAGCAGGTCAACGGCGACCTGTTCCGACTGACCATCGCCCCCGACGTGTTGAGTGGCGGGCCCTTGCGAGTCGTTACCGTGTGGCAGGGCGCGGTGCGGCACGTCACCGACGCGCCGGCGGGTTACTTTCTGGTGAGCAAGCAGGCCGACGGCGCCGAAACAGTCACCCCCCTCTCTGTCGAATCGGACCTCTCCGTTATCCGCCAACAATCGCAACGGTCTGCCGAGGCGTCACGCCAGGATTTCGCCGCGGCGCCCCATTTTAATCCGGCGGCGGTCGCGGCGCCGTCAGCGCCCTGGATCCCTCAGCCGCTTCGCTACGAACGCCTGCCGGGCGTCGTCCGACTGGAGGGCCTGCCCCTCGAGTGCGAGAGTGAACACGCGGCCGCCGCTCGATTGCTCTCGGACGCCATCGTCGCCGCCGGCGGGACGGCCCCGGAAGTTCGACGGCTAGTCGATCCGTCGCTGCCCTCTATCCGACTGGGCGTGACCGCGAAAGGCGACCTCGGCGGCCGTGAGTCGACGATGTTTATTGATGAGGAGGCCTACTCGATCGATGTCCATGCTGATTCGGGTGTGCGAATAACCGCGTCGGGACCGGCGGGACTTTACTACGGCGTGCAGACGCTCGTTGCGGTGTTGGCCAACGCACCTATCGAAGCTGAGGACGCTGCCGGCCCGGCGCTACGTGAGATGGCCGTCCGCGACGCGCCACACTTCCGCTACCGCGGCCTGCACCTGGACGTGGCCCGGAACTTCCAATCGGCAGCGACGGTCCGCAAGCTGCTCGACCTGATGGCGGCGTACAAGCTGAACCGCTTCCATTTTCATCTCACCGACGACGAGGGATGGCGCCTGGCGATCCAAGGCTTGCCCGAGCTGACTGAGGTCGGCGGGCGCCGGGGCTACTCTTCCGGCTTCCGGGACTTCCTTCCCCCGTCCTTCGGTTCGGGTCCCGATCCAACGCGCGCCCCGGGGAGCGGCTACTACACGCGCGAGGAGTTTGTCGAGTTGCTCCGCTACGCCGCCGAGCGTCATATCGAGGTCATCCCTGAGATCGACCTGCCCGGACACTCCCGCGCCGCGATCCAAGCGATGCAGGTGCGGAGCGAACGTCTGCTCGCCGCCGGTGACGAATCCGGCGCCGCACGCTTTCTGCTTCGCCGCCCGGACGACAACGCCGCGTACGAGTCGGTCCAGATGTGGCGCGACAACGTCATTGACGTCCGATTGCCGTCGGCGACCGCGTTTGTCGAGCACGTGGTCGCCGACGTCGCGGGCATGTACGCCGAGGCGGGAACGCGCCTGAAGACGATCCACCTCGGCGGCGACGAGGTGCCACGCGGGTGCTGGGGCGATGCGGACGACCCCAAGGCGGAAGACCAGCACGCCCTGTTCGCGTCGTTCATGGACCGCTGCGCCGAGATCGCTCGATCCCACGGCGCCAGGTCGGCCGGATGGGAAGAGGTCTTTCTAAACGAAGGCCCCGGGGCGGCGTTGAGAACCGGCCCCAGCGCAAGAGGTCTCTGCTACGCCTGGAACAACATCTGGGGCTGGGGACAAGAGGACGCCGCCTACCGCTTGGCCAATGCGGGCGCGGACGTCGTGCTGTGCAACGCGACTCACCTCTATTTCGATCTCGCCTACAGCGATGACGTTGACGAGCCCGGCTACTACTGGGCGGGCGTGACCGACCTAAAAGAAGTCTTCGACTTCCGCCCCTATGCCTACTTCGAAGCGCTGACCCACGACCGATTGGGCAAACCCGTGTCCGCTGCGGACAAGCAAGGCAAGACCCGCCTGACCGATGAGGGCCGCCGCCACCTTGTTGGGCTCCAGGGCTGTCTCTGGGGAGAGAACCTCAACTCGCCCGAGCGACTGGAGTCCATGGCGTTCCCGCGTGTGCTGGCGCTCGCGGAAATCGCCTGGGCCGGGCCCGCGGACGAACAGAATCTCGGGGCCCACCGACCGCGGACATGGGATCAGTTCGCCCGCCACGTTAGGGATCGAGAGGCGCCAAGGCTCGACCGCCTCTTTGGTGGAGTGAAGCACCGGGTCCCCGCCGCCGACCCACTCGAGGGGCGACCACGTACGGCTGGTCCGGCCAGTTCTGAAGCCTACCAACAATAGATCAGCCGCCCCGGTAGTCGCCGGGCCCGATGACGCGCCTTTGCATGAGGAACGACGAGTGCTCTATCCGAAGAAAATGATTTGCATCGCAACGCTGCTCGCCATCGCCGCAACGGCCGTCAACGCCGCCGCGCTCGACCTGATTGGCTATCTCCCCTACTACCGGATCAATAACAACTATCTCAGCAACGTGCTCCCCGGGCAGCTTTCAATGCTGGACGAGGTGCGATATTTCGGCCTCAGCGTCGATGGCAACGGGGCGATTGTCTCTCTTTCGGGCTCGCTGCAATCGCACAAGGACAACATCGCGGCCTTGCAAGGCGTCATCAATCTGCTTCCCGAAGGCCAGCGTCCGCGGCTCGACATCACCCTCGGCGCGGCGGGGCAGGATGCTACCTTCACCAGCGTCGCGGCGAGCAGCTCGAAGCGCACCGTTCTCGCGCAGAACGTGAATGCCCTGCTCAACGAGACCGGCGCCGACGCGGTCGATATCGACTGGGAGCACCCCGATGCGGGCGTCCAGCGGACGACGCAGTACCCGGCGCTACTGAAGCGGATCAAGCAAGAGATCGGGGCTGACAGGCGGGTTTACGCCACCGTGGCGCCGTCGGTTGTAATCTCCAACAGCGTCTTCTCTGGCGAGGACGCGATCGACGGCGTGTCGCTGATGACCTACGACCTCGGATGGTGGAGCAGCGATCCCGGCAATCCGAACAACGGCGAGCACTCTCTCCAAGAGTATGCCGAAGACGCCGTCGAGGCTTGGACGGAGCCCCCGGGATCGCCCAACGATCGTCCTTGGGTCTTCGGGACTTGGGGGAACGGATCGCCGGCAGAGCGGCTCGGCCTCGCGATGCCCGTCTACGGCCGGGCGCTGACGAGCCAGACCGCGTACACCTACAGCGAACTCGTCGCCGGCGGAACCACCACCGACCGCGAGTACTACCAGTACGGCGGTCAGCAGGTCTGGAGCCCTTCGCCCGAACTGGCCGTCCAGCGCGTCGAGTACGCCATCCAGCAGGGGTTACAACACCTCATTTTTTGGGAGATCGGACAAGACCTCCCCGTCTCCAACGGCGCGTCCCTCTTGAAAGCCGCGTACGACGCGCGGGAAGCGCTCTCCGGATTGCCGGGCGACTTCAACGGCGATGGCGCCGTCGATGGCGCCGACTACACCGTCTGGCGTGATGGCCTGGGCGTCGATTACACCCAGGGCGACTATGACCTCTGGGCCCATAATTATGGCGCCACGGCCCAAAGCGCTTCCGCTGAAGGGGCGCCGGAACCGACCTCGGTCGCCCTAGCGCTGCTGGGATCGGTCGCGTGGGCGTGCCGACGAGGCCCACGGATTCTCCTGGTGCCAGCGAGTGAGTACGGCGCCGACCCGGCGGCGGTCGCGTGAAAACGAGGGGGGCCGCCGCCACGCAACGGGTCCTTCGCAACGGGCCTATCGGAAAGGGCGTTCGCTGCTTGGCCCCTCATTGCGACGGTGTACGATGCGTCGTGTAGGTTGGCGACTTCTCTTCTCCTTACGCGAACGACCATGCCTGTTCGGCTTCCTAAGTTGTCTCTTGCCGCCCTCTTGCTCTGCGGAGACACTGGCCTGGCGGCCAATCCTTCTGCGATGGACACGAGCCCAGCGCGCGAACCCTCCTCCGTCGCAGCAGGGGCGTCGTTCGTTACGGCGGATCGTGCGGCCGCGGCTGGGGCGCGCGACGTCGTCCACGGCAATCTTATTCAGTTCGCCAGCAATGGCGCTTGGAGTTGGTTTCAAGACGAGCGCGCCATCGTCGACGCCCAGCGTGGCCGGCTCATTGTCGGGTCGATCGCCAACCGCGATGGCGCCGTCGGCGAGTCGCTCGATGGCCAGGTGCAGACAACGCACTTCGATCTCGCGACGGGCGCTCGGACTCGCTACTCGCACCATCGGCTCCGTTCGTACGGGGCCGGGGACGACCACAACGTCCCCGCGCTGCTGAAGAAGAGCGACGGCAATCTCCTCGCGTTCTACGCCGCGCACAACAACGTAGACGGGGTCGAGGACGATCGCAGCTACTACCGGACCTACGACGCGGCTTCCCAGACCTGGGGCCCCGAGTCGGAGTTCCACTGGTGGGACGTCATCCCCGATAACGCCCCGGGCAAAGGCGGCACGACCTACTCGAACGTCTTCCAACTCTCGGCCGAGGACCCCGACGGCGACGGCCATGGCCGAACCTACAACATCGCGCGCACCAATCAGAGCCCGCACCTCATGGTCTCGGACGACAACGGCGCGACCTGGCGGTACGGCGGGCAACTGACGAAGCAGGCGGGCGCCGCGCCGTCGTCCAGCTACGTCAACGGCTACTACAAGTACGTGAGCAACGGCGTCGATCGGATCGACATCGTCGCGACCGAGTTCCACCCCCGCGACTTCAACAACAGCCTCTACCACGCCTACCTCCAGGGGGGAAAACTCCACCGCTCAAACGGTGCGGTCATCGACCTCGACGTCTTTGACGCGGCCGATTCTTTCGAGGCGGACAAGGTGAACTCGACCGACGATTTCACCCCGGTCTTCCGGTCCGGCGCGGAGGCGAATTCTCGGGGGTGGAACACCGACGTGCAGTCGTACGACGACGGCTCGATCTCCGTCCTGTTCAAGGCGCGGGCGGGCGGGTACGGCAGCCACAGCTCCGGGGCGGCCGACCATCGGGTGTGGCTTGCGAGGTTCGATCCGCAGACGGCCGAGTGGACCACCAGCGAGATTGCCAAGGCGGGCGGCCAACTCTTTCCCGGCGACGAGACGGACTACACCGGGCTCGGCGCGTTGCACCCACACGACCCCAACGCGATCTATCTATCGACGGAAATCGACCCCAATACCGCTGAGCCCCTCGCGCACCACGAGATCTACCGGGGCGAGACGGCCGACGACGGACAGACCTGGACCTGGACCGCCCTGACGGAGAACTCCTCTTTCGACAACCTCCGCCCGATCATCCCCTCCTGGGACGAGACCAATACGGCCGTGCTGTGGTGGCGTGGCTCGATGAACTCTTCGCACGACTACGACACCGCGGTCGTCGGCGTCATCGATCGCGCTGGCGAGCGGCTCGGCAAAGTGCGCTTCATCGATGCGACGGAGAGCAACACTACAAGAGAGGACGGCAAGCCCGCGGCGCCGGGCGCCTCTTCGGCGGAGCAGGGCGTGATGGACAACGCGTGGAGCCGCCGCGCCGGGGCAGGGAATGGGGAGAGCGTCTTCACTGCCGACGAATCGGGAAGCGAGGACGCTCCTGTGCTGATGACGACCATCGCCGATCTTGGGCCCGGCGAGTACGACGTCTTCGTCTACTTCTGGAACGAGGAGGACCAAGACGGGCGCATCCAGGCGGGCTTCGACGCCGACCACATGGAGCTGTACCGAACGCGGGGCTCTCAGCAGGCAGAGGCCGATCAATTTGACGCGGCGCCGGTGCTTCACGAAGACACGAGGTCGCTCTACCGCGCCTACATCGGCCGCAAGAAAGTCGATCGAGGCGGCGACATCACGGTGCTCATCGACGACTCCACCGGGGGCGCCAACCAGAGCGTGTGGTACGAGGGTTTAGGAGTCGCCGAAGTCTTGCCGCCGGAGTGAGGTGGGCAGGGCCGCGTATCGCGGCGGGCTTTCAGTGCTCCGCCGGGGCCTTATCGATGGCGATCGAAAGGGCGCCCCGCTCGATTCCCTCGGACGACGCGCTGAGTCTCAGCTCGTCGCCAGCGCCCGTCGCTCGGACCACCGCCAGGGCCCGGCCTCGGTAGGCTTGGCGGTCGTGGGCGATAAACGGGTCGAGGTCGACGATCGAGCCGTTGTCCACCGCGACGATCTGGCCGGGCCCCTCCAGCGCGAACTGGATATGGTCCGAAGCTCGGGGGCAGCGTACTCCCGCGGCGTCGACAATCTCTGCCCGCACCATGGCGACGTCGTCCCAGGCGGGTGACAAGCGATCGCGGCTGGTGGTGAGTCGGATCGCCGCCGGCGGCCCTGCCGTGGCGAGGCGGCAACGGGCGACCTCGGCGCCGCCTTTGCGGCCAATGGCGATGAGCTCGCCGGGCTCGTAGCGGACGTTCCAGTTCCGCGGCGTCGCGTTGGCCGGCAGCGGCTGGACGCCGAGGGACCGGCCATTCAGCAGAAGCTCGACCTCTTCACAGTTGCTGTAGACCTCGACATTCTCCGGATGCTCCGAGGCGTCGCGGGGCGTCCAGTCCGGGAACAAGACTTCGCGCCGTCGCCACTCGACCGCCTCGTAGCCGGGGTCCGCCGGCGTCGATTCGGTCGCCGCCTCACGGCGGTAGACACTGACCACCGGCTCTTGGCTCCACCAACTCTGCCTCTCGGCGCCGCGCGGATGGAGGACGCCTGTGCGATCGATGAGCCCGGAATCGAAGGTCGTGATCGGCCAACTGCGAGACTCGCCGAGGTAATCGACGCCCACCCAGAGGAACTGCCCGGCGTGCTGCGGGTTGTCGCGGCAGAGGAGCCAGTTCTGCCGTTCGTGCGGCTGCTCGGTGCCGATGATGCGGCGCTGCGGATTGTCATTCCAGGCCTGCAGGAGTTCGGCGTCGCGATAGTTGGTGCCGATGACGTCGAGCAGGTCCGCCAGACCGTTGTCGTAGTCGTGCGTGACGTTGGGTCGGAAGAGTCCCTGCGTCACGGGCCGCGTGGGGTCGATCGCGTGACAGACGTCGACAAGCGCCTTCAGGGTTTCCTTGGCCTTCTCTGCCCGATGCGTGTCGCGGATCTCATTGCCGACGCTGTAGAGCACGATCGACGGGTGATTGCGGTCGCGATGGAGCGTGTCGGCAAGGTCGCGTCGCCACCACTTGGAGAAGTGCTTGCCGTAGTCGTGCTTCCGCTTGGACCCCTCCCAGCAGTCGAAGAACTCGGCCATCACAACCAATCCCATCTGGTCGCACAGGTCCAGGAACTCCGGCGCGACGGGGTTGTGGCTGGTGCGGATCGCGTTGACCCCCAGCCCCTTGAGTCTCTCGAGACGGTCTCGCCAGACGGCGATAGGCACGGCCGCGCCCACGGCGCCGCCGTCGTGGTGCAGACAGACGCCGCGTAGCTTGTGATTGCGGCCGTTCAGCCAGAAGCCCGAGTCCGCGCGGAACTCGGCGGTGCGGACGCCAAACGGCACGGCGACTTGGTCGATACGCCCCCCGTCGTCATCGATCGAGACTTGCAGGGTGTAGAGCCGTGGTCTATCAAAGTCCCAGAGTTGGGGAGCGGCGAGGTCGATCGTGAGGCGTGTCTCGGACGCACCGCCAGCGGCCGCGTGGGCGCTGGCTTTCGCGGTCCCAACCCGTTTGCCGTCGGGATCGAAGCATTCGGTCCGCACTTGGTAGTCGCGCGCGGCGTCGCCGTCGTTGCGGACGGTGACGGACGCCGCCACCACCGCGCGATCGGCAGTGACCTCGGGGGTGGCGACGCCCACCCCGTGGTAGGGGACGTGCAAAGGATCGGTCGCGACGAGCCGGACGTGGCGGTAGATGCCGCTCCCCGTGTACCACCGTGAGGCGATCTGCTCGGAGGTGTCGGTTCTTACCGCCAGGGTGTTCGGCTCGGCGTTGCCGTAGCGTAGGTGAGGCGTGAGGTCGTACTGAAAGCTGACGTAGCCGTTGGGGCGTTCGCCGAGCAAGTTGCCGTTCAGGTAAACGCGGCTGTTGGCCATGACGCCGTCGAACTCAACGACGAGCCGGCGGCCTCGGAGCGACTCGGGCGCCACGAACGCCTTGCGGTACCAAGCCACGCCCGTCGGCAGGAACGCCCCGTCGCCGCGGGCCGGCGCGTCTTGGCGGAAGGGACCGGCGATCGCCCAGTCGTGCGGCGTATCGACCACCTCCCACTCAGAGGCGTCAAACGACGGCCCCGAAACGCCGTCGATGTCTCCTTGCGAGAAGCGCCAGGCCTCGTCGAAGGGAACGACTCGACGCGTCGACGAAGCTTCGGGCGTCGGCAACACGGGGATCGATGCTCCGACGGGCAGAACGGCGAGGAGCGCGATGAAGAAGAGCATGTCGATCGAGCGAAGATGAGAAGCGAAAAGCCAGGCAGATACCGCCCGGTGGCGGACGGCGACCGCGTCAGTATAAACCGGGCGGATCGCGAGCGCCGCGGGGCTATGAATTGCGGAGAGTTCGATCGCGAATCGCCCGGCGGCCGCCCCCAGTCCCCCGGTTTGTGAGCTACGCTTTGCAGGACCGGTCGATCTCAGTCGGCTGCCCCGCTTAGAGGGCCGGTTAGAGGTACGTCCCCCCGCAACGCCAGCCATGCCCGCCGCCCGCTTCTTGCGAGCCTTCGCCCTCACCGCCGCCATTGGCTTCGGGGGCTTATCGGCATTGAACTGGTCGGTCGATCCCTACGACCAGTACGGCCCTCACGGTCTGCCGCCGTTGACGCTCACGGCCCGCGGGACCAAATCGCTGGGCATCGCCCGAGCGAGTGACGCGGTCGAGGGGCTCGTCCTCGGTTCGTCGCGGGTTCTCACCCTGTCGCCCCCCGAGCTCGCGGCGCGGACGGGCGTCGGCTTTTACAACGCAGGCGTCTACTACGGCCGCACCGAGGATTTTCTAGCGCTTACACGGCGATTCCAGACGACGCACAAGCGGGCGCCGCGTGAGCTCGTCATTGGCCTCGACATCGACGCCTTTGCTGACCAGATGGGTCCCGACCCGGAACTGATCCGCACCGCCGAGCTGCGCCGCGAAGTGCCCGAGTGTGTTTCTCTGGCCGACCGCTGGCAGCCGACGCGCGAGCTGTTGTCGTGGCATCAGACCACCAGCGCGCTGAAGCTGCTTTACGCGACCGCGCGTGACCGCAAGCCAACCCCCGAAGAGCACTTCGCAGTGGACGGCTCGATCGTCTACGAGGGACGCAACCGCCGGATTCAGCGCGGCGACTACAACTGGGACGAGGCCTTTGACTACGACCGGGACGTCTACGTCGGCCTCTACCGGCACTACGGGCGGCTGTCGCCGATGCGTCAAAACGCGTGGCGCGAGCTGATGAGCCTCTGTGAAGCGAACCACGTCGAATTGTCGGTCTTCCTGACGCCGATGCACCCGCGTCTGCTGAGGGAACTGCACGCCGTCCGGTCATTCGCCGCACGACGCGAAGAGGTGACTCGGTTTATCACCGACACGCTCCCCAGCACGGGCACGTTCACCGACCTCACCGATATTGCGTCGTTCGCCGGCGACGCCGACGGGTTCTACGACGCGGTCCACCTGCGGGCGGCGAATGCGTCGCGCGTCGTCGATACCCTCTTCGGCGCCCGAGACGCCCAGCGTTATGCTGTTCAATAGCTATATCTTCGTCTTTCTGTTCCTGCCGATCACGCTCGCGCTGTGGTGGACGCTGCCGCGCGCTGGCGTCACCCGGATGGGATTGCTGGTCGCGGCGAGTTACGTCTTCTACGGCTGGTGGGACTGGCGATTCCTGGGCCTGATGGCCGTCTCGACGCTGATCGACTATCGGGTCGGCCTTGGGATCGCCGGCGCGGCGAGCGAACGCTCGAAGCGGCGATGGCTGACGGCGTCGATCGTTTCCAACCTGGGCCTGCTGGCGACTTTCAAGTACGCCGGCTTCGCCGCCGAGAGTTGGAACGCGATCGCCCAGTGGGTCCACCACGGCGGCCTCGTGCCGACGCCCGAAATTACTCTTCCGGTGGGGATCTCGTTCTACACGTTCCAGACGATGAGCTACTCGATCGACCTGTATCGTGGACACGCCAAGCCGGCGACGAGCCTGCTGCACTTCGCGGCGTACGTATCGATGTTCCCCCAGTTGGTCGCGGGTCCCATCGTCCGCTACGCCGACATCGACGAGCAGCTCCGCACGCTCGACCGCAAGCTGGACGGGTCGCAATTCGCCTCGGGCGTGTGGCTGTTTGTCGTGGGGCTCGCCCAGAAGCTGCTGATGGCCGACGTGATCGCGAGCCGCATCGATCCGATGCTCGACCCCGACCATTCCTTGCAGTTCGCGGCGGGCTGGTACGCGATGCTCGGCTACAGCTGCCAACTCTACTTCGACTTCGCCGGCTACAGCAACATGGCGGTCGGCCTGGGGAGGATGCTCGGCTTCGAGTTTTGCCAGAACTTCGACTCGCCTTACCAGGCGTCATCGATCCAGGACTTCTGGCGACGCTGGCACATCAGCCTCTCGACGATGCTGCGCGACTACTTGTTCATCCCGCTGGGCGGGAGTCGCGGCAGGCTCGTCTTCACGCTCCGCAACCTGTTTATCGTGATGCTGCTGGGCGGCTTGTGGCACGGCGCCGGCTGGACGTTTGTGCTGTGGGGCGCTTACCACGGCGCGCTGCTGGCGATCGCGGCGGTCTGGCGCCAAGCGACTCCGCTGCGACTGCCCTACCCGGCGGCGGCGGC
>JBGSJY010000341.1:0-7153 GCA_041741515.1 Pirellulales bacterium | reverse complement strand
GTTCGAGAGCCTGGCGGCGGCGAGGAAGCTCGGGGCCGCTTGGCGAGAGGATTTTAACCATCACCGGCCGCACAGCTCGCTGGGATACCTGACCCCGGCGGAGTTCGCGGCCCGCTGCCCCCACTCCGCTCCGCAGCCGCTTTCGGCTACGCCTCGAGCGGCTGCTCCGCTACGCGGGGGCAGCGGATTTACCCAAACCGTACTCTCATAACGAATGGCTCAGGTTTTTGGGGCAGGTCACTTCGACTTCGCAATGCCGAAACTGGAGCGTATCCATATTTTTCACTCGCGGCTTTCTATTCAAAGAACCCAAACCGTGCCGCCGAGCCGCTTGGGCCCGCCGAACTCATCGACCGCTTGGACAACGCCTGGTAATTCGTCGCTGTAGTCGTGACCCGAGATGATCTCGGCGCCCACCTGCTGAGCCCATTCGATGTCGGCCCTGGTCTCTTCGTAGTCGTGCATCGCGTCGAGGAAGACCATCGCCGGCGCCCGACCGTTATACGAGCGGTAGTACTCGTTCTTGTCGGCGCGGATCATCTCGACCTCTCCCTTTTCGATCAGGTAAAACAGCACCTGCGCGGCAAGGGCGGCGTGTACGTCGGGCGTGAGGCCCCACGGGTTCCAACAATAGAGATCGACCGTCTTGATCTGCTGATGCGCCGCCTTCACGAGCGCCATTTCCGTGGCGGTAACCCCTAACAGTGTGCCGATCTCAATAATCGGACCCTCGAACCGGCTCGACTCTCGCACCAGCTCTCTAAGGAGGTAGAGCCCTTCCGCCTCGACCGAACAGTCGGAAGGCTGAAACGATTGGAGGCCACTGGGACGGTGGGCCAAGCGTCGGACCGGGCGAGAGACCTCGCGCCAGAGTTTTCCGATGATCGGATAGGGGGCCTTGTCGGTGGCGTTCATCGGGGCGCTTCCGTGCGCTTAGGACGTAGGTTTAAGAATCTCAGAAGACCGGCTCGGGTGGCCGATCGTTATCTCGTCGCGTTACGCCGCGATAGCCGTCTTCGGGCTGACCTCGACAAGCTTGCCGTCCTCGACGCGGACAACGCGGGTCGCGAGCGAAAGCGTGCTTTCGCGGTGGGTGATAAACAGGATCGTCCGGTTGGCGCCGTAGTCGTTGAGCGCCTCGTGGATGAGCCGCTCGCTCTGGGCGTCGATCTGGCTAGTGGCCTCGTCGAGGATCAGGACTTCGGCGTTCCTCAGGAAGGCCCGCGCCAGGGCGACGCGTTGCCGCTGCCCGCCGCTGAGCCGGTGGCCGTTCGATCCGATCACCGTGTTGTAACCGTCGGGGAGCGCGCTGATGAAGTCGTGCGCCCGCGCCAGGCGAGCCGCTTCGTAGACCTCTTCTTCGCTGGCTTCCCAGCGTCCGTAGCGGATGTTGTGGAGGATCGATTCGTTAAAGAGCTCGGTCTGCTGGGTGACGACGGCAAAGCGTGACCGCAGGTCGCGGAGGTCGAAGCCGCGGACGGGCTGGCCGTCGATAAGCACCTCGCCCGCTTGGGGGTCGTAGTACCGGCAGACGAGGTTCACCAGCGTGCTCTTGCCGGCGCCATTGGGTCCGACAACCGCCAGCCGGTCGCGCCGATTGATGACGACATTGGCGTCGCGCAGGACGTCGTGCTTGCAGTCGTAGCTGAAGGTGACCCCCTTGAGCTCGATCCGCTGGATCTCCTCAGGCATAGGGGCCGGCTCCTTGGCCTCGCGCAACGCCGACTGCCAGTCGAGCACGGGGTAGAGCATGTTCGCGGCGGCCATGCCGTTGTTGACGCCCGAGACGACGCCCGACAGCTTCCGCAGCGGGTCCGCGGCGCCGATCAACAGGCCGAAGAAGACCGTCACGGCGGGGATGCTGAGCGGTTCTTCGGACATCGGGATGCCGAAGATCGTCGTTTGCCTGTTGAGGACCAGATACGACGAGGCCAACAGACCGATGCAGAGCATGCCCATGCCGAAGAACTCGGTGATTGGGCCCGAGAGCGAGTTGTAGAAGGTGGCCCGCATCGCGACGCCCTTCATCTGGCCGGTCGCGTCGTCGAACCGCTCGCGTTCAAACCTCTCCATGGTGTTGGCTTGCACCGTGTGGTGCCCGCCGAGCACCTCGAGCAGTACGTGGTGGAAACCCAGCGACCGGTCAAGGATCCGTGTCGAGAGGGACCGCACTTGTCGGTTGAGCACGAGGACGAAGTAGGCGGCGACAGGCGCAAAGATCAGCGACGCCAGCGTCAGCCGCCACGAGACCAGGAAGGCGCCCGTCAGGCACGACAGGATCCGCAGCGGCTCGGTCACCGCGCCGCCGTAGAAGCTGGTCATGCCCATCGACAGCATGTCGGCGATGTGCGTGATCTGCGCCTGGAAGCCGCTGATCCCCATCACCTGAAACGAGGGACGGTCGATCTCCAGCGCCTTATTGAAGATGCGGTTTCGCAGGTCGCGGATCGTGCATTGCGTCACATGCGCGACGAGGATCGAGTTCGCCAGCATCAACAGCACACGCAGCGCCGTGCCGGCGAAGACCAGGGCCACCACCAGCACGACGGTGGAGAACGGCCCCACCGGAAGCCAGGCCTCGAGCTTCGCCTGCAGCCACTCTCCCCACGCCAGCGAGGCGCGGCTGAGCTGGAGGCGGGTTTGGGCGGCGCCGATCTCGACGTCGAGCGAGGGGGGCGACGGCTCGGCAGCGTCCGGCGCGGCGAGACCGTTCTTGGCCAGTCCCTTTTCGGCCAACGCCTTCTCGGCAGCCTCTTTCTCCGCAATCAGTCGGGCGAGTTCCGCCTCGATCGTCGCGACGTTGGCGCGGCGCTCTTCGAGCCGCGCGGCGTGCGTCTCTTGCAGCGAGTGACCGCTGAGGGTGGTCTGGATGAGCGGGAACAGCGCGGCGATGTTGGTTCCCCAGAGGACCGCAACACCGAGCGAGCAGCCGAGCGCCGCTACGAGCGCCGGCCAATGGCGAGTCCCTTCGCTTACAGCTCGCAGGAAATACTTCATGTTTCTTAGAGGCCGTCGAATCGGGTGCTTGTCACGCGCTCAGGAGGCTTTCGCCGGCGCATAGAGGTTCAGGTCGGTGGGGAGTTCGAAGCGGCTCGCCACCGGCGCCGGGGTTCGACGCGTGCTGCTGTAATGGCGCCAGATCGCCAACGCTTGGCCGGCCCGTCGCGCGATCCGGGCACGCGACGCCAGCGTCGATCGCAGGTACCTCTTCAGCATCGCGTAGGTGGGTCGCGGCACGGTCGCGAACTCCAGGTGCAGCAGGTCCTCCAACCGGGTCCGGTCGAGGCGGAGGTGGCGGAGGAAATGCTCGGTCAGCGTTTGTGACTGGAGCCGACGCAGGTACTTTCCGGCGGCGTCCTCTTGCTTGCCGTAGTGGGCGTTGTGCTCGTGGACGCGGTAGGCGACCAGCGGCTCGGGGAGGCAGTACTTCCGCGTCCCCGCCAGCGACGCCCCGTAGGCCAGGCAGAGGTCGGCGTTGATCCGCCAAAGTGGTTCGATGTCCGTGGCCGGCAGCAGCCTCTCTAGCACCGAGCGGCGCATCGAGACGCACGACGTCGAGGCCCCGAACCACACGCCCGCCGTCGCGAGGATCGCGCCGGAGTAGCCCAGGTCGATTTCTTCGCGGAACGGCCGTTCGACACGCTCGATGCGGCCGAACAGCCGGCGCCCGCAGCACACGTAACCTACGTCCGGCCGGGCCTGGAAAACCCCGGCGGTCCGTTGCACGTAGTCCGGCTCGTAGAGGTCGTCGGCGTCGAGAAAGTAAAGAACGTCGCCCGTCGAAGCCGCGAGCCCCGCGCTGAACGCCGACAGCTGCCCGCCGTTGGGCTTCTGGACCACCTTCAGACGCGGGTGTCGCTGCTCGAGCGACGCCAGCACCGCCAGCGAATGATCGCTCGACCCGTCATCGACGACCACCACCTCGTCGAAGGGCGTTGATTGCGACAAGGCGCTCTCGACCGCTTCGGCGACGAAGCGGCCGTAGTTGTAGTTGTTGATAAGACAACTGAGTCGCATAACGCGTCGCCACCGTGATTTAGATCGGTCCACCCGCTATTCCGTCGGGCCGACGGCGCCAGCAACGCAGGCGGGGCCGTCGGGTCGAAGGTGCGTAGCGTGCCCGCTTCTAGGCCGAAAAAGTCGCCGTTACGAACCTCATCGGGACGGAATTGGCGGAAGCTGGATGGATTTTTCCGGTTGGGTGAACTTTGGCGGCAGAGCGCTGCTAGCACCGACGTATCGGTCCCGCCGCGCAGAGACCCTGCCCAACGTTGACACCCTATAGGGAGAAGCTGGCGGGATCGCTAGAGCGCTCGCCGCTAGCTTTGGCGGCGTCCCGAGGGCTTAACCTCCCCGTGATTGGGACGCCCTGCCTCGTTTTGTCAGAGCGGGAGCCGGATTCCGAGGATGGGCCCCTGGGCGCCCTGATTTCTCGGCGCCGCTAGTGAGGGCTTAGAGCGTTGGTCTCTGCGCGAGACTTCCACGCCTTGCGCCCTGAATCGGCGCAACGCTAGAAACGCGACGGCTAAGCGAAGCACGCGCTAATTCGGCTGCAGGCCGGCGCCGTCCGAAACGACCTCGCGGAGATACTTCACGACGGGTTCTTTACTGCCGCGCGTGGCGGGCAGGGCGGTGAGATACTCGCAGGCGTAGCGCAGCCTCTCGCCGCGGCGTTCGGGGACGCGGAAGTCGTCCCCCTTCTGCATGATCGGGCGGGTGATGGGCATCTCGGCGAACGCCCACGTGCCGGCGCTCTCGCAGGGGAGCCAGACGCCGTCGTCCTCGCCGCGCTCCATGTAGACCTCGGGGTAGGCGTGGTCGTTGACCCACACCATCCGCGCCGGCACGCCCTTCGCGCGACAGAGCGCGACAAATAGCGCGCTGCGGCCGTGGCAGTCGGCCGAGCCCGCCTCGAGCGTGGTCACGGCGCTGGTGTCGGGGCCCTCGAGGTACTCGATGTTCTCCATCACGTAGTCGTAGATCGCCTCGAGCCGCTGGAAGTCGTTGGCATCGGGATGGGACTCTTCGAATTCCTTCTCGATCTCCCGTGCCAGCTTCTTGATCTTTGGGTGCTTCGACTCGATGAAGGGGCTCGGGCCGACGTAGCCACGCAGCCCGCGGGGAACCCGCTCGGGGATTTTCAGTGAGGCTGCCTCGGCGTCGCTCGGCGGCGGGGTGGTGCGGGTCGTGACCTCGTAGGTGAGGACCGCCCGCGCCTCGGCGCCCCCTTCGATAAACGGGAGGGTGAACAGCATCTGGCGGGCGTTGCCGCCGGCCAGGTCGCGAAACGTCGCCGTCACGCCGGGCGAGAAGTCTTCTTCGACGATCCGCACCCGCTGCTCGTCGCACTCGATCGGCACGGCCACCATCCCGAGGATGTCGCGGCAGGCGCCGCGTTTGGCGGTGAGGATCGCGCCGACACGGAAGCGGACGGTGGTCTCGACGGGCTGCTCCGCGGTCGCCTCGGTGGAGCGCTGCGTACTGGCAGTCGCGTCGAGGAGCTGCGCTGACGCGACGCCGCCGAGGGCGAGCAAGGCGACAATGAAGCCGACAACGAAGAGATGAGTACGCACGCGCGGGGCCCCCTCGGGAATCACACAGTGGTAGCTTGGATGCCTAGCTACCAGTGTACGCACCGGCGCAGCCCAGGGGGGCGCAGGCGACCCGAGAACCGCGCCGAGGTTCAGCGTCATCCGCCCAACCGCGACAACGCACACAGGCCGCCCCACCCGCGGGCGGCGGCCCACGGCGGCTTTTACGACGAGGCTTGCCCCCCAAAAAAACAACCCCCCGCCGATTCGCTCAGGACAGGCGAAGCGGCGGGGGGCTGGCGGAGTGTGGCGAGCCGCAACAATGGGGGAGGGCGACGGCTCGCCACGCGTTTCGTGAGCAGGGACTCAGTTCACCGCGGCGGGGCCGGGGAGCATCGACGCGTTTGGATCGACCAAGACCCCGCCGCTTGACGGCATTGAGTAGCCGCTGTTGCAGCTCTCGCACGCCTGGCCGGATGTCCAGCCGCTGTCCATTTGCGGATAAGCGGTCATGTACCCGCAGCCCGGATCGGCGCCGGCGTAGCTGCAACCCGGGTCGAAGGCCATCGGAGCGACTGCCATCGGGGGCGGGGCGTAAGCGATCGGCGCTGGGGCCGCGACCGTCGCGGCGCCGCAATTGGCGCCGCGGCAGATGAAGTCGCGGAAACGACGGCAGCAGCCGCAACCGGTCACGCTCGTAACCACGGTTGTAACGATACAGAGGGCGATCAGTTTCTTCATGGCGGCATCCTTTCGGCGGGGGCGAAGCATGCCCGAAGGCGCGTGCATCGCGTGGGGGTCGCGACACGCCACCGTCGCGGCTTGTGGGGGGGAGGGCACTCGCGTCACTTCCCGTGACGCAGCCGCGAGACGCCTTCCTTTCGGGGTCTCGGTGAAGCCGCGAAACACTACCTCACGCCGCGTGGTGTGCAAATGAAACGGTTGATTTTTTTCAACATAGTTCCGGCGCGACTTTCGTTGCGCGGGTAAATTACCCGGTCCCTTCCTTCGCCGACGCCGCGACGCCTCCCCCAGCGCCGAACAAGTCGTAATCGATGAATCGATCCCTCCTTAAGCCCTCCGACGCCCTCCGCGCGATTGCGCTGGTGTGGGTCGCAACGGTTGCAGCGGCCGAATGCGTCAGGCCGGGCGATCGCGTTTTGCTGGTCAGCACCCGTCCCGTCGGCTGCACGACCGACGCCCAGCGGCTCGCCGCCGGGGTCGAAGCGGCCGAGCGCGTCGATTGCCGGTGGAACGCGGCGCCGCTGGACGCCGTGATGGCGTCGCTCGACCCGACGCTGCCGATCGTTTTCTACGTCCACGGCAACCAGCTGTCGGCGCCCGAAGCACAGCGTTGTGGGCTGGACGTCTACTCACGCCTGGTCCGCTGCGCCGAGGACGATCGGCCGATCCAGTTCGTCGTCTTCTCGTGGAGCTCCGACAAGGTGCCGGGGCTGCTCAAGGACTTCCGTGAAAAGGCGGCGCGCACGAAGCCCGTGGGCTACCAGTTCGCCTGGGTCATGGGCCATCTGCCGCAGGGCTCGCATGTCGGCCTGATTGGCTACAGCTACGGCGCGCGCGTCTGCAGCGGCGCGGCGCACCTCATGGCGGGCGGCTCGCTC
>JBGSJY010000340.1:0-18617 GCA_041741515.1 Pirellulales bacterium | reverse complement strand
TCAACGCGTCAAGCTCGACCCGGCTCACCGACCAGGGCGCCTCTAACCCAAGGATCTTCTCGTACAACTCGCGGTCTTGCATCGGGACGCTCCTTTCCCGCGAAATCCTAACCTACCCACAGAGAAACCGGATGGACCTTTAATGGAAGCTCGGTCCCAAGGCATCTTTGAGAATCAGGCTGCGACCTAGCGGAGTTACGTCCTCCGCTTCGAGCGACCGCGGGTGACCCGCCGTCGCAGCGATAAGCTGACGATGAAGCTTCTTCGCGATTTCCACTAAGGCGTCGCCGACTTGATTGGAATGCCAAGGGTCGACCGCTGCGCGGCGGCACGCCCGCTGGATAGTACGGTAGCAGCTCAAGCGCTGTAGTCGCTGCTGGGCGTCCGGGGGGCGGTCCATCCTGCTGTCAATGACGTCAAATCGAAAAATGTAGACGTATTTCGCGACTCAGTCTTGCGCGGATTCCGCTTCTAGAGAGGGAGTCCGCGCACTCCTAGCAGCACCCCTATCCCACCTTGCAGCAACCTTCCCTTGAGCGCCGACGGACATGGCCCCTCTCCTTCGAGCCGCGTCCACCGTACTGGCGATCCTGATCACGTCTGGCTTTCCGGCGGGCACCGACGCGGGTCCAACGCGTTTCTGGTTCTCGCTTTCGCCGACAGATCCATTTGTTCAGTCGGTAGGCGGGCCATCGGGGATGCAGCCGGTGTCGCCACAGCTCACGCTTCCCGTTGGGGGAGCGGGGACTCTCTACCTATGGGCACAGCCGCAAACTGTCAACCGCGACACCCCCTACAGTTCGCAGACGAATCCCTTTCGTCAGCTGATCGCAATCTCGATGCAGTTGGTTACGTCGGGGGAGGCGGCGGAAGCGTCCGGAGCTACGCTCGACAACCCCATCGGACCTCGATTTGGTGACATTGTCGATTCAGCCCCGGGGAATCAGGTGTCGGTCTTCGACCAAACGGGCGCCTCGATCACTTACCCTCAAACCTCACAGGGAGGCCTTTTCGGCGTAAGCGCGTACACCATCGGAGTAACGCCTACTTCTTCGTGGGGGATCGGACCGACGTGCGGCGCTGGGGTGTGCTTCGCGTCGGGTGTTGGCCCGGCTTGGCGGCTCGGGGCCTTCTCGTTCAACGCTCTGGCGCAGGGGCAGACTGAGTTTCGGTTACAGATCGGATCATCCGGCATGGTGCACGCGGGAGAGCAGCCGAACAGTCCCCAGACCCGCGTGTTGTTCGGTTCCGACACGGGGGTGTCCTATAGCGCCGCGCTCGATCAACAGATATCGCTCCCTGGCGACCAACCCGACGCGCTAATCAAGGTTGTCGCCGGTCTCACCGGAGACTTTAACTACAGCGGCGCGGTTGATGCGGCAGATTACACGGTTTGGCGAGACGGACTGGGAACCGCCTACACGCAGTCGCAGTACCAGGTTTGGCGGGACAGCTATGGCCGAACGCTGTCCGCGGCGGCGACCTCCGTCCCTGAGCCCGCGGGCCTAAGCGCAGCGCTCGCCGGGGCGGGGTTGCTCGCTGGGGCGCTTTCGAGACGACGCGGTCGGCGGGCGGTGCATCTCGCAGTGGTAGCGACCGCAATTGCGTTAACGACATCGACCGGCCGATCCTACGCGGAGACGTTTGGCGTCGCAAGCAACGGCGTGTGGAGTGAACCCGGCACGTGGACTCCAGCCGGAGGACCTCCAGGAGCGACGGACGTCGCCAACGTCGGACGTGGCTTTCCCGACGGCGCCATCACGCCGGCGATTGTCTCGCTCACGTCCAATCAATCGATCGACAACCTTTGGATTGGAGATGGCACCGTCGATGTGGGGGCGTTCACACTTTCGGCAGCGACGGTCACCGTGAACGGGCCGGCGAACGTGCTGCGCAGTGGCGGCGGAATCCGCACCAACGCACTGATCGTTTACCCGGGCGGCGCCTACACGGTCGCGGGGTTGGACAACGTCTCTCGAACGATCGAGATCTCGGAAGGGACAACGGTGGCGGTCAACAGCCCACTCAACCTGAGCTCACGCTTCCTAGCGGCAAACGGGAGCACGCTGACGATCAATCAGCCACTCTCGGCGGGAGCGATGAGTCGCTTGTACGACGGATCAACGCTCGACGCCTACGCCGACTTGAACTTCAGCACCTACAGCCAGAATCTCGCACGAAGCGGGATCGATCTTGAACGCGGATCAGTGCTCAACTTGCACGGCCGGACGCTGACCGCCGACGACTTGAATCTCTTGAGTCAGGGCAACGCGGTCGGTCCGCAGGTCGCATTTAATCGTCAAGGGGGAAATGTCGTCGTCGGAACCGTGTCGGTGTACGGCAACAACACGTTCAGCATTAGTGCCCTTGACAACGTCACCGAAGGCTTACGCGTGCAGGGCGTCGGGAGCTTCTTGAGCGTCGACCGACCTCTAACGCTTAGCAGCTCCGTTGCGGTTAACGGCGGCGGCACGCTCGACCTGAAAGGGGACCTCGTCACAAGCACCACCGTGACTTTGGACGGAAGTGGTATCGGCACGATCAATCTCAACGGAAATCGCTTGACCGCCGAAGGCGGGCTGATCTTCAATCCGGCTGGTTCGATGGTGTTCAACAAACAAGGTGGAAGCTTTCGGACAACGTCTATCACCGTTGGAGGGAATGGCGTTGTCTCGGTCGATCCCGGAGATGAGATCACAGGTTCGCTTTCGGTGTCGGGTAGGGGCGCGGTGACTCTAAACCAGTCGTTGACGCTTGGCGGCGAGTTCGCAAGGTTCAAGCTCGGGAACTTTGTGGGCGACAACAATGGAGTGGTGACCCTCAACGGCAGTGGCGTGACGGGGTTTGAGGCAATCCTTAACGGCGGGACGATCGTCACGAACGGGTCGGCCACAATCCAGACAGACAACACGGCTTGGATTGGCACGCAAATGTCAGGGACCGGTGTGCTTACGTTGGCGGGCACGACGACGGTTTTCGGGTCAGCCAAGTCGGTTTCCGGAATGCTCCGCAACACCGGCGCCATGACTTGGTACGCCCAGCCAATCCTTCTTCAACAATCGGGCTCAGTCAACACGCAGTTTGAGAACGCCGGGACGATTGTTCTGGAAGGGGTCGGGACCGCCTTTGGGGTGGGGAGCGGGGCGCCGACGTTTGTGAATCAGTCGACCGGCACAATCCGCCGCAACGCGGCGGGGACGGCGGCGATAAACGTTCCGGTGAGTAACCGCGGAAGCATCGTCGCGAACGGGGGGACGATCGCCTTCGGTGCGGGACTTACCAATGCCGCTTCGGGCAGGATCGGCGGCGACGGGACCATGGCGACGAACCTGGTGAACCCCGGCTTGGTGGCTCCCGGCAACTCTCCCGGCATCCTCACGATCCAAGGCAACTACACGCAGACCGCGAGCGGCATTCTGGAGATCGAGGTCGGCGGCCTTACCCCCGGCGTCGGGCACGACCGGCTGGACGTGATTCCCGACGCGAACCCCGGCTCGGGAGTTGCAACGCTCGCGGGCCGTCTGACCGTGCCGCTGATCAACGGCTTCGCCCCCGCCGTGAACGACGAGATCACGTTCCTCAACGCGAGCAGCATCGTCGGCGAATTCAACGCGATCTTTATGCCTAACCCAAGCGGGCGGGCGATCGAACTGATCCAGACCCCGACGAGCCAGCGCATCCGTTTCGTGAACCAGACCGTGGCGACGCAGTCGGCAACGCTCGCCGGCACGAACGAATGGTCGAATACCAACACTTGGGCGACACCGGTCCCTGACACCACCGACGCGATCAATTTGACCAACAACACTGGTTTGTCGATTCGGGTGGAGGTCTCGGCGGATGACGCTTTCGTCCATCAACTTAGCATTGCGGGCGGTGCCGCGACGACCACGGTCTCGGTTGAGAACGGAAAGTATCTTTCGGCCACCGCTGGCGTTCAGGTTGCCGCCGCTGGGATCGTGGAGTTGAACAACGGTACTCTGTCGAGCGCGTTGGTGTTAGTGAACGCTGGAGGGTCGCTGACAGGCAACGGCACGTTACTTGGTGACCTCACTCTCGGCGCTGCCGCGGGTGGCCCCCAGGCCGTCGTTGATCCTGGCCTTGGTGGAGTTGGTAGCTTTACGCTCGAGGGGTCGTACTCACAGGGCGCCGGAGGCGTGCTCGCGCTCGATATCACGGGGGCCAGCACGCCAGGGCAGTTTGACACGCTAACCGTGCAGCGAGACGTCGCCCTCGCGGGGAGGCTCGAGATCGACGTGTCCGGGTTGTCTAACGCCGAGTTCACGCCGGGGGAGGCCTACCCAATCGCCGTGGTCGGGGGCGACGTGACCGGTGCGTTCGGCCTTGTAGAGGTTACGGGTCGCTCCGATCTCTACTTTGTCGTTGACTACGGGGCTACGCCGTCGTCGGTATCGGAAGGGATTGCCGCCGCCGTTCAATCGACGGCGATCACATTGTCGGGTTACTTTCGGGGGGACGGGACGCGCGACGGCTTGATCGATGACAAGGACGCGATGGTCTTCGCAGCGGTGCTCGTTAATCCGCAGGTAGGGGGCGTCCCTTGCGGTGAGGGGTGTCTTGCTGTCACCGACTTCCTCTCGGCGTTTGATTTCGTTGACACAACGCCCGACGACTCGCAGACCGTCGATTTCTTCGATATCCCGTACTTCGCAGAGGCTTTGGCGGCGTCGCAAGCGATCTCGCTCGGTGAAGCATACTCGCGGCTGACGTCCGCCATCGAGGTCGCTCAAGCGGCAGCGGCGACACCTGAGCCGGGAGCGACAGCACTCCTCTGGGCCGGCGCGGTGTCGCTCGGGTGCTTTGCTAAGCGCACCCGGGATTAGCGAAATGCGCGGTACGCTCGTCTTTAGGTCAAGATCGCGGCGTGGCTTCACTCTCGTGGAGTTGCTGGTGGTGGTCACAATCATAGGTGTCCTCATCGCTCTGCTACTGCCGGCTGTCCAGGCCGCGCGCGAGGCGGCCCGGAGGTCGGCCTGCTCGAACCAGTTGCGTCAGCAGGCGCTAGCGCTTCAAAACCACCACTCGCAGTTCAATCGGTTCCCACAAGGCGCCACGAAACGCACCGTC
Organism: Pirellulales bacterium; assembly: GCA_041741515.1. GTDB lineage: Bacteria > Planctomycetota > Planctomycetia > Pirellulales > Lacipirellulaceae > Botrimarina. Next base: position 13,529 of record JBGSJY010000340.1, on the reverse strand, counting down.
GCCGTGCAAACGGGCATCAGCTGGCGCGTGCTCTTGCTCCCACTGCTGGAGGAACAGTCGCTTTACGACCGGATCGGTCCCACGCCCACGGGGGGGGCGTCGAATGTCATCGAGACGCAATCGGAGATGCCGGACCTTTTCCAGTGTCCTTCGGCCGACGCTCCCGCCACAGGCAACGGAGCGCTGCGTTTATCGAACTACTGCGGCGTCGCTGGTGCTCGGCGTGATGGCAAAGGGCTCACGGCGTTGGAGCAGTTCGCCTGCGGTAATCTCTACCAGAATGGCGTGCTTTTCCCTGCCAGCAAAACGAGCATCGCCACGGTTGTCGATGGGACTTCAAAGACTATCGCGATTGGCGAGCGAACCTACGTTTTTGAGCCTTGGATCACTGGTTCAAGCTGGTCCGGAGCGCCGATCGTTAAGTTTTGCAGCTACGCGGCGAATCAGGTGGTGTTCCCGATCAACGCCAGCAACGAAACTTTCGGGTACTTTGTCGGGCACAATCCCTTGCCAGCGGGGGGCGTGCGCAAGATGTTGGCGAACGACTTGCCCTTCGGCAGCTTCCACCCCGGTGGAGCCCATTTCGGTTACGCCGACGGAAGCGTCCACTACCTCGCCGATGACCTCGACATCACGACGTTCGAGGCGCTCGCGACGATCAACGGCGGCGATGTCACGGGCGACCCGTAGCAGCGCGCGTGGGCATAGCGGACCCATTCTGTAGCGGGGCGCCGTCGGCTAACCAAGGCGAGCGCCCCGCTAGAAAACAAGCAAGGCTGTACACCTCGGCCGGGGAGGTCGGCCATAGGCTGCTCATGCGCTTGTTTAGCTTCGTCGCGTCGGCCAACTGATCCGTGGCCTTTTTAAACCCGACCGCCATAGCGGTGCGAAGTTCGGCATCGAGGCGGACCGCCTGGACGCGCGGGTCGGCCAGTTGCTTCTCGGCGAGTGCGCGTCGAAGCTCAAGCGACTTGCGAAGCCAGACGAGCGACTCTTCACGATTCCCCCCAGAAGTGAGCAGCGAAAGCCGGTCGTAGCAGTCGGCCATTGCAAGCGTCGCATCGACGTGGTTGGTTCGCGCCACGATCGGCGCCAGCCGCTCGGAAGCCTTCAACAGAGCCCTCGTCGCTGCCTCGTATTGATCGACACCTTGCAGCAGTGTCGCCAAAGCAAGCAGGCGCTGGGCGTCGGCCATCGGATTTTCAATCGGCCTCTCGAGTATTGCGCCTCGATCGATCAGCAGGGACGCCATCTGCTGTCGCTTGGGCGGATCGGCGGGATCGGGGGGCCAAAACGACCACGGATTGGCCCGCCCCTCCCAGAGGTTGAGCTTCGCTTCGAGGTTCGCCGCGCGAGACATCGCGTCGCGACTCTCCTCTTCGCGCTTGAGGATTAGGTTGGCGTTCTCGTTGAACTTCGCGAGAAGGGCCACTCGCTGTCCCTCGATCACGATTGCGATCGACGGGCCAGCGATCGCCAAGAAGGCGACGAGCCCGATCAGTGTTGCCTGCAACGGCCTGCGTATCGCCCAGCGAGCTGCCCGTTCGATCGGAGAGATCGGGCGGGCCATAATCGGGACGCCATCGAGGTAACGGCGGAGCTCGTCCCCCATCTCTTTCGCGGTACTGTAGCGCCGACCGGGCTCGCGTTCGAGCGCCTTCGCACAAATCGTTGCAAGGTCTTTCGCGAGATTTCGATTGAGGCTGTGAACGCTTGGAGCATCGGCTACCAAGCGTTGATGCACCTGCATCTGGGCGTTTCCACGGAACGGTAACTCGCCCGTCAGCAACTCGAACAAAAGGACGCCAAGGGAGTACACGTCAGTCCTTCGATCGGCCCAGGCGCTTCGCCCCCCCGCCTGCTCGGGAGACATGTAGGCCGGGGTGCCCACGATCTGGCCGTCCGTAGTCATCGTGATCTCGTCTGCTTCGCGTTTCGCGAGGCCGAAGTCCATCAGGAACGGCGTCCCGTCGTCATCAATCATGATGTTCGACGGCTTCAAGTCGCGATGGATGACTCCTCTACGGTGAGCGTGGTCCAGCGCCCGGGCGATAATCTCACAGATCGATGCGGATTCGCGGGGAGTGGGGCGTTTCCCCGTGAGCAAGTCGGCGAGAGACACGCCACGGATCAGCTCGCTGACGATGAAGACCGTGTCGCCCTCGCGTCCCACCTCGTGCACCGGAACGACATTCGGGTGGCGCAGCTGCGCTACCGAGCGCGCCTCGCGGAAGAACTGCTCAATCTCTTCTTCCGACAGCTGCCCGTATCGCGGGATCTTCACCGCAACCGCGCGATCGAGTTCAGTGTCGCGGGCCTTCCACACGGTGCCGAAGCCACCGAATCCCAGCCGCGACAGCAGCTCGAAGCGACCGATGCTCTGAAGGGCGGCCGCCATCCGCGTCTCGGCCGAGCGGTCGATCAGGCTGAACGTGCTGCCGCAGACGGTGCAGTCGATCGAGTCGAGGGCAGCGTCGCCGAGCAGCTCGACCTGGTTGCTGCAATGGGGGCAGCGGATCTTCAGACCCCGCGATTGCTTTCGACGCGGGGTGATCGCGCGGTTTGGTGCGGCGGCCGGAGACTGAACGAACAACGCAGTTTCTCCCTCATCGTCGCCGCCGACGAGATCCTCGATCGCAGCATTAAGCTCCTCCCGCAGTTCCGGGTTTAACGCGATGAGCACCGCCGTCGGGTCTTCGACTCCGCCATCTCGAAGGCGTTGAGCCGCGATCTCCGCCATCTCGGAAAGGAGCTGCACTCGTCCTTCGGGAGCTGCCTTCTCTAGCCAAGAACCGAACATCGCGGGTCTGCCAGCCGCGAGGTGCGCGTCGAAGGAGTCGCGCAGCTCATCGACGAGCCGGGCCGCGCGTGGTTGGTCTCGATTGCTCGATTCCGCCAAGCCTTCGATCACAGATCTACCTCGACGCTCGGGGGAGGAATAACGCCATCACGCAAGTCGCGACGCCGACGACAACATGGATCCAAGCACCCGGTTCCGGGACCGCCGCTGCGGCCGACTGAGCATCGCTCGCGCCGTAGTTGTTCACCCACCGGGTGTAATCGTCGCCCGCTACGCCGGGCGTGTCGTCGTTGGGGAGCGAGATCTGGCTCCCCAGGTTGTCGCGCCACCGCGTGTAGTCGGCAGCGTCTACCAAACCGTCCTCGTTGTAGTCGCCCGGAAGGCCTGCCGCGACAACGCTCAAGACGCCCGTAGCGTAGAGCTGCGACGTGTTCCAAGTCATGCCGCCCGCCAGCGGCGGAAGTGAAAGATTCGCAAAGGTCCCGCTCAAAGTCCCCCAGTCGAAGATGTCGAACGAGTCGCCGGCGGCCGGGGCATAGCCTTCCAACAACGCAATGTTCAACGCCCCATCGAGCGTTAGGGCGCCCGTGACGCGGACCTGGTCGTACTCGCTGCCAGGCATTACCCCCGCCAGCTCGATCGTCGTTACGGAGCCCGAGCCGAAACCGACGTTGTTGTCGAAGGTTACGATGGCCGGGCTGTTGCCCGGTCGCAGGTCACCTTCAAAGAAGATGTCGCCTCCCCCCGTACTGCCTCCGCTCCCAGTGAAGTCCCCCAGGAACACCGCCGTGCTCGCGGTGGAGCCGACACGACTAACTCGCATTACGCCGTTCTGGATCACGTCATCGTAAAAGGTGGTCGCTGCGCCTCCGCTTACAACAATCGTTCCGCTGTTGTCGACGTCGCCCGACACGTCGTTGACGCCGCCGGAGAACGAAAGCGAGCCCGCGTTGGTCAACCCCGCCTGAAACCGTAGCGTAGCGTTGCGACCGGTCACGAGTCCCGCGCCAACGTTGTTCACCACAACGCCCAGGAACTCGAGCTCGCCGCCGATCACCTCGAACTTGCCGTCGTTGGTATTGCCGCTGCCGCTCACGACCATCGTCTCGCCGCTCGCAACGCGGAGCTCGCCCCCTGCATAGTTGGTAAGGTTTGCGTTTACAGTTCCTGCCCCACACACCAGGCCGTAGTTGTAGAGCGAGGGAGTGGAGAAGACTCGTCCGTCGGCGAGAGAAAGCTCGGCGTTGGGATACAGGATGGCGTAGGAGGTGGCTTGCAGGTCGCCGTTGTTGGCGCCGGACATGTGGAGGGTGACGCGGCCGACGCCGCTACCTCCGATCGACATCGAGCTGACCGTTCTGGTGACGATCGGGCCCGTGATCGTCACGGCCGTCACCGGATCGATAACGACGTCGTCGGTGGCGGCCGGCAAGAAGGGGCCGGTCCAGTTGGTGGCCGATTCCCAGGAGCCGCTCGCCTGGGGATACCAGTTCACAGTCTCACCTAGGTAGGCCAACCACGCTTGCGTGTTGTTGCTGGGGTCCTTGCCAGTACCCACGATGGTTCGACCGTCCGCGGAGACCGCCTGGGCGGCCGTCAGAATCCATCCGTCGAGCGTGGCGCCGACAGAAGGGGAGAGGACGTCTCGTAGCAGTCGCATGCCATTGCCCGCATCCCAGAGGAAGGCCTCCGCTCCTAGGGAAGTCGTCGCCTGGCCCACGACCATCGAGCCGTCAGCAGAAACACCGAAGGCGTTGCTTGCAAAACCCCCACCGTCAAGGTCGCCTAAACCAACCATTCCGCCGTCGCTTGTCCAGCGGAAGGCTTCTTGGCCCGACGCCGAGCTGCTCTGCCCCACCACGACCGCGCCGTCGGCCGAGACGCGATTCGCGATACTCGTAGCAGCTCCGCCGGGAAGATCGCCGAGTCCGATCATTCCCCCGCTGCTGGTCCATCGGAAAGCTTCGAACTCGAACCCCGCAGCCGTAAAGCCCTGCCCCTGCCCCACCACCACGGTTCCATCGGCGGACACCGCGCTGGCGCTGCTGAAGAAGGGCCCGCCCGCAAGATCCCCCACACCAGCCATCCCGGTGCCTGCGGTCCACCTGAACCCTTCGAACCCCGAAGCCGACACGCCCGATCCTACGACCACCGCTCCGTCGGCGGAGACGCCCCCCGCACTGCTCTGAAAGGCTCCCCCGGCTAGGTCACCCAGCGCGACCATCCCACCGCCGCTCGTCCAGCGAAAGGCTTCGAGTGAGGACGACGCGTTGTTGCCAAATCCAACAACAACCAATCCGTCGGCCGAGACGCCCGAGGCGCTGCTCGCGAACACTCCGCCGGGGAGGTCACCCAATCCGGTGATTCCACCGGCGGCGGTCCAACGAAAGGCTTCGCCCCCCGAAGCGGAGTTCGACATGCCGACAACGACCGACCCATTTGCCGAGACCGCGTTCGCGATGCTCTGAAACGTCCCGCCCGACAGGTCGCCTAGGCCCAAGAACTTTGCCGCTTGCGCAATCTCGGAAAGAGCGCAACTGGCCGCTAGCGACGCCAGAACGGCGATAGCGGCGGGAGGAAATCGAAGCATGAATTCTTAGGTTGAGTTGTTGGTTGATGGCGAAGGCCGCGTCAGGCGGCGTATCGGCGGCGATGGAACGACGACGCTGCGGTTTACAGGATCAAGGCCGAGCAGCCGGGCTCGGGGATGTTTTTGCTCGCGACCCGAAACCCCGCGAGGTTGCCCGCACCCGTGGAGTCGCCGAGGTCAATGTAAAAGGGTCCCAACTCAAAAGCGTTGGAGAACCAATTGCCGCCGCGCAGCATACGAGCGGACGAGGTGAGGTCGTTGGTCAGGTCAGCTTCCGTCTCCTGCCACTCGTAGACATTGCCCCGCTGCCCCATCGTACCGTAAGGGCTCAGACCACCGGCGAGCGTGACGTCTGCGGGGCCTTGGCCAACGAGCTGGCTATCGACGGCGGAGCCCGAAGTGTTGCTGCTTGCTACCGGCGTCGGCGCGACGTCACTTCCGATTGCGTAATCCCAATAACCTCCCGCACCGCCGTTGACGCTCGGATCGAAGAAGCCCGCCTTGTACCATTCGTCAACGTTGGGAAGAAAGTAAGGCGCGAGCGTGTTGCGATACCGATTGCTCGGATCGTAACCGGCTTCGCCCGGCTCCCACAGCTGAAAGGTTCCGCCACGGTTGATCTTGTAGGCCGGCGGACTTCCAGCGTCAGCATTCAGCCAGTTCACGAATCGGGCGGCGTCGATCCAACGGACATTCCACGCGGGCTTATCGGGGCCATCTGTGCTTTTCGAAATGTCGAGTCCGCCGAGGGTGTTGGCTTTGTCGATCATCTGCTCGGATACCTCGTACTTTCCGATTCGATAGAGCTTGGCGATCGAGCCGACAGGGTCGGGTTGGCCCGTCGAATCGGGGGCGTTGCTTGGGTTGCCGATGGTGACGAAGTCGATCTCGAAAGAGCTCGTCTCGCTGCCGAACGTGTCGGCTCGGACCGGGCCCAAAGCCGCGCCGCACAGCGCGATAACTAAAGTCGCAGTTCGGATCATGGTCTTCATGCAGGAATCTTGATGGGCGATTGAAAGCAGGTAGCCGAGATGCACTTACGAGCCGAAGCACCGCCTTGCTAACACGAATTCTCGATACGAAGGGAACGAACGGGTCGGACCTCCCGTTTGCTTGTCACCAGCTGTCGGCGGGTTCGGAACGACGCGGCTACAGCGCCGGCCAGCAGCGCCAGGGAGGAAAGTCCCAACGCCGACGGCTCGGGCACGTTTGTCAGCGATTCGAGTCGAATCGAAGCCTGCGCATAGACCGTGCCATCGTTCAAATCGCTGATGAAGAGCTTTAGTTCCTTGATGGGAAAGCTTGCTAAGTCCGGCGCTCCTAATGGCAGATCGGACGACGTGAGTGCCGATCGCGTCGGGTCCTCGAGCGCGAGGAAAGAGAACACCCCGGGGTAAAAAATCTCGTCGGGGTCGAGCACCGGGTCCCCCGTCAGGTCGCGGAAGCTGGCGGGGAACGCAAAGTTGCTCTGCACGCGGTACTGATCGTCTGGACGGAACCCTTCACCGTCGTTTACAACCTCGATCGCAAACCCCGTGAAGGCCGGATCAGTGGCGTACTCGTTCGCCCCGATCGCGTACCGCAGCGAGACCGGCCCGGGGAGCGCTCCGGTGGAGCCAAAGTCGTATAGCACATCGCTGTAGACAGGGCCCGGCTCATAGACACCGCGCGTGTAGCCGATGTCGAAGAAGTTGTAGCCCCCCGTCACCCCCTCGCCGACGACGATTGAGCCGTTGAACCAGTTGTTCTCGTCTAGCACCTCGACCACCGAGCCGGTGAAGGCGACACGGTACTCGGCCGCTTCGCCGACGGAGGACGACGTAAGCGCTAGCCCAGCCGCTAGCGCAAATCCTGAAGCCCTTCGGCCGCGGCTCGACAACGCCGCCAGCCCCACGGCGACCGACGTCAGGAGCAACACCGACGGCTCAGGGACCTGGGTAATCGTCACCCCGGTGATGGTGTATTGAACGGTCGACTCGACGTACTGATAGGGCTCGAAGAAGTCGAGCGTGTCGCCGTCGTTGAACGACATCGATGTCCGGAAGGTCCGGCTGGGAAAGCTCAGGTACGTGGCCGAGTCGGTCGGGAGAGCGAGCGTCGTTAAGTAGTTGGCGCCTCCTTCGACGACGCCGGTGAAACCGAGGAACGACTGTATCGCGACCAGGTCTGGCGCCGGTTGGTAGAGGGCGGTAGGGGTGATGAGCCCCGTAACGCTGTTGATGAACGCAAAGAGGTTGACCGTGTCGCGCGGCGTGTCCACAAACGTGAAGTCGTTAAACACCGACGCGAAGTTCGCGGAGGAACTTCCCCCTTCGTGGACCGCGACGCCGCCAGAGTCCATGAGCGTGAACGAAAGCCCCTGAAGAGCACCGAAGTTGTAGTCTGCGTTGCCGCCGCTCGCTGGCGGATCGGCGGTCGAGAACAGATAGGTCGCCACAAAAGAGCCACCCTCGAGCCTCGCCGTGTCGTAGAGTGATGGCAAGTGGCTATCAACGTTCGTCGTCCCGTCGAATGCGAACGACTGAGTCGACGCCGACTGGAACGGGCCCGAGGCCGTGAGCACGTACTCGGCAGCGTGCAGCGGCGCAACGAGCGCCGCGCAGGCGAGCGCACCGGCCGCCGAGCGGGCGGCGATCCCGTTACCACGAATCCATTGATGAAGGTCAGAGCGACCACGACGGCTAACCGTCAATCCTGCGGCCGCGACCAAAGCGAGCAGGCACCCCGCCGGCTCAGGAACAGGCGTAGCGACGTATCCGTACGTCCCGTTAAGTTCCGGGGGCCGCACGAGGCCGACAAACTGCCCGCGGTCGTTGAATCCTTGGATCGAATCGAACGTGCTTCCGGCTGGAAGTCCGGCGACCGTCGGAGTCACGTCGGTCCAGGCGTTCGAGGCCGGCTCGTAGAGTGCGATCCCTCGGGCGGTCGTTATGGCGACAACTTGCCCCAAGCCGTTCCGCTGAACCGAGGGGACACCGGCGTAGCCATCTTCGAGCAGCCCCTCAGCCGGCGCCGGAAGCACCGACAATAGCGAGCCGCTAGGTTCCCAAAGCGCTAAGTCTGAACCAGTCCATCCGAAGACCGTGCCGGCCTCGTCGATGTCGATGGGACGGATTTCTTCGGTGGGAGTCCGTTGCTCAAGCGTTTTATAGCCCCCGTGCCCGTCGTAAAAGTAAGCCCCCGTGTAGTCGTCGGTGAAGACGTCATCGGTTAAATCAACCGGGTCGTTGGGCACGTACCCGTATCGATGGACGTTCGCGGCAAACTGCTTGGCGTCGTTTAGCCCGGTCGAGTTCAGAGTCGTTGAAGCGAAGCTCGGCCCGCTCGTGAAGTCCGCCGGGTTCGGAGGATTTAAGAACGGATGGAGGGGGTCGAGCACCGTCAGTTGCGTCGCTGTTCCCTCATTCCATAGGTAAAGGCCTGAGAACGCATCAACGGGCGTGAATTTGTCATACAACACAAGCACGTCTCCGGCATTATTTAGGCCTCGGAGAGCGACGAAGTACACCGTCTCTCCGTCCCCCGGGACGTTGATGGGGGTCACCACGCCACTGGGAGAGACGAAGGACGATTCGAAGTCGGTATCGACGATGGCGGCGCCAAGATCATTGACCTGTCGGACGGTCCCGTCCGTCAAAACCTGGTAAGCGCCGTCCCGGTAAAGGACAGCTTGCCGCGTATAAGGCGCGGGCGCTGGCGGTATGATGTAGCCGGCGGCATGTCCTACGTTGTTGATGTCGAAGAACCAGCTGTCTCGTATGCCGGGATGAAACGGGTCGATGACGATGTCGATCGAATAGGGCGTCGCGGCCGCCACGAATGACGCCGTAGCAAGGACAATCGGCGAGATGGCGCCGCTCAGAGCGCGCACCGGTAGCAGGGATGAAGTCATGGCTTCTCTTGGTGACTATTGAGGAAATTAACACCCACGAGGGCGTTCGACGGGCCTGAAGTGGCCGCAGATCGGACCCCTGGGAAGGGGCCGCTTCGGAAGCATGGAGCGCTTACCGGAAGGGGGCGTTGGGCGGGGCGAGTGAGATAGGGCTGCGATAGGGCGAACCCTGTTTCGCAGATCAGGACTTCCGTCGACGTGGTATCACACGCTACTGAGCCCCTATCTGTAGAGCGCATCGTCGATGCCTACGGGGCGCAAAATCTTCAGTTTCTTCGCGGTTTTCTTAGCGGCACGCCGCCGCTGCTTGACCTGAGAAGCCCCTGCACTATCGTAGTACCCTGGCGTAACGTCTTGCGAGTTCGGTAGTTATGGCTGAAGACGCGGAACGGAATCACGGGTACGACCTAGAGCAGTTTCGCCCGTACCTAAGGCTGCTCGTCGAGCAGCAGGCCGGCCCGAGACTACGCGACAACGCAGACCTCTCGGGGGTCGTCCAAGAGACGCTGTTTGAAGCTCACCACGAGCTGGTGCGGGGCGTCAGCGTGGCTTCGGAACAGCGGTTGGCCTGGCTGAGGAGAATCCTCGCGAACAACTTGGCCGACGCCGCGCGGAGGCTGTCGGCGGAAAAGCGTGACGTGGGGCGTCTCGTCTCGTTGCAGCAATCACTCGAACAATCCTCGCGGCAGTTGGACTACTGGCTGGCTGTAGAGCTACCGTCGACGTCCCCTTTAGAACGCGACGAGCAAACCCTACGGTTGGCCGCGGCTCTCAGCCGGCTTCCCGACGGCCAGCGCGAAGCGGTAACGCTACATTATTTATCGGGAATGACGGTCGCCGAGGTCGCCGACCGGCTTGGCCGCACGCGGGACGCAGCGGCAGGATTGATCCGGCGCGGCATTCGGCAGATGCGCGTCGAATTAGGGAACACCTAACGCAAGCATACGGGCAAAGTGACCGTGCTAAACTCCGAACCGATCAACCAGAGCCAAGCGCTCGACGCGGCGGTCGCTGAGTACTTGGGGCTAGTCGAGGCCAATTCGGATATCGATCGCGAAGCTTTCCTTGACGCACATCCCGAAGTTCGGGAGGAACTTCGGCAGTTCGTCTTCGACCACGACGCTATGCGTGTCGCGCTCCCCGCCACGGCGACGGCCGCCGATTCGCTTGGAGTACAGTCGTCGACCCACGGCTTAGACGCCCCTCGCCTGGGCGTCGACCTACCCAAGAGGTTCGGGGACTTCGAACTTGTTTCCGAGATCGCCCGTGGTGGGATGGGGGTCGTATACGTCGCGCGGCAGCAGAACCCCTCGCGGACGGTCGCCCTAAAGATGATCCTGGCGGGGCAACTGGCCTCGTTGGCCGACATCGACCGCTTCTACGCCGAGTCGCGCGCAGCCGCTGGGCTGGACCACCCGCACATTGTCCCCGTCCTTGAGGTCGGCCAGCACGCTGGGCAGCACTACTACACAATGAGCTACGTGGCGGGCGAGAGCATGGCGCAACGTCTGTATTCGGGGCCGCTCCCCCCGCGCGAGGCGGCGTTACTGTTGCGCGACGCTGCGCTCGCAGTCCACTACGCGCACGGCCGAGGGGTCATCCATCGAGACCTGAAGCCCGCCAACCTGTTGCTCGACCCCGAACGCGGTGTCCGTGTCACCGATTTCGGGCTCGCCAAAAGGCAGTCCGACGATACCGGCGTGACCCGGACCGGCGAACTTTTGGGGACCCCAACGTACATGGCGCCCGAGCAAGTCTCGGGCCACCCAGACTGTGTGTCACCGGCTTCCGACGTGTACTCGTTAGGGGCGACTCTCTACGCGCTTATTACTGGTCGGCCGCCGTTTCAGGCAGCAAGTCTTGTCGATACGCTCCGGCAAGTAGTCGAACACGAGCCAGCGGCTCCGCGGCAGCTGGACGCGGCGATCCCGCGCGACATCGAAACGATCGCCCTGAAGTGCCTCGAAAAGAGGCCCGAGCGTAGATATGCGACGGCCAAAGAGCTTGCGGACGACCTTGACCGTTTCCTCGAGCGGCGAACGATCTCGGCGCGCCCATCGGCTCCGGTCGAGCGTGTGTGGCGATGGAGCCGACGCAACCCAGCGCTCGCTGCAATGGCTGGCGCAGTCGCTGCCCTGACCATCGTGACGGTGAGCGTTCTCGCGGTCAGCAACGCTCGGATACGTGGCGAAGCCGCCGTTCGCGAGGCCGCACTGCAGCAGAAAGAAGCCGCGCTCGCCACCTCGCATCAAGCTGTGGACCAGATGTTGACGCGCGTGGCGAAATCCAAGCTGAGCAACACCCCGCTCGCCCACCCGATCCGGGCGGAGCTCTTGCAAGACGCCCTTCAGTTCTACAAGGGTTTCCTGGCCCAGGACGAGAACGACGTCGCGACACTCGACTCGCTTGGGGACATTCAGCAGGAGTTGGGTTACATCGAGCTCGAACGGGGCCGTTACGAAGAGGCCAGCCACGCGTTCAGACAGGCACTTGTGAGCCGCGGCCGCGTAGCGCAACGCATGCCGCAGTCGCGAGACTACCGCCAGAAAGAAGCGGCCGCCCAAGAGAGCTACGCGTTCTGCCAGTGGCGTCGAAACGAGGACGACCCCGAAACCGATCCGGCGACGGAACAAGCGCTACGACAGGCGATGGCGCTCTACGACTCTTTAGAAGCCGATTGGCCCAGTATCCGACAACCCGTGGGTCTCTGTTTACGGACCCTTGCCAAGATCGGCTACAAGCGTGGAGACCGAGCAAGAGCGGAACGCGGATGGCGCGAAGCAATCGTGCGTGGCTACGCCTACGTTGAGCAGAACCCGGCGGACGCCGACGCACGATGTGGATTATGCTGGGCCTACGCCGAACTCTATGACACGCTCTTTTCCGATGACCTCACTCGTGCGCGGGAATCCGACGAGGCCCTCGTCGACGGGTTGCGGCACGCCGACGATCTGCTCCGGAGAAATCCCAAGTCGACCCAGGCGCGAGACGTTTCCGCTTTCCTTAAGCACGCTCTCACGCGCCGACAACTCGAAGACGGCAAGATCGAGCAAGCGATCAAATCGTTTGATGCGGCGATCGCCCAGTCGCAGTCGCTGTGTCTGGAATTCCCCTACAACGAAAACTACTGGAACACAGGCCGCGCAGCGTATGAGATGATGGCCACTAGCCTTTTCGCCTCAGGACGCACCGACGACGCGCGACGCGTAGCGCGTTCCATGCAAGTCTTTTACGAGAGTGCGGCCTTAAAGATCCCCGCGGAGATATTGGTCCACCCCGCGATTGCACACTTTCGGGATGCCTCTGAAGCATTGAACAGCAGGTGATCAGCGAACAGAAACGCAGCGCCCGCGGGCCCCTGTTGGCGTCCGAGTTGTGCAGCACACCGCTTGTGCCTGATGAGCCGCCAAGGGGAAGCAGCGAGCCGAGGGGAGATAGCGAAGCCCGTGTCCTTTTCCCGAATCTTGTACCTGCTGCTGGGGCCAAGCGGGATGCTTGGATGTTGCTCCGCTGGCCCGCAGTCGCGGAGACGGCTACGAAGGCGTAGCCGAGCGGTTCGGCGACACCATCCGCCGCGGTAACGGCCTTGCGGCGAGCTAACACCTTCGTAGCTAGTCCTTGCCTCGGGCCTTACGAGACTGTGGCCGGTAGAGGCCGAATGGTTGAACATCTTAGGTCCGACCGACCGACGTTGATAACGAATTCTGGAGGGCGCGATATACGAACGTAAATGCCCGGAGCCCTTTCGACGTCCGCTAAACCTGCGGAGGCTTCATCGACCGAGGGGACTTCGGGCCGCCCAGTCACCCCGATTGCGACGCCCCCGCCATGGAGGGGGGGTGGCCCTTGGTTGCGTCACCCGCTTCGCCGCTTCGGCGTTTCACTCCGTTCCTGAAAGAGTTTGTCAAGTAAAAGAGGTTTCCCTTGGGGTATCTGCGTACGGGTAGCGGTTGGCGTCGTCGCCTGTTTTGGTGCGTTCTCGTTGCGTTGGTAGAGGTGTGACGGCGATGGATTCGGGCTGGTTGTCGTCGCGGCGGGGAGTTGCGATCGATCTTTTCTGATGGCGATTGCTCCCGAAACATTCCTTCGCAAGGCGCCGCTGGCGATTACCGCGAGCGGCTCCGCCTAGTGGTGGCGGATGCTGATTTATCTGGTGCGAATTCCTCGCTGTCAGGGGCGCTCCATACAAAGCGACGTGCTCAGGCGGCCGAGGCCGCCGCATCAACGGCGTGAAACGAGCTGCCCCA
>JBGSJY010000339.1:0-14129 GCA_041741515.1 Pirellulales bacterium | reverse complement strand
CCGCGTTGACGGTGCGCTCGGCCTCAAGCCGGCCCTGCGTCCCCTTGCCGAGCGCGCGTTTGTGAAAGACGACCGCCGAGACCTCGACGGGGTAGGCGTCGGGCCTGGTGGCGAAGGCGTTGAGGCCCGCCGAAGAGGCCGGCGCCACGGTCAGCAGCCACGAGTAGTCGCGGTTGGAGAGCCGCGCCGCCGCGGGCCGACCGGCGACCCCCTCGATCACGTCCCACAACCCCTGCGCGGGCGAGTCGTTGTCGTCGGGGAGGGTCAGCGCCAGGTCGTCCGGCGCGGAGAAGAGCTGCTGCGCACGCGGGAGCTGGAAGCCGAAGGTTCCAGCAACGTTGAGCTCGGCTGCCGTATTTATCGGCGTAACGCGACGAACCGGCCATTGCAGGTAGTTTACATACCAATCGGGCCAAGTATCCGATGGTTGATCCGGCGCCGCAGCAGGAAATCCTCGCATCGGGGCAGTGGCCACCGGATTCATCACGGAAGTAGCTAATGCTCCATCAGCGAGCGAAGCAGCTATTCCAAGAGGGTCAATAACGAAGGCGCCGCCGAACAGCTTGGAAGTATACGCGTTTGGCGTCGAACTTCTGTTTAATACCGTCAACGCGTCCAGCGCAGCGCTGTTCAAGGGATTGTTTATCGCAAATGCAACTCTGGTGACCGCTTCACTCAGACCAGGACGAAGTATCCCAGCTGGCGTATCACGCCAGCCATTCAGAAAAGAGATAAATCTTCCGCTCGCGGGGCCCTGCACACTGGCGTCATGGATCACCCAGTTCTTCGGGTCGAGGTACCCCCGGACGATCGCGTCCTCCAGCGCCGCCTCGGCGATCGCGCCCGAGCGGTCGGCGATGTCGCCCGACTGCATGTAGAACCCGCCCACCGGGAAGATCGCCGCGACCCCCAACAGGCCGAGCGTCATCAGTCCCATCGCGATCAGCACCTCGGCGAGGGTGAGCGCTGCGCGCGAATGCGGAAGGCGGAAGGCGGAATGCGGAATGTTTGAAGGCACACGCGACATGGGTTTTGACTTGGACGGCTTCGCCCCTGGGTTCTCACTTCGTCATTGAAAACGGCTGGCCCCGCCGTACTTTCCACTTTCAACTTTCCCCTTTCCGCCTTATCTCCCTCCCGCCGTCGTTCGCGACGAGGCGTTGTCGATCGCCGCGGCGAGTTGGTTGGCGACCATCCCATCGGTGGCGGTCTGGTAAATCCTCGGGTCCGGGAAGACGGCGCTGTTGGAAATGGTCGAGACCGACCCACTCTGCCCCCCCACCAGCACCCAGCGGCTGTCGAGATTCAGCCAATTGTACTGGTCCATCAGCTTCTTGGCGTCCGTTTCGCTGAGGCCCGGGTCGATGACGTCGAGCTTGATGTTGAACGGCTCGTCGAACTTCTGGGTCCCCGACAGGGCCGCGGCCCGCTCGGTCGGCTTGGGCGGGATCAGCTCGCGGCGGCCGACATTCAGGGCTAGCGTGCTGGTGACGGACGAGCTGATCAGCTCGCCGGTCGCCGACGGCGTGCCGTAGAAGACCCGGTCGATGTTCCCCTGGGGGGAGAACAGGACCGTCACGGGGGCCGAGAGCGGCAGGAACTCGTTCGTCGAGCTGTCGTAGGGCGCCTGCGACGGCCGGTAAAGCCGGGTTCCGTTAGTGAACACGCTCGACTGCAGATCGACGGCGACGCCGGCGGGCATCTCCAGCGGCTCGCCCCCGGCGGGGACCGGCTGGCGAGAGATTCGGTAGGGAGTCGGCGCGGTCCAGAACGGCGCGGCCGGCGAACCCGACAGCACGGGGGTGTCTCCCATCTTATAACCCTGCGCGTCGTAGACCGCGGGCAGGGCGGGCAACAGATCAACCGGCTGGCTCGGCGGCGTCCCTTCGGGCGTCGCGAGCAGGGTCATCAGGCCCCCCGGCTCGGCGCTGCTGGGCGGGAAGTAGCCGCCCACCGCCTGCAACGCACCCGGGTTGTCGAGCAGCGTGTAGCGCTGGCCGTGGACCTCGAGCGTGTCGCCGGGGCGGAAGAAATTGGGCGGCGTTAGGTCGGCCGTCCAGCCCGGCGGCATGCCCGTCATCGTCGGGCCGCGCTGCACGAACTGGACCCAGACCGTCCCACGGTTGTTAGGGGGCGCGGCGGATGGGCTGTAGTTGGGGTTCCGCGCGATCCGCACGGCCGACGTCGGGTTGACGCCCGAGTAGTGCGCGGGGACCTCGACGTACTCGGCGCGGATCGAGACGGCGTTGTCGGCGCCCCGGTCGGTGTCGGCCGAGAGCCGCTGGAAGGCGACGCCGAACGGGCGGCCCGTCTCGATCGCTCGCGCTTGCGCTCCCTGCAGGTAGGCGTTGAGGTTGCGCGAGGCCTCGCGGAGCCGCTTGTCGTCGCCGCCGGGCGAGAGGATCGGGATCACCGTGGTGACGAGCGTCGTCACCAGGACAATGACGACCAGGAGCTCGACCAAAGTCATGCCGCTGCGCGGCGAGGCTAGAGGCTGGAGGCTAGAGGCTAGGGGATTATTTCTAGCCCCGACCGCTGACCGCTGATCGTTGATCGCTCTTTCGAAGCGCATCGCTTCGTCCTGCTGGTTGGGGGTCGTCCTTGCCCGGGCGGCCCGCCAAGGTGAAATCATCGTGCTCTGCTTTGGATGCGGCTGGATTATTTGCGACCCGAATTGCTTGCGACCCAAACTACTTGCGACTGAGCGCGCCGACGTTGTGGTTGGTGATGTCGTCGGCGGCGAGGTCGGCGTCGATCGCTTCGCCGAGGCTCTGCGTGCCGCCGGCGTTCATGACGTCGTCGAATGGGTCGAGCGTCGCGAAGCCGACGCCGGGGAACTCGCCGTCGAAACGGATGCCGATTTCTTCGTCGCCGCCGCCCGAAGTGACCAGTGGCACGAGCCTCCAGCCGCGCAGCAAGCCGGAACCAGCGGGCGGGTCCAAACGGAAGAGGTCAAACGGATCGTGGTCTGCGAGCAGCTGTTCGGCGACGATATTAGAGCCCTTGCGTGGGTCGCTCGCGGTTCGCTCGAGCGACCTGAAGCTCAGCTGGGCGTCACTGTCGAAGCCGGGGGCCCAGCGGAGCCACTGGATTGGCTTGCCCCAGCCGTCGAGGAACTCGGGAGCGCCGTCGCCGTCGGTGTCGCCGATGTCGGTCGGCTTGAACATGCCGGGAGCCTCGCCATCGCCGGTGGCGTTCATGATCACCAGGTAGAGGCACTCCGCAGACTCGTTGTCGACGATCTGAGCTTGAGTGGCGCCGTTGGCAACCGCGCGGTTGTAGGCTCGAAGATAGACGCCCCGCAACGAGGGCGAAGTCTGCAGGAACAGCGGGGACGGCAGCATCGCTTGATTGATCTGCGTCGGCGTCCCCGGAACGGCCATACCGAGCACGTCGCTCCAGCGGTCGGGCATCTCAAACTTCATGATTTCGCGTAACCCCGCGAGCCGTGCATAAGCTCCTATCCGTGGATCGCCGGGGCCGCTTGGTAGTGGGTCTGCCAAGGCGTTCGGGGGCGATGGATAGACAAAGCCTGCACGCGACGCGAGATACGCGCGATAGGCCGCGGTGTCCGTAAATGGCTGGACCTCAACGCGCTGCGTGCGGTACCCGTCGTAGCGCTCCATCAGCAGCGTGTGCAGGCGGGCGATGAGCGACTTGGTGCGGGCGTTGCGGGCCGCCTCGCTGGCGACCGCCGCGGCGCCCAGCAGCAGCGTCGCCAGGATGCCCATGATCGCGATCGCGACCATCAGCTCAACGAGCGTGAGCGCCTGACGGCGACAGGGGAAAGGGGAAAGGCGAAAGTGGAATGAGCGCGCAGTGGCGGCCTTGGCGAAGCGATAGCTCCACTTTCCGCTTTCAACTTTCCCCTTTCCCATTTCCGTCATGGCTGCGCCGACTCCAGGGTGCCGTTGGCGAAGTTGGCCTGCGTGTCGGCGAGCTCGCCGGTCCAGGGGCCGTCGGGGTAGAGCGTCTCGGTCGGGACCATCACGCCGTTAACAACGTGCGGCAGCGGTACGATCGTGCCGTTCGGCGGTAGGGGGGACGCGTTCCACTCGTAGTCGAACCCCGGGTGGAGGATTTGGAAGGCGCCCTTGTTGGCGAACTGGAAGCCCGGCGTCGCGGTGGCCCGCTGCTTGATCGCGTAGACGAACTTCAGCTGATCGAGCGCTTCGACCTCGTCGACGCCCGCGTGACTGACAGCCTCCGTCGCCGCGGGGGTGTCGTTGTTCTGGGTGACGGCCGAGCCGCGGGAGGCGTCGAAGTAGAGGTAGGGGGCGGTCGATCCGGGCGAATTGAGCACCCAGAAGTTGATCCGGCGGAGAGTGTTTCCTGTCGGGTCCCGCGGATCGGCGTACGTGATGAAACGCGTGTAGTCGGATTCGAAGTAGTCGTCGTCCCCGCGGGGGCCGAGGTTCTGGACTCGGATCCCCAGGCGCCACGAGCGGTCGTCGATCGGGTCGGTTGCGTAGTCGACCGCTGTCGCGACCTTGTAGGAGGGGCCTCCCGGGCCGCTGATCGGGTACTTCGGGTCGTCGCTGAAGCCGCCGAGCCAGAAGACCAGCGACTCGGCCGCGGTCATGCCGCCGTCCAGGACCGCATCGCCGACGGCAACCGCGGGGGTCGTTCCGTTCGGCGCGAGGCCCACAAGGCCGGCGATCAAGGCGTCTGGCTCGCGGTGCTGCGGCGCCACCTTGAGCAGGAACTGTTTGAAATCGGTGAGGATGGTGCTCTCGACGAGCAAGCCTCCGCCATCGGTCTGCGTGTTGGGGGGAATGCTGCCCACCGCGTTCTTGAGGTCCTTCACGGCCGTGTCGAACTGATTGATCTCGGCCGTGATCCGCGCCCGGGCCGCCGCGACCCGCGCCCGCTGCACGGCGCCAAGCAGCAGCGCGGCGAGGATGCCGATGATCGTGATGACGACCAAGAGTTCCACGAGGGTGAAGCCGCGGCGGCGTGGGGCGCCGTTCCGTAGGGCCAATGCGGAATGCGGAATGCGGAATGCGGAATGTGCGCGCTCGGGCCGCTTTCGTTCGTCAGTCCACATCGTTTCGTTCCTTCCGTTTTGGATAAGTCCCACGTAATTCCGCACTCCCCTTTCCCCTTTCCGCCTTCAGGAGAGGCCCTCGATAAGCTTCACCAGGGGGATGAACAGCGCGATGACGATGAAGCCGACCGCGAAGCCGAGGAAGATCACCAGCAGCGGCTCGAGCAGCTTGGTGAGCGAGTCAGTCCGCACGGCCACGAGCTCGTCGTACACGTCGGCAATCTTGTAGAGCATCGTGTCGAGCTCGCCGGTCTCTTCGCCGACGTCGACCATGTTGACGACCAGGTCGTCCACGATCCGCTGCTTGTACTTCAGCAGGTAGATGAGCAGGCCGATCGGGCCGCCGACGAAGCAGAACCAGAACAGGGCCGCGATTGGGTGAAACCCGGGGATGGAGTTCTGCTTCATGGGGGCGGCGATCGCTTCGCCCTCACGGATCGCTTCGCTGATCTTCTGGTACATCCGTTCAAAGACGGCGTTGCCCGAAGTGTCGCGGGTGATCGTGAGCGCCTCGAGGATCGGCACGCCCGACGCGATCAGGGTGCCCAGCGTCCGCGTGGTGCGGGCGAGGATGTTCTGCTCCACCAGCGGGCCGAAGATCGGCACCTTGAGCGTGAACTGGTCCCAGCCGATGCGGCCGTGCTTGAATTTTCGCAGCAGCTTGATGAACAGCCAGATACAGACCGGGATGCCGGGGATCAGGTACCAGTAGTTGACCGTCCAGTTGGAGACGGCAACGAGGAACAACGTCGGCCCGGGGAGTTCGAGGCCGAAGTCGACGAAGATCGCCTCGAACGCCGGGACGATGGCGATCATGATGAATGTGAGGATGCCGACCGCGACGGTGACGACCACCACCGGGTAGATCATGGCCCCTTTGATCTTACGCTTGAGGGACTCGGATCGTTCTTTGAAGTCGGCCAGACGCTGGAGGATGAGCTCGAGGGCGCCGCCCGCCTCGCCGGCCTTGATCATGTTGACGTAGAGGCGGTCGAAGCACTTGGGGCTCTTGCTCATCGCCTCGGAGAGGGTGGAGCCGCCCTCGATCTCTTCGCAGGTGTCTTCGAGCGAGTACTTGAGGCGTCCCGGCTTGCACTGCTCGGCAAGGATTCGCAGCGAGCGCAGGATCGGCAGGCCCGCGTCCTGGAGGATCGAGAGCTGGCGTGTGAAGGTAGTCAGGTCCTTGGACTTGACGCCGCCGAAAACGAAGCCGCGGTTCTTCTTCTTCGCGCTGGCCGTCTCGGCCTTCTTGCGGACCTTCTTGACGTTGATCTTGGTGACGAAGTAGCCCATCTGGCGGATCGTCGCCTGCGCTTCTTCCTCCGTCGGCGCTTCGATCACGTCCTTGATCTCGGCGCCGGTGGCGTCCATCGCTTCGAATTGAAACGTCGGCATGGTGGGTTTCCTTCGGAAACGGCTGTCAGCTATCGGCTGTCAGCTGTCAGCTCTTTTGTTACGCCACAAACGTTGATTGATTCGAAGAGCCGACAGCCGATAGCCGACGGCCGACAGCCTTCTTTACGCATCGTGCACGGTTTCGCGGACGACCTCGTCTACGGTGGTGGTCCCTTCGTACATCGCTTTCATGCCGGCGGAGCGGAGGGTGACCATGCCCTCTTTTTCGGCGGCGTTACGCAGCTCTTCTGTCTGGCAGTTCTGCATGATGAGTTCGCGCAGGGCGTTCGTCATGATCAAGAGCTCGAACAGCCCGACGCGGCCCTTGTAGCCGGTGTTGTTGCAGACCTCGCAGCCGCCGCCGCGGTAGAACTTCTTCCCTTTGACGTCGGCGGCGGTCAGGCCGAGGTCGGCCAGCAGCTCGCCCGACGGGTGGTAGTCTTCCTTGCAGTTCTTGCAGATCCGCCGCACCAGCCGCTGGGCGAGGATCGCCTCGACCGTGGCGGTGATGAGGAACGTGGGCACGCCCATGTCCTTCAGGCGGGTGATCGTGCTCGGGGCGTCGTTGGTGTGCAGCGTGCTGAACACGAGGTGGCCCGTGAGCGAGGCCTGCACGGCGATCTCGGCCGTCTCGAGGTCGCGGATCTCGCCCACCAGGATCTTGTCGGGGTCCTGGCGCAGGATCGCCCGCAGGCACGCGCCGAAGGTGTTGCCGATCGACGCGTCGATCGGCACCTGGACGATGCCGTCGATGTCGTACTCGACCGGGTCCTCGGTCGTGATCAGCTTGTCCTCGATGTGATTGAGCTCCGAGAGGGCCGAGTAGAGCGTCGTCGTCTTGCCCGAACCGGTGGGGCCGGTCACCAGCACAATGCCGTTGGGCTTGATGATCGCCCGGCGGAAGGCGCCCATCGTCTCCTTGTCGAGGCCGACGTTCTCCAGGCTCAGGTTCACGACCGACCGGTCGAGCACCCGCATGACGACGGACTCGCCGAACATCGTCGGCAAGACCGAGACCCGCAGGTCGACGGGGTGACCGCCGACGGTGAGCTCGATGCGGCCGTCCTGCGGCATGCGGCGTTCGGCGATGTCGAGATTCGCCATCACCTTGATGCGGGTGGTGATCGCAAACGCCAAGTGCCGCGGCGGGGGGACCATCTCGTAGAGGACGCCGTCGGCCTTGATGCGGATGCGGAACTCGTCCTCGAAGGGCTCGAAGTGCAAGTCGCTGGCGTGGTCCTTGATCGCCATCAACAGGACCATGTTCAGCAGCTTGCGGACCGGCGCGCTGTCGGCGAGGGCCTCGACGCTCGTCAGGTCGATCGGGCCCTCCTTCTCTAGCGCGGCCGCGGCGGCGGCCAGCTCGGCGTCGTCCTCGAGCGACTCGACAATCGACTCGACGCTGTCGGTGTTCTCGCCGTAGTACCGCTCCAAGGCGGCGCTGATGCTCGACTCGCTGGCGACTTGGACACGGATGTTGTGGCCGAGGAACGTCCGCAGCTCGTCCTGGACGGAGAGGTTCTGCGGGTCGGCCATCGCGACGGTGAGCGTGCCGGAATCCTCGTCGAAGTTGATCGGGATGACCCGGTACATCTGGGCCATCGGCGTGCTGACGAGCGCCAGCACCGGCTTGGCGATCTTCACCTCGTGCGGCGAGACGACCTCGATCAGCATCTGCTCGGCGATGGCCTGCGTGAGCTTCTCTTCGTCGATCAGGCCCATGTCCATCGCGACGCGGCCGATCAGCAGCCCGGGCTGCTGCTTCTGCTCGTCCACGAGCAGGTCGAGCTGCTCGTCATCGATGAAGCCCATGTCGACCATGACCTGGCCGAGCCGTCGCATCGCCATAGCAGATTCGCGGGGGGTTGGTGGGGTAGTTGGGGTCGAGCGGTGGGTCGGGAATCGATGTTGATCTTCTTACGATGCTGAGCCAAAGGGCGGCGTCAGTGCTCTTCTTGCTCTCGGTCGGCAAACGGGTCGCCCTCGTCGCGGTCGAAAGCGGCCATCCGGGCGGCGAGCTGCTCGGGCTCGTTGCACTTCTCGAGGGCGGACTCTTTGGTGATGCTCCCTTCGGTGTAGTGCTTGAAGATATGGTCGTCGAGCAACTGCATGCCCATCTTGGCGCCCGTCTGGATCGCCGAGGTGATGCGGAAAATTTTGTTCTCGCGGATCAGGTTGGCGATGCCGGGCGTGACGATCAGCGTCTCGAACGCCGCGACACGGCCGCCGCCGACCTTCTTCAGCAGCTGCTGAGAGAGGATGCCGATGATCGCCGAAGCGAGCTGCGTGCGGATCTGGTCCTGCTGGTTGGTCGGAAAGACGTCGATGATGCGGTTAATCGTGCCCGCGGCGCTACTGGTGTGGAGCGTGCCGAAAACGATGTGGCCCGTCTCGGCCGCGGTGATAGCGGCCTCGATCGTCTCGAGGTCACGCATCTCGCCGACGAGGATCACGTCCGGGTCCTGACGCAGCGCGCGGCGGATCGCCTCGGAGAAGCTGGTGACGTCGGTGCCTACCTCACGCTGATTGATCGTCGACTTCTTGTGGTTGTGCTGGAATTCGATCGGGTCTTCGATCGTAATGATGTGGTGGTCGACGTTGTCGTTCAGGTAGTCGATCATCGCCGCCAGCGACGTCGATTTGCCCGAGCCGGTCGGCCCCGTCACCAGCACCAAGCCACGAGGCCGCTGGATGATCTTCTTGAAGATCTCCGGCAGCTTGAGCTGGTCCATCGTGTAGAGATCGACCGGGATCTGCCGGAGGACCATCGCCACCTTGCCGCGCTGGCGGAAGACCGACACGCGGAACCGGGCCTGGTCGCCGAACGCGAAGCCGAAGTCGGTGCTGCCGGTCTCCTGGAACTCTTGCTGGCAGCGGTCGGGCGTGATGCTCTTCATCAGGCCCATGGTGTCGGACTCGTCGAGCACCTTGGTCTTGAGCTTTTGCATCCGGCCGCTGAGGCGCAGCACGGGCGGCTGCCCGACCGTGATGTGCAGGTCGCTCGCGCCCTGCTTCACCACCGCCGAGAGCAGCTTGTCGATGAGGATCGTGCCCATACCGCTTTGTCTTCGCCGCTAAAGGGTCGCAAAAGTCGTTTTGATTAGTCGCCAAGCGGGCGCGCACGCCCCCCGGCGCCTTTAGTTTAACAACAAACGGCGGTTCGGGCCCGCGTCTTAGGGCGAAACGCCTTGAGACGCGGACTCGCCCCAGCAGAGCGAGCGCGTCGCTGGTTTCAGCCCGGAGCTTGCCCGCACCGGGAAAAGACGGCCGTGGGGCCGCCGGCGGGCCTTGCGATCGTTCCCCCCTGAGCGTTTGGCAACGCAGTGGCTTGCGGCGCGTGGGGGTAGCGGCTCGAGAAGGCTCTGTTCCTGTGCCGACGGGGGCCAGCCGTCGGCAGCCACATTATCTGCTCGTCACGCCGATCGCACAAGTTTTTTGCAGCTCTAGGGTTAACTCGCTCCGCGGAGGCCCCCACCGCGGCCCACCCCAATCCACAAAACGGGACCAACCGGGCCGTCAGAGGGACTCGCCGCCGCAATTAGCCCCCCGTCAATGACGGGGGGCTGAATGACCGGAGCCCAAGCGGCGGCCCCCCGTCCCGCTGTGAGCTAGGGTTTTACAGACCCCGAATCCCCCGGGGGCGATTCGGTCTCCCTGCTCCGCTTCCCTCCTCGCGACTCCCCAAGAGCCATGCCGCTCTCCCCTGCGCCGACCTTGCCGAATCCGCCTGTCGGCGCCGTGCCGGCCGCCCCGATCCAGGGTTCCGCGGCGCCCCCCGAGCGGCCCGCCACGGCCACGGTCCGGGTGCTGCACGTGGTGAACGGCGAGCACTATTCGGGCGCCGAACGGGTCCAGGACCTGCTCGGGCTCACGCTCCCGCGGTTCGGCTACAGCGTCGGCTTCGCGAGCCTCAAGCCCGGCAAGTTCGGCGACCATCGCCGGTCGGTCGACTCGCCGCTATACGAGATCGCCATGCGGGGCCGGTGGGACCTGGGCGTCGCCCGGCGGCTCGCGAAACTCGTCCGCCAAGAGGAGTACTCGCTGATCCACGCCCACACCCCGCGCTCGCTGCTGGTCGCCTACCTGGCTTCACGGCTGGCGGGCGTGCCGATGGTCTACCACTTCCACAGCCCGGCCAGCCGGGATTCGACCCGCCACCTGGCGAACCTGGCCAACCACTGCGTCGAGCGCGGCTGCGCCAACCGGGCGGATCGGGTGGTGACCGTGTCTCCGACGTTGACCGAGCACATGCGGCGGATGGGCGTCTCGCCCGACAAACTGCACTGCGTGCTGAACGGCGTGCCGCGGCTTGCCGAAGACGAGGCCCGCCGCCGCCGCCAGCCGATCGCGCCGTTCAACGTGGCGATGATCGCCCTCTTCCGACCGCGGAAGGGGGTCGAGTTCCTGCTCGACGCTCTTGCAGTGCTGCGGTCGCGGGAACTGGACATTCGCCTCGAAGCGATCGGGCCGTTCGAGACCCCCGAGTACGAACAGCAGGTCCGCGCCCGTGTCAAGAAGCTCGGCCTGGAGGAGCACGTCCACTGGAGCGGCTTCACCGACGACGTGAACGCCGCGCTCGCCGGAGTGGACGCCCTGGCTTTACCCAGCCTGTTCGGCGAGGGCCTACCGATGGTGGTCCTCGAAGCAATGGCCGCCGGCTTGCCGGTGGTCGCGACGCGCTGCGAAGGGACCACCGAAGCGATCCTGCACCGCGAGACGGGCTTCCTCGTCGAACCCGGCAGCGTCAATCAACTGGCCGACGCGCTAGAAGAACTTTTCAACGGTGAGACCGACTACGCCCGAATGGCCCTCGCCGCCAGAGAACGCCACGCCGACCACTTCAGCACCGAAGCAATGGCGCGGAGCGTAGCGGGCGTGTATGACGGGCTGCTTCGCAGCAGGGGTTAAGGACGGGGGGATAGGGACGAGGGTAAAAAGTCGCTGCCTCGCCCCTATCAGCCGCGGGGCCTTAGCCCCCGGTTCGATGCCTATGCAGTATCTCAAGTGCCTGTCGAGCGGTCACGATTGGGATGCCCTCAACCTCACCGAGCGGCAAGACATGCTTGGCGTCGCCCGACGCCAAGAAATCGACTTGTCCAGCAACTGCTGTCGCAAGAATCAAGTTGACGTCGGGGTCCGATGAGAGATCGATTCTGGGAAGGTCCCCCACCAGAATTGCAGCACGGACAACGCGGTCGAGAAACCTATCGACTACGCCCGGCTTCATGTACTTGGCGACACGCGGATAACCTAGGACTCGCGTAAACTCGGCAAACTGCTCCGACGAAGTGACGAGCTCGTAGCTGTCATCGTTCCATTGATCAAGTAATTCAGCCGGCGCCCCGTCGGCGTTCATCAAGGCCGACACGATCAAATTGGTGTCAAGAACGATCCGCACTTAGACTCTGGCTCCTGCGTGCGGCGCGTGTTTCTTTCACCGCTTCGTCAATTGCCGCTTGAAGTTCGGCCGGATCGACCCCTGCTGTGCCTCGCCGTATTTCGGCGATCGTCTCGAAGAGCAGACGTTTGGGTAGTAGGCGCTGAACGTACGATTCCAGATCGCTGTGATCGCCGAGACGGTCAAGCATCGCACGGAGGTCGGCGGCCGTCTTGTCGGGGAGTTCGATCTTCATACCGCAATTATGCCTTCTGAACGCCGGGAATCAATCAATTCCTTAGCGGCGCTCAACCGGCGCGGGCGTCTGTGCCTGGGCTTGCGCGGGGGCTGGCGCCATTTGCGGTGGCTCGACGACTTTGGTCCAGCCGAGCGGCGTGCGCGGGGCTTGGAACAGCGTGTTCCAGAACGCGGTCACGCGGCTGTTGATGGACGCTTCGGCGAGCTTGAACGTGTAGGTCGTCTGGCTGCTGTCGGGGGCGGTGACGCGCATCGCCGAGGGGAGCATCTTGGTCGAGTCGAGCATCAGTTCAACAAGGCGATAGTTGGCGGCGTCTTGTTGACGCTTAGGCATCGCGGCGAGCCAGATCGACCCCTCGGGCGCCCGCGGATCGACGCGCAGCCAGTAACGCTCCTTGAGCGTGTCGGCCTTCGCGCCGAAGAGGAACGGCAACGGGCCGTCGGTGATATTCTGACCCTGCATCTCCGGCGGGATCGGTGTGACGTGGAGCACCTTCTCTTTGTTGCGGAACTCGTAGACGCTCGCCCCGTCGCAGACCCAGTGCGCGCCGACCAGGTTCGAGTTGGCGACGCGCTTCTTCTGTGCGGCGTCCCAAGTGAGTAGTTCCTTGACGTGGAAGCTCCCTTTGTCGGGCTTCTGGTAACTGACGGCGCCGTAGCCCTCGCTCTTGGCGATCGGCTGGCCGACCTCATCGTTGCCGGGGCCGAAGACCGGGTCGTACTCAAATTGCGTGAAGTCGCAGTTGAAGGTCTCAATCTTGCCCGATTCTTGTTCCCACTTACTCAGCACCTGGTCGAGAAACGCCTGCGCGATCGGGTCAAGCTGAAAGCCCTGTGGCGCCTGCGCGAGGGCGGCGCTGCTGAGCAGGGCGAACGACAGGATGGCAGTGATCGAGCGGACGAGCATCGGGCGTTCCTTGGCGGGGACGCGGTGTGGGAGGGGTATGCGGGGCGCGGAGCTTAGCAGGGGTACCGGCGCCGCTCTATGCCGATCGGGCGGCGTGCTAGCAAGGGAAGGCGCTAGGCGTTAGGCGCTAGGTGAACCGGGGGCTAAGGCCCCGCGGCTAATCCTCTAAGGGCCAATCCGCCTAGCCGGATCGCGGAAGCGTCCGGTTTTTCGGTCTCTAGTGGAAACGACCCAGCGAAATCGCTGCGCCTGCTGTTTACGCTGTCCGCGTGCCGAAGAATCACGCCCGCCGCCGCGACGTTCTGCTGACTTACGCGAATGGCTTGGTTTGGTCGCTGGGCAACGGGCTCGTATCAACGACGCTGGTGACCTACCTGGCGCTCGATTTGGTGCCGAGTGGCGTTGTGGTTGCCTGGCTGCTGGCGGCGCCGCGTTTTGCCGGGGCGTTACGGCTAGTAGCCCCAGCGCTGATCTCAGCCGCAGCGCAGCGGGGGTTGGGTCGTAAGCCGTTCTGTTTAGCTTGCTTCGTTGCGAGCGGAGTGGTGCTAATCTTCGTGCCTGCCGTGGCATGGGGCTTTGATCACTCGGCGACGGCCGGTGAGCGATGGTTGCGGATTACAGCGTTGATTCTGGCGTGGTGCGTCTACCACCTGCTCGAGTACTTGGGTGGCGTCGCGCTGTGGAGTTGGATCGGTGACCTCTATCCGCGTCGGCTGCGAAGCCGTTTGCTCGGCGGACGCGAACGTTGGCTAACGCTCGGCCGTGTTATAGGCATTGGCGTTAGCGTGTTGCTCGCCACGTTGTGGCACACGGTCCTGCCCAACTCGTCGCGCTGGGCGCCGCTGGCGGCGTCGGCGACGGTCGGCACGGCGCTGATGGTGCTCGCCCTTGTGCCACTTGGTTTCGTGACGGCGCTCGCCTCGCGGCCTAGCGCGACGCCCGCCGCTCCGTGGCGGACTTTGCGGCAGGCCCTGCGTGATCGCTCTTATCGCCGGCTGTTGGCGTTTAGTTGTTGGTTTGGTTTCGCCAATGGCCTCACCTCCTCCGCGCAGGCCATGTTCCCCAAGGCGATCGGCGTCCCCTACGAGCAGATGCAGGCGTACTGGGTTGGCATGTGGTCGGGCCAATCGGCGATTGCGCCGTGG
>JBGSJY010000338.1:0-2488 GCA_041741515.1 Pirellulales bacterium | reverse complement strand
GCGAGGAACGCCGTGAGGGCGGCCAGCGCCGCGTGGAGCGGCCGCCGCTCGGCCCAGCGAGCCAGCCGACCGACAGCCGAGAGCGGCCGGGCCTTGATCGGCCGTTTGTCGATGAACCGCCGAAGCTCTTCGGACAGCTCCGCCGCCGACTGGTACCGCCGCCCGGGCTCGCGTTCCAGACACCTCGCGCAGATCGTCGCCAGGTCGATCGGCACGTGGCGGTTCAGGGTCCGGGCGTTGGGGGCGTCTTCGCGAAGCCGGGTGTGGACCTGCATCTGCGCGTTGCCGCGGAACGGGAGCTCGCCCGTCAGCAGCTCGAACAAGATGACCCCGATCGAGTAAACGTCCGTCCTGCGGTCCGCCCACGCGCTGCGTCCGCACGCCTGCTCCGGGGACATGTAGGCCGGCGTGCCGATGATCTGACCCTCGGTGGTCATCGTGACCTCCTCGGCCTCTCGCTTCGCCAGCCCGAAGTCCATCAGGAACGGGGTCGCGTCGTCATCGACCATGATGTTCCGCGGCTTCAGGTCGCGGTGGATCACGCCCTTGCGGTGGGCGTGCTCCAGGGCGTCGATGATCGGGAGCAGCAGGTCGATGCTCCCGCGCGGCGTCAGGCGGCGGCTGCTGAGCAGGTCCCCGAGCGAAACGCCCCGGACCAGGTCGCTGACGATGTAGACCGCGTCCCCTTCCCGGCCCACGTCGTGGACGGGAACGATGTTCGGATGGCGGAGCTGCGCGACGGAGCGGGCCTCGCGCAGGAACCCCTCCAGCTCGTCCTCGGAGAGCTGGCCGTGCCGCGGGATCTTCACGGCGACGGCGCGGTCCAGCTCGGTGTCGCGCGCCTTCCAGACGGTCCCGAACCCGCCCACGCCCAGCCGCGCAACGAGCTCGAAGCGGCCGATGCGCTGCAGCGCCTCGGCCATCCGCGTCTCTTTCGAGCGATCGACCAGGCTGAAGTTGGTGCCGCAGACGGTGCAATCGACGGAGTCGAGCGGCGTGTCCCCGACGAGCTCCAGGTGATTGCTGCAGTGGGGGCAGCGGATACGCAGCCCGCGCGAACGCCGGTTGCGCGAGCTCGGCGGCGTAGGCTGGGCCGGCTTGTCCTCCGCCTCGTAGTGGACGGTGGCATCATCCGCGCTCAGCTCGGCGATCGCCGCGAGCAGGGCGTCGCGCAAGAGAGGATTGTCCGCAACGAGACGCGCCGCTGGGTCGTCGAACCCGAGGGCACGATAGTGGTCGATCGCGAGCGCCGTCAGCTCGCCGAGCAGCTCCCGGCGACACAAAGGGTCGATCCGGTCCAGGAACGGGGTGAGCTCGGGGACCTCGCCGCTCGCGAGCGCCCGCTCGAACTCGTCGCACAGCGTGTCCATCTGCCGCGAGAACCGCAGCGGGACGCTGTCGGACGAGTCGCCGAGTACCGTCATCGCGAGCCCCCGTCGAGCACCGCGGAGTCGTCGTCGGCCGACCGCCACTCCTTGCGGATCAGCTTCAGCTTGCGGATCACGGTCCGAGTCGAGCACCCGCACTCCTCGGCGATCTCCTCGTGACTGAAGCCAGCGAGCTTCATCTCGACGATCCTTCGCAGGCTCGGGTCGTCGAGCCGGAGCACGAGTCGCTCCAGCTCGTCCGCCACCTCTACGGCGAACTCGGGCGACGGCTCAACGCCGATGTAGTCCTGGAGGTCCTCGAACCGGCACTCGGCAGCTCGCGACCGCTTCCTGGCGAGCTGCCGCCGCTGCTCCGTGATCGACTTGCGGGCGGTGATGGTGACCAAGAGCGGCCAGAGGCTGTTGCGGTCGGCCAACTCGGGGTAGCGGTTGTCACGCACCCCGATCATCACGCTCTTCAGGGCGCTCAGCGCGACGTCTTCGCCCGACTGGTCGCGCGACAGGCTGGCCAGCCTCGCCTGCGCGATGGTGGCGAGGCGCGCGAAGTAGCGGTTCCACAGCTCTTGGGCCGCGACCGAGTTCCCCTCTCGCAAGCCCTCAAGCCAGTGGGAAACCGACCCCCGATTCTCAGGCTCCATGGCGACCCCGGCGGCAGAGATTTCGCTAGTGGCTTGTCACTTATGGAGAGGTTTCGCCGATCTAGGGGCGTCGTCATTCCGCCCGACCAATCTCCCCGCGAGGTATTCTACATGTTCCCGTTCCAAGCCGAAGCCGATTCCAGCATCGTCTCCGTCGGTAGCTCGTACCCGCACACAGGGTCGTCGGACACGCGGCCGAGCCGGCCCGGCGACCGCCTTCCCGCGAACCGCATCATCGACCTGCTGATCGAGGAGGCGCGGTCCGGGGCCGTCCGACCCGAGCTGTACGACGACGCCGCGAACCTGCTGCGGCGGCAGAGATTGTCACCCCGCCGCGCCGCGCTGGCGGAGCAGCGGTTGCAGAACGCGAGACGCTACGCGTACCACCAAGAATTCGGTCTCGCCGCATTCGAGCTTCGGATGATCCGACCACTTATCGCCTAGCGGTCGGCTGCGGTTAAC
>JBGSJY010000337.1:0-3246 GCA_041741515.1 Pirellulales bacterium | reverse complement strand
CCCGCGACGGTCGGGGCGCCCACCTTCAGGTCGCTGCCGGCGCCGACGGCCACGACGCGGTCGAGCGTCAGCACGTCGCCGGGCTTGGCGTCCTCGCGGTAGTCGAGCGCCAGCTCCTGGCCTTCGATGACTTTGTACTGGCGGCCGCCGTCAATAATGATCGCGTACATGGCTTTGCTCTTAAATCTCTCAATCGCGCCGGTTGGTTAGGGCCGCCCCGGCGTCGGCGGATTCTGTGCAGCGAGCCCTACAAGATACCGGCCGCCGCGGGGGCTGTCGAGACCCTCCCCGCCGCTGCGTTGCCGGTCCATCGGCCCGCCCGACGACCCTTGGGTGTCGGTGTTTGCGACACCGCTTGTCGGCCCTCTCGATGCCGAAAAGCCCCTGTTTCCCGGCCCCCGACGACTTTCGGGCGTTTTGGCGCCGATCGCTTGCCCGCCCGGTTTGGCGCCCGTTATGCCTAGGGACTCGCTGTCCGAGGCGCCGGCCATTCCGTCAACAAGAACGGCCCGGAGGGACGACAGCACGGGACACGAGAAGTTTTTGTCCGACAGAAAAGGAAAGAGGCATGGAGAGGGATAGGGAAAGAGGCAAGGAAAGTCGCTGCCCAACTCGGCCGGGTCGGCCCCCCCGGCCCCTGCATGGTTTTACGCTCGTCGAACTGCTGGTGGTCATCGCGATCATCGGCATCCTCGTCGCCCTCTTGCTGCCGGCGGTCCAGGCTGCCCGCGAGGCGGCGCGCCGCAATCAGTGCAAGAACAACCTCAAGCAGCTCGCCCTGGCGACCCTCAACTACGAGAGCGCGCAGGGGAAGCTCCCCCCCAGCGCGAACGTCGACCTCAGCTCCGCGGCGCCGACCGCCAACAACGGCTCGTGGGGCGTCCACGGCCGGCTGTTGGAGTATCTCGAAGAGGCCAGCCTCCGCTCGCTGGTGAATATCGAGCTCGCCTGGGACAACCAGATGGCGATCAGCGGCCTACAGATCTCCGGCTTCCAGTGCCCCAGCGACGCCCGCGCGCAAGAGGTCCGCGACCCGGGCGGCGGCAAGGCCCTGCTCTACGCCACCAATTACGGCTTCAATCTCGGCGAGTGGTTCGTCTTCGACCCGGCGACGGGCAACGGCGGCCGCGGCATTTTTTACCCCAATAGCCACCTGCGGCTGGCGAAGGTCGTCGACGGCACAAGCAAGACCCTCCTCGCCGCCGAGGTGAAGGCTTGGACCCCCTACACCCGCAACGGCGGCACGCCGAGCGTGTCGCCCCCCGCGACGGCCGACGAAGCGGCGGCCATCGTCGCCACCGGCGCCGAGTAC
The DNA here is from genome assembly GCA_041741515.1 of Pirellulales bacterium. Taxonomy (GTDB): domain Bacteria; phylum Planctomycetota; class Planctomycetia; order Pirellulales; family Lacipirellulaceae; genus Botrimarina. The sequence continues at coordinate 1,934 of JBGSJY010000337.1, read as the reverse complement.
AAGGACACCGGTCACACCGAGTGGCCCGACGGCCGCGTCCACCACACGGGCTTCACCAGCGCGATGACGCCCAACACGTTTGTGCCCTACACCAACCCGAGCGGCCTGGAGATCGACGCCGATTACAACTCGTGGCAAGAGGGCAAGAACGGCGCCGGCGGCTCGGCGACCTACGCCATCATCACCTCCCGCAGCCAACACGCCGGCCAGGTGCAGGTCGCAATGGTCGACGGCTCCGTGCAGTCGGTCACCGACGGCGTCGAGCTCCCAGTCTGGCGCGCGATGTCCACCCGCGACGGTGAAGAGGTCGTGACCCTGCCGTAACGCTTTTAGGTAACCACGGAGCCACGGAGGACACGGAGGGAGCACCGCGCGTCTCGCCTCTGTGCTTTCCTCGGCGCTCTCGGTGGCTCCGTGGTTCCGAAAAGCCTGTGGGAGGGGTCTCCGACGCCGATTACGGTCTCGTAGCCGAATAGGGCATGGTGCGCGTAATCGGCGTCGGAGCCGCCTCCTACAGTTACGACAGCATCTCTAATTACCGCGTCGCCAACAGCGCTTCCAGCTTGTCGAACGATCCCGTCCAGCCCTCGGTCATGCCGCCGCGCGCGGCGGCGAACGCGGCTGCCTCCTCGGGGGAGTAGACGCCGCACGGCTCCCAAACGACCCGGACCCGCGTCGCGTCGGGGGCTTCGCTCGTGAACGTCACCGTCGTCAGCATCGCCTCGGGCCAGACGGGCGCCATCGGGTGGCGCGCGAGGTTCTCGTCGGCGTCGGTGAACGACTGCGTGTAGAGCAGCAGGCTCGGCCTCTCGATCTCTCGATACTCGCAGCGGCCGTGCAGCTCGGCGCCCCCTTCTTGGCTACCGACATTGAACATCCGATAGAACGCGCTGCCCCCGGGACGGATATCGGCCCGGAGGAACTCCATCGCAAAGCCCGCTGGCGGGAGCCACCGCGAGACGTGCTCGGCTTGAGTCCACATGTCGAACACCGTCTCGATCGGCGCGTCGAAGCAGCGGTGGATGACGAAGCGGTCCTTGCCGGTCGATTGCTTGTCGAGGTACTCGGCGAAGCGGTCCCACGTCGATTCGCCGCCCGCCTTCTTGATGAACTTGCGACTCTCCGCCGCCATCTCGGCCGTGGCGAACGCCATCGTCATGTCCATGGTCGTCTTGCCATCCGACTCGCTGAACAACACCGTGACGCGGAACAGCGGCGGCCGGTCGGCCCCGCCGCCGTGGTCGTAGACGAGCTTGCCGGGCCGGCCCTTCGTCGGCTCGACGACCTCGTGATAAACCGTCACGTTCTCCCAGTCCGTGCCGTCGGGGCCGTGCATCGTGTAGACCCACGTCCCGCCGACGCGCAGGTCCTTGCTGTGCGTCGTCAGCGTGAAGCCGCGCGGCCCCCACCACTGCGCGGCCTGCGCGGGGTCGGTCCAGGCGTCCCACACGGTGGCGACCGGCGCGTCGTAAACGCGCGTCAGGCAGAGCTCGTTCGGCTTACTTCTGGCGACCATCTTGCTTGCCGCGGGCGGCGGCCTTTGGGGGTTTGGCTTTTGTTGTCGTTGCTTTCGCTTTTGGTCTCGACTTCGCTCGCGGCTTAGCCGTCGTCCCCTTTGCCTTCGCGGGCGCGGGCTTCGTTTGTTCTTGCTGTTTTAGTCGAGCCTGCTTCGCGGTGACCGTCTTCAGGTACTCGTCGAGCCGGTCCAAACTCGCTTCCCACATCGCCCGGTAGGGCTCGACCCAGTCGGCGATGTCGCGCAGCGCGTCGGCGTTCAGCTCGCACGGCCGCCGCTGCGCCTCGCGGGTCTTGGTCACCAGCCCGGCGCGCTCCAGCACCTGCACGTGTTTGGTGACGGCCGGCAGGCTCATCGTGGCGAGAAACGGCTCGGCCAGTTCGGTCACCCCGACCCGCCCCTCGGCGAGCCGCGCAAG
>JBGSJY010000336.1:0-2480 GCA_041741515.1 Pirellulales bacterium | reverse complement strand
GCCCGCGGCCCCGCCCGCGCCGATCGCCGCGCCACCGGCGGCAGCAAACGAGTTGCAATCGACAACGCCCGACGGTTGGAGCAAAGAGCCCGCCGACCCGATCCGCAAAGTCTCGCTCCGCACACCGGGCGGCGCGGTGCTGTCGGGCTTTTCGTTCCCGCAGACGGGCGTCATGGGCGACCCGCTGCAGAACGTCAACCGTTGGCGGGGCGAGATCGGTCTCGATCCGATCACCGCCGAGCAACTCGAGTCGCAATCCGAAAAAATCCAACTGCTCGGTGGCGCGGGCACGTACTTCGAGATGGTCGGCGCTACCGAGACAACCCACGCGGCGATGCTCGTTGGCGACGGACAGGTCTGGTTTTTCAAGCTCCGCGGCCCGGGCGAAGAGGTCGCCAAGCAGCGCGACGCGTTCAAGGAGTGGCTCAGGTCGTTGTCGTTGTAGAAGTGGTTTAGGCATAGAGCCAAGAAGTCCCCCTCGTCCTTCAGGGGGAGGGGCTAGGGGAGGGGGAGCAGCGGGTACACGCTTAGCCCTTCCTAAATGGGAAGCGGAGGGGTGTGGTGGGAAGCAAGCCTGGTACCCGGGTTCAACCCCCTCCCCTCACCCCTCCCCCGAAAACGGGGGAAGGGGGATAAAGAAAAAAGCCACGGCAAACTTGGCGGATAAATCGAATGGGCGCGACCCTCGAAGCAAATCCCACCACCGGCAAGGTGCGACCTGCCGAATCGCCGCATAAGGGGCAAGACATCGGCCTCGCCGCGCGCCTGCTGGGGCCGATCGCTTCGCTGCGATTGACGGTGGTGCTCTTCGCGCTAGCGATCTTCCTGGTCTTCACCGGCACGCTCGCCCAAGTGGACCACGACGTCTGGTACGTCGTCGAGCAAAACTACTTCCGGGTCTGGGTGGCGACGATCGAGTGGCAGGCGTTCGCCCGCCTGGTAGAGATGTTCACCAAGAGCGACGCGCAGCCGATCACCGGGGGCTTCCTCTTCCCCGGCGGCAAGCTGATCGGCGTGGCCATGTTCGTGAATCTGCTGGCCGCGCACGCGGTGCGCTTCAAGGTCGCCTCAAAGGGGGGTCGCCTCGCGGCCGGCCTTGCCCTGATCGCCGCGGGCGTCGCAGCGACCGCTTGGGTCATCTTCGGCGATACGTCGGTCGGCGATGAGCTGTCGACCGCTTTCTGCGACGGGTTGTGGCAGGCGATCCGTGTCGCGATCGCCGGGCTGGCGCTCGTGGCGACCTACTGGACGCTCGAGGCGCGCAAGCGGCTGCTCGCTGCCGAGTGGGGGCTGGCCCTCGCCGGGAGCCTCGCGCTGCTGGGAGTTGCGGCGTACCTGTTCCTCTACCCATCGGCGGCGCCCGACGAGTCGGGCATGCGGATCCTCTGGCAGCTCACCAAGTCGTGCGGCGCCGCGGCGCTGTGCCTCGTGGGCTGCCTGCTGGCGTTCAAGCAGCGGGCGGGCATCGTGCTGCTGCACGCCGGCGTGGCGCTGCTGCTGATGAACGAGCTGGTCGTCGACCTAGCGCACGTCGAGGGCGTGATGTCGATCCCCGAGGGGGGGACGTCCAACTATGCCGAGGACATCCGCCACGTCGAGCTGGCGGTCGTCGCCGACGAGGGCGACACCCAGCGCGTCACGGTCGTGCCGCAGGAGATGCTCGCCTCGGCGGCCCGGTCGGGAGCCGTTGTCTCGGACCCCGAGCTGCCGTTCGACCTGCGGGTGGTGCGGTTCGACGACAATTCCGTTCTCGCCGCTGTCGGTCCCGTCGCCCGGAACCCCGCCACCCAAGGCGCCGGATTGCAGCGGGTCGCGCTGGCGAACCGCTCGGTGTCGGGCGTTGCGGCTGCCAGCGGCGTCAACCGTCCCTCGGCTTATATCGAGCCGATCGACAAAGAGACCGGCAAGTCGCTGGGCGTGTGGCTGGTTTCGGCGTCGGTGGCGCCAACGCCCGGCGGTGGCGGCATCGGACTGCTCCCCCAGCCAATCGAGGCCGGCGGCGAGACCTACAACATCGACCTCCGCTTCAAGCGGCTCTACAAGGACTACTCGGTAACGCTCACCGACTTCCGCTTCGATCGCTACGCCGGCACGAACGTCCCCAAGAACTTCCAGTCGGACGTCGTCATCAGCGACCCGTCGCGGGGCGTCGAGCGCGACGTGAAGATCTGGATGAACAATCCGCTACGTTACGCAGGCGACACGCTCTACCAGCAGGGGTACGACGAGGTCACCGAGCGGGCCACGGTCCTGCAAGTCGTCAGCAACACGGGCTGGATGATCCCCTACGTGAGCTGCGTTTACGTGGGGCTGGGGATGCTGGTCCATTTCATGTCGACGCTGACGCGGTTCACACGGCGCCGCGTTGAAGAGGCCCGCCGCTTAGCCGCAAGCGGCGTCAATCCTCCCGGTATCCGAACGGGCGCGCTGTCGCTTGCGGCTTGGCGGAGTCCCCTGGTCTGGGCGCCGGCGCTGGCCGC
>JBGSJY010000335.1:0-2570 GCA_041741515.1 Pirellulales bacterium | reverse complement strand
CCTCGCGAGCGGTCGAAATCGCCGTCCCAACATCGCCGGGAGTGTCGCGGCACGCGAGCAGGTCTGCTAGCGGAAACGCACCCCCCGCGGCGACGACGCCGTGCCGCAACTCCTTCGCCAGCCGCGCGAGGTGGGCGTCGTCGAGCACAAACCGCGCGTAGTCCTCGACGACCCGGGCGCCCTCGCTCGCCCGATTGAGCGAAGCATCGAGGAGCCGCACGACGCCGGGGTCTGGGGGGGTCGGGGTGTTCACGGTTCGGCGCCTGGTCGGGTGCAAAAATAGTAGTCTCACGAAAAGGCGCGGAGGCGCGAAGCAAGCGCGGCGAAGGACTGCGTTCTGGCTGCGAATTTATTCTCCGGTCATCGATCGGGGGCGAAGTGATGGGGGCCCCAGGCGGTCGCCTCAGGTTACCCGGCACGACATAACTATCCTCACCCTGCCAGATTGGCGGCGAGGCGCCACGCTAGAGGATCCCGGTGTCGTCCCTCGCCGTACTCCCTGAGGGGGTCGCGACGGGATCGGTGCTAGCAACCTCATTTAGACGTAAACCCCGTTGGCTGTTGGGTTTGTCTTGTTAGCCCCCGTGCCGACCGATACACTCCGCGCCACCGTCGGGACCGGCCTTCTCGGCTTCATCGTCCCGATGCGCCCGCTATTTGCATACTCACCCGCCGTGCCGCCTCCTCGCTTGAGCAGGCGAACCTCCGAAAGGGCCGGTTTTTTGCCTCGCCGCCAGCCCCGCCGCCACCTGCACTGGGTCGCCTACCTGTGGCCCGGGTTGCCGCACCTCTGGGTGCGGGGCTCGCTGGCGGGGTTAACGCTGGCGCTGGCCTTTTCGGTGCTGCTGAACGTTTTGGTTCTGGCGACGCTGGTTTGGCCGGCGTGGCTGGAATCTCGGCTTAAGGTTGCGTGTGCCGCAGCGGCCGTTGTGCTGTGGCTTGCGGCGTTGTGGGAAACGCGCGGCGAGCTGCGACGATTGGCCGCCGAGCGAGAAGCCGCCGACAAAGCGGCCCAGCCCGAGACAACCCAGCCCTCCATCCCCCGCAACGATCGGCTGCTGAGAGAGGCGCAGACCAGCTACCTGGGCGGCGATTGGCTTACGGCGGAGCGCAGGCTCCGCGAAGCGATCCGCCGCGACCGCGACGATTTCGAGGCCCGTTTTTGGCTAGTGAGCGTCCTCCGCAGCGCGGGGCGACATCGCCATGCCCAGCGGCTGCTGCGACGGGTCGAAAGACTAGACGCCGCGGTCGCCTGGCGCCACGAGATCGCCGACGAGCATGGCCGACTCGACCGATTGCTTGTGCCCGAAACCCACCAAGATCCCACGTCCGACCAAGACGACCACGAACCCACCCTGCTGCCGATCGACGCGGCCCGCCAAGCGGCTGCTGCGAAGCATCGGGACGCTGCCTGAACCACCGTCTTGGTGGTCGGGCGAACAAAGCCCTACAATACAGCGCATCAACGACAGCACAGCGAAACCGACACAGACGGCCACAGACGACCCTCCACGGCCCTTCCTGGCTGGCAAGGGGTTTGGTGGCTGGGAAGGGCAAGGCCGCCGAGCTAAAACGATCCATCAGTGAGCCGCCCACGCTCGCTATCGCAACGGAGATACTCCATGTACGAACGCTTCACCGACCGCGCCCGCAAGGTGATGCAGCTGGCCAACCAAGAGGCCCAGCGCTTCAATCACGAATACATCGGGACCGAGCACGTGCTGCTCGGCCTCATCAAGGAAGGTAGCGGCGTCGCGGCGAATGTTCTGAAGAACCTCGACGTGGACCTGCGCAAGATCCGTCTCGAGGTCGAGAAGCTCGTCCAGAGTGGCCCCGATATGGTCACGATGGGCAAGCTGCCGCAGACCCCGCGCGCCAAGAAGGTTATCGAGTACTCGATGGAAGAGGCTCGCAACCTCAATCACAACTACGTAGGGACCGAGCACATTTTGCTCGGACTACTTAGAGAACAAGAGGGCGTCGCCGCTCAGGTACTGATGAACCTCGGCCTCAAGCTCGAGGAAGTCCGCGACGAAGTGCTCAACCTGCTCGGTCACGGCATCGAGGGTGGTGAGCCCGAGCGTGGCGGCCGCGCCGGCATGGAGACCGCTGAGGAAGGCGAGGGTGAGGAAGGCGCCGAAGGCCGCAGCGGCCGCAAAGGCTCGCGCAGCAAGACCCCCGCGCTCGACAGCTTCGGCCGCGACCTCACCGAGCTGGCTCGTCAGGGCAAGCTCGACCCGGTCATCGGTCGTGAGAAAGAGATCGAGCGCGCGATCCAGGTCCTCTGCCGCCGCACGAAGAACAACCCCGTGTTGCTCGGCGAAGCGGGCGTCGGCAAGACGGCGATCGTCGAGGGCTTCGCCCAACGCGTTATCGACGGCAACGTGCCTGAGCTGCTGCTCGATCGTCGGATCGTGGTGCTCGACCTGGCGATGATGGTCGCCGGCACGAAGTACCGCGGCCAGTTCGAAGAGCGGATCAAGGCCGTGATGAACGAAGTTCGTCGCGCCAAGAACACGATCCTCTTCATCGACGAACTGCACACGCTTGTCGGCGCCGGTGGCGCTGAG
>JBGSJY010000334.1:0-1795 GCA_041741515.1 Pirellulales bacterium | reverse complement strand
GCGTCGCGGAATCGCTGCGCCAGTTGAGGGTCGGCGCCCGTCGATCGCTTGGGCGGCGTCGACTCGCTGCCATCGCCGGTTGGCGGAGGCGGCAGCGTCCCGCCGTCGTCCTCTCCGCCAATCGGGAACGTCTGGGTCTCGTGGAAGACCGTGACGCCGCGGGAGAAGCGGACCTTCTTCATCTGACCCGTCTTGCTGTCCCGTTCTTCCTTCTCGACGACCGTCGTGATCTTCACGCCGTGCTCGCCGCGCCGGACCTGCCGGCCCTTCGCCTGCCAGGCCCCGTAGGTAAAGACGTTCTCCCTGGGGCGGATCTCTTCGACCGGGATGCCGCGGTCGGCGAAGCCTGCGAGGATGGCGCCGTAGTTGGCGTGGGACTTATCCGCGAGCGCCCGAGCGAGGGCGGCAGAAGCCTCGGCGGCGTGGTTGGCGGGACGGTCGCCGGAGCGGCGCCGGGGGCGCCGCGTGGTGCGCGTGGTCATAGCGTGCCGTTGTGGTTGGGGGGAGGGATTTGGGGCCCGTGGGGGGCCGAGAGCGTGTCGATCGGGCCCGGTTGCCGCCGGGTGAGCCGATCGTCAGAAGAGAAGCCCGGATTCCGCTTCGAGGGAGGCGCGGCGCCGAGCGAAGAACGCATGCGCTTCGTCCTCGTACGGGTCCGGCTGCTTGGGCTTGGGGACCAACTTGCAGCTCACTTCGCGGAAGAAGTCGGGGCCGCGGCCCAGCTTCTTGCCCGTGCGGGTGTGGCCGTCGAGCGCGTAGTCGGGGATTTCCGGCGCGATGCCGTCGAACAGCGCTTGGCCGCCGACGACCGCTTGGAAGTGGTCGCCCTCGCGGGACTTGTTACCGCGGCACAGCGCCCGGATCGCATTGCCGATCGGCATCCGCCATTTGGCCGGTTTGTCGGCGTCATAGAGCCGCTTGGCCTGATCGACGCAGACCGCGGTGAACATCACGCCTTCGACGTTGGCCAGCCCGATGTCCTCGTGGCTGATGATCTCCAGGCGGTTGCAGGCCCGTGTGAAGAACGCCTTCGACGTGTGGGCCAGTTCGCAGAAGCAGTGCATCGCCTCACGCTCCTCGCCGCGGCGGATGTGTTTCTGGAGAGCGGAGACGATCTCGAATGAGTCGAGGCCGTTGATCGTTCTGGGCATCATCGGAGGGGCTCCTGGGGTTTGCGGGGAGTGACGCGCGACTGGTCTCGGTTTGCGAAACTCCCGCGTCAATGGGTTTCGCGTGTTTTGTCGAGGATCTGCCGGATCGTCAGGCAGGCTGACGGCAGGTCGAAGCAATCTTCAATGAAGAACGGGTCCTCATCGTGGGTCAGCTCTGCTACCAACTCGCGGGGCGCCCGGGCACAGGGGCCTAGCCCCTCGGTGGCGACGCGGCCACTCGGCGGCCGGCGGATGACGCCGAACCAGGCCGTCCTGTACATCCACCCGCTGACGGCGCTGACGAGCGAACTCGAGTCGATCGGGTCGCCGAGCCGCTTGAGGCAGAGCATCTGCAGCCCCGAGACTCCGTCGGTGTAGGTGGGGCTCGTGTAGTTGTGCGCCCAGATCGCGACTCGGTAGCCGTTCCGCTCGAGGATCTCCGCGGCGACGATGCCGGCCACGCCGCGGAAGACGATCTCCTCGGGCTTGCGGCCACAGGGCGTGGTGATGTCGATCGCGAGCGTGATGCTCGTTGGGCCGTGGGCGTTCTCGCGCCGCGTGCTCCGCAGGAACGGCTTGCCGGAGCGGAGCCGGTCGAGGTCCACCTCGTCGCCCCGGTCCTCGGAGTAATGGGGCCGGCGGCG
>JBGSJY010000333.1:0-9992 GCA_041741515.1 Pirellulales bacterium | reverse complement strand
TTCCCTCGCGGATGGACACGCCCACCGGCCCGCCAGCCGGTATCCCCGGTGGCGATGACGCCGAGCTGCGTCGCATCGTCGCGATCGCCCGCCGCCAGGGCTGCCTCTACTACCATCAGGTCTACAGCTACCTACCGGACGAGACCTACGGCACCGACCAGATCAACGCCCTGCTCTCGGCCGTCGAAGGCCTCGGCGTCGAACTGCGTGAGCCGCCCGGGACCAAGCCCCGCTTCGAAGAGACCCAGGTCTATGTCGAAGGCGACCGCTCGTCGCTCTTGCGTGACGGCATCCCGACCTCGTCGAGCGACCCGATCCGCATGTACCTCTCGCAGATGGCGGAAATCCCGCTGCTGACGCGTGAGGAAGAGATCAACCTCGCCAAGAAGATTGAGCTGACGCGCAAGCGGTTCCGCCGCAACCTGCTCCGCTCGTTCTACGCCCTCGAAGCCACTGTCAAGGTGCTCGAGAAAGTCCAGGCCGGCGAGCTGCCTTTCGATCGCACCATCAAGGTGTCGCTCACCGAACGGCTCACCAAGGAACAGGTCTCGGCCCGTCTGCCGCACAACCTGCGGACGCTGCGGGTGCTGCTCGAACAACAACGCGCCGATTACGCCCTGATGGTAGACCGTCGCGTCACCGAACCCTCGGCGAAGACCGAGGCCCGCCAGCGTTACGTCCGCCGTCGCGAGAAGATGCTGTCGCTCGTCGAAGAGCTGAGCCTCCGCACGAAGCGCGTCAGCCCGCTCATCAAGGAGCTGCGTGACTACGCCGACCGCATCGACGAAGTCCGCAGTGAGCTGGCCGAACTGAAGGCGTCCGACGCGCCCGAGGACAAGCTGCACTCGGTGCGGGCCGAACTCTTGCAGATCACCAAGCGTGTCTGCGAAAGCCCCGCGAGCCTCCGCCGCCGCGCCGACATGGTCGCCCGGCAGTACCGCGAGTTCGAGAACACCAAGCGTGAGCTCTCGAGCGGCAACCTCCGTTTGGTGGTCTCGATCGCCAAGAAGTACCGCAACCGCGGGCTCTCGTTCCTCGACCTGATCCAGGAAGGTAACACGGGCCTGATGCGCGCGGTTGATAAGTACGAGTACCGCCGCGGCTTTAAGTTCAGCACGTACGCCACGTGGTGGATCCGCCAAGCGATCACCCGCGCCATCGCCGACCAGGCGCGGACGATCCGCATCCCGGTCCATATGATCGACGTGCTCACGAAGCTGCGGAACACGGCCAAGCAGCTGCAGCAGATCCTCGGCCGCGAGCCGAGCTACGAGGAGATCTCGCTGGCCGCCGAGGTGTCGCTGGAAGAGACCGAGCGCGTGCTCGACATCGGCCGGCACCCGGTGAGCCTCGACCGCCCCGTGGGCGACGGCGACGACTGCAGCTTCGGCGACTTCGTGGAGGACCACGGCACCGACAATCCCTCAAAGCTGGCTAACAACGGCCTGTTGCGTGAGCGGATCGACGAGTTGCTGAAAACGCTCACGTTCCGCGAGCGTGAGATCATCCGCCTCCGCTACGGCCTGGCCGATGGCTACAGTTACACGCTGGAAGAAGTGGGCCGAATCTTCAAGGTGACGCGCGAGCGCGTCCGCCAGATTGAGGCCAAGGCGGTCGCCAAGCTGCAGCACCCGGTCCGCAGCGGGATGCTGTCGAGCTTCGTCCCCGACGCGCCGGAAGTCGAGGGCTTTGTGATCGACCCGGTCGATGATGAGGCCGACTCGCTGCAAGAAGCGGCGTGAGCGACTGCTTCTTTATGCGCTATCCAACCCGGGGGCCGGTGACGCGAAAGCGACGCCGGCCCCCGCCGCTTGTGGGCGGCGCGACCGACGCGTTGAAACGGTAGTCCGCGAGCCCACGACGCGAGTCGTGGGAGTGAAGCGGGTGCTCGGGCACTCCCACGACTCGCGTCGTGGGCTCGCCGTCAACGAGGGGACCGACTTTCTCTCCGGGGGTTGCCACCGCGCCCCCAGCGCCGCATAACCCTAGAGAGCCCCGCCCCGCTTCCGCTAGCTGAGCTTTTCTCAAAATGTCGCCGTCCGTCCCCGCCGCCGCCCTCCGTGAGTTGCACCGGCTGCACAGCCAGCTGTCCGACCTGCGCGGGCGACTGGATCGCGGGCCGAAGCAGATCGCCGCCCACCGGGGGAGCGTCGCCCAGCTCGAGGCGGCCCTCGCCGCCGCCAAGGCGCTGTCGCTCGAGACGCGTAAGGCCGCCGACCGCAAGCAACTCGACGTCAAGGCGCAAGAAGACAAGATCGCCAACTGGGCGAACCAGCTCAACAGCGCGAAGAGCAATAAGGAATACCAGACCTTCCAAGAGCAGATCGCCGCGGCGCGGATGGCCGCCAGCGTCCTGGAGGACGAGACCCTCGAGCTCCTCGGCCGCATCGACGAGACCATCGCCGAGGTCCATCGGCACGAGCAGCGCCTCGCCGCGGGCAAGGCTGAGCTGCACAAGGTCGAGGCGAACGTCGCCGCGAACTCCGAGGTGCTGCGGGCCGAGGTGGAGCGATTGGAGGCCGCCCTCGAGGCCGCCGAGAGTCAGCTGCCGGGCGACTTCAAGGCCGACTACCAGCGGGTCGTCGCCCGCAAGGGCGCCGACGGCCTCGCGCCCTTCGAAGACGGCGTCTGCCAGGGATGTGGCCAATCGACGACGCTCCAGATGCAGGCGGACCTGCGGTCGTCGAAGCCCGTGTTTTGTAAGTCATGCGGCGTGCTGCTGTATCTGCCTGAATGAGGGGAAAGGAGCTGAGGGATTAGGGGCTGAGGGATAGCGCCATGCAATCCGCCCATGTAGCGAAGCCGCCCCCAGGAAAACGTTCCTACGGCGTGGGGGGCGAGCCGGGAATGTCAGTGACCGGAGTTGCATCGCGAAATTGCTGAACGAAGCGAGCACCTGTCACACTCCGGTCGCTGACGCTCCCGGCTCGCCACGCGCCTTTACTTCGCCCCCTAAAACTGAAACAATGGCGATCCGTCAGCAGGGCCCTCCGGGCCCTGCTGCATTTTTATAGAGAGCCATCCCCACCCCCTGGCCCCTCAGCCCCCAGCCCCTAACCCATTCTCCTTTCCATGTCCGACATCATCCCCATGACCCGCGTCGGCTACGACAAGTTGCGGGCCGAGCTCGACGAGCTCGAGAACGTGAAGATGCCGGAAGTCTCGCAGCGCGTCGCCGACGCCCGCGCGGAGGGGGACCTCAAGGAGAACGCCGAGTACCACGGCGCCCGTGAGTCGCAGGGGATGCTGCAGGCGAAGATCAACTACCTGAAGGACAAGCTCGCCCGCGCCGAGATCGTGGACATGTCGAAGCTGCCAAAGGACGAGGTCGTCTTCGGCTGCACCGTGACGGTCAAGGACCTCGACTTCGGCGACACCGAGCAGTTTACGCTAGTGGGCGCGGGCGAAGAGGACTTCGACGAAGGCAAGATCAACGTCACCAGCCCGCTCGCTCAGGGCTTGATCGGCAAGAAGGTCGGCGACACGGCCGAGATCGAAGTCCCCGCGGGGGTCAACAAGTTCAAGATCCTCGAAATCGCGTTCGAGGAATAGGAAAGCGAGACAAGATCAACAGGATTTACAGGATAAAAAATCCTGCCGATCCTGTTAATCCTGTCTAACTTCTTGTTGGTCACGCCGCTTCTTTCGCGAGCGCGATCCGCACGTCGGTGACGGTCATCCCCGCAGAGAGGGCGGCTTGGATGCCGGCGTCGGCGTCCTCGAAGGCGTGGCACTTCTTCGGGTCGACGCCCATCCTCTGCGCGGCGGTCGCGAAGAGGTCCGGCGCCGGCTTGGGCCTGATGGGATCGTCGGCCGTGAGGATCACGTCGAACCAGTCGAGCGCGCCGATCCCTTCCAGGGCGCCGACAACATTCAGTCGGCATCCGCCCGACACCACCGCCATCGGCAGCACACCGCGGTAACGCCGCGCGACCTCGACAACCGGTTCGATGGCCCCGACCTCGCCGAGCCGTTCACGGAAGCGGCCTTCCTTCGCGTCGAGGAATTCCAGCGCGTCGATCGACACGCCGTGCTCGGAGTTGATGATCTCGACGATAATGTCGGTCGGCTTGCCGGCGTGTACATCGATGAATCCCTTCGGCAACGTCACGCCGAAAGGCGCGAGGCACTCGTCCCACAGCAGCGTATGCAGGGGCATCGAATCGACGAGTGTGCCGTCGCAGTCAAACACCAGGCCGGTCGTGCCGGCGGGCCAGTCATAAAGGGTCTTGGCAATCATCGTTGGCGAGCGTTTGCGACGGGGTCGCGAGGCGGGAGGCGGGGTTTTGCAGGAGGGGCCCCAGTATACGCCTAGCCCGCCGCCAGGACGATCCGGTACCGCGCCTTGCCTGCTTCGAGGTGCTCGAACGCAGCGTTAATCTCGCTCATCGGGAACTCTTCGATCGTCGGCTTGATCGCGTGGCGGTCGCAGAACTCGATCATCTTGCGGGCTGTCAGAATGCCCCCGGTCGGCGAGGCGGTAATCGACTTCTGGCCCATGATCAGCGGGAAAATTGTCGCCGACACTTTCTCTGCCGCCCCCACCAAGTGCAGCTTGCCGCCGGGCCGCAGGGCGGCGATGTACGCGTCGTAATCGAGCGGCACGTTGACCGTCACAAGGATCATGTCGAAGCTCCCGGCCGCGGCCGCAAGCTGCGACGCGTCGCGGGTGTTCAGGAAATGGTGGGCGCCCATTTCGCGGGCTTCCGCTTCTTTGTCCGGCGATGTGCTGAAGGCGGTCACTTCGCAGCCCCACGCTCGGGCGAAGCCGATCGCCATGTGCCCCAGCCCGCCGATACCCACCACTGCGACGCGGTCGGTGGGGCTGATGTTGTTCTCGACAAACGGCCCGAACACCGTCAGCCCGCCGCAGAAGAGCGGCCCGCAGTCGGCCAGATCGACGCCATCGGGAATCGGGATCGTCCACGCCGCCTGCGCGCGGACGCGATCGGCGAAGCCGCCGTGACGGGCGACAATCGTGGCCTCGGCGTCGGGGCAGCGGTTCTGGTAGCCCGACAGGCACTGATCGCACCGCATGCACGAACCCGACGTCCAGCCGACTCCGACACGTTGACCCACCTCGAGGCCCTTCACTCCCTCGCCGAGCGCGGCAATCTTGCCGGCAACCTCGTGCCCGCCGACGAACGGGTACTGGGTCATCCCCCACTCGTTCTTCAGCATGCTGAGGTCGCTGTGACAGATGCCGCAGTACTCGACGACGATCTCGACCTGGTCGTGGCCGAGCGGGCCAGGCTCGTACTCGAAGGCCTCGAACGGGGCGTCGGGACCAGAGGCGGCGTAGGCATGGATCGGCACGGCGGGGCTCCTAGCGGAGGGATGGAGGCGGGACGACTACGATTCGACGCCGTGAGAGCCGACTCGGCAAGTGTCCTTCCTAGAATGAAGAGGTAGCCCGCGAATGACGCGAATGGCCGCGAATGGATTTTCTGAAGTCAATTCGCGCTTATTCGCGGGCAACTAGAAAGTCGCCGCCAGGTACGCGATCGCCACGAATCCCGCGAACACGGCGCCTTCGCTCCACTTCGGCCGGTGGTAGGCGAAGCTGTAGCAACACGGGATCACCACCAGCGTCAGGACCGTCGCAAACGCCAGCCCAAACACCACCGCGCCGGTGAGTGGCTGCCAGAATTCGGCGCCGCCGGAGATGTTCAGCATCAACGGCAGCAGCCCGCCGATGGTTGTGACGGTCGTCAGCAGCACGGGCCGCAAGCGGTTGATGCCCGCTTCTAACAGAGCGTGGTTGACGCCCATGCCGCGAACGCGGGCCTGGTTGGTGAAGTCGACCAGCACGATGGCGTCATTAACGACGATGCCGGTCAGACTTACCAGTCCGATGAACGTGGCCAGGCTAAACGGGAAGTCGCACACCCACATGCCGAGCACCACGCCGACGAACGACATCGGCACCGTTGTCATCACCACGGCGCTCTGGCGGAAGCTGTTGAACTGGATCGCCAAGATCGCCGCGATCAACACCACCGCGAGCACCATGCTCCAGAGCAAGTAGGTAAAGTTTTTGTCACGTTCCTCGTTCTCGCCGGTGAACTCGGCCTGGAGTCCCTCGGCGGGAGTCGCCGAGCCGCCGATGTACGCGGTGCTGAATCCCTCTAGCGCTTTCGGTCCGCCCTCAATCGGCCTGAAGCCGAGCTCGGGCAATATCTCTTTTGACAACCGCGCAAACACCATATCGGGCGTCACCGGCTCGTTGACGTCACAGCGGGCGACCACCGCCCGATTTCGGTTGTAGCGGTTGATGCTGAACAGCCCTGTATCCCGCGTCAGGTCGGCGACCGACCCGATCGACGTCTGCTGCCCCCCCAGGCCGGTGAGGATTACGCGGCCTAGCTCGCGCGGGCTGCGCTGGAACTCGGGCGCGAGTTGGATCCGTAGATCGACGTCCTCGTCGTCGAGCGTCACTTGGATGCGGTTGTCGCCGGCGATCGCGATCTGCACGGCCTCGGCCACCATCGCGTCGGTCATGCCAAACAGGCCGATGATGTCACTCTTCGGCTCGACGATTAGCTCGGGCGCGTCGGGGCGGTAGTCGGTCGAGACGTCGGTCGTGCCGTCGAGCTTCTCGAGCCGGGCGGTGATCTGCTGCGCGATGGCGCCGAGCTGGTCGATGTCCTTCCCGGTGATCCGCACCGAGACATCGGCGCCCCCCGGCGGGCCGTCCTCGACTTCTTCGACCGAGAACTTCATGCCGGGCAGCGGGCGGATGTTCTCACGCAGATAGTGGATCACGTCGGCCTGGGCGACGTCGCGGTCCATCGGCGGCAGCATCTGCACCTGCACTTGGCCGAACTCGGGCCCCGCGGCGGCGTCCTCGTCGACCCTCATGGCCAGCGCTCCGGACGACCCCGCCGAGGTCACGTAATGCTGCATCGCGCCGGTGTCCACCCAGCGGTCGAGCGGCTCGGTAATCACGCGCGACGCGGCGAGCGTCTGCTCGACGCTGTAGCCCAACGGCAGCTCGTACTTGACGATAAACTGGCCACGGTCGCTGGTAGGGAAGAACTTGAACCCGAGGTGGCCGATCAGCAGCCCCGCCCCCCAGCAGGCGATCCCCATCCAGACGAGCACGAAAGCCCGGTTCTCTAGCGAGAATCGCAAGGCGCTCGCGTAGGCGCGGGTGAAGGGGTCGAGCTTTGGCCGCACCCGGAGCGCTACGCCATCGGCGCCCACGGTCGGGGCGTGCTCGACCTGCCGCTGGCCGTACCACCGCGCCGCCAGCGTCGGGATGATGAAGTGGTCCACCACGATCGACCCGATCAACGCGACGCTCACCACTTTCGGCATCACGCCCATGAAGTCGCCCATGATGCCGGGGACGAGCAGCATCGGCAGAAAGGCGGCGACCGTGGTCAGGTCGGCCGCGATCACGGGGACGCCGACCTCTTCGATCCCGATCTTGGCGGCGTGGACCGGGTCCTCACCGCGCTCGATGTGACGGTGGATGTTCTCCGCGACGATGATCGCGCCATCGACGACCATCCCCAGCACGAGGATGAAGCTGAACACCACCATGTTCGAGACCGGGATCCCCGCGAAGTACAGGAAGAGCAGCGCCACAGCCATGCTGAACGGGATTGCGGTCAGTACCAGGATCGACATCCGCAGCCCCATCGTCCAGGCGAGGATCACCAGCACCAGCATCGCGCCGAAGATGGCGCTACTGCCTAGGACGCGGAACATGACCCAGATTTCGGCCGACGCGTCGCGGGTGGTGTCGAACCGCAGGTCGGGGTACTGCTCGCGCAGGCTCTCGACCATCTTCTTAACCGAGCGGGCGGCGCCGAGCGTGTTGATGCCCGCCTCCTTGTTGACGATGATCACCGCGCCCGACTCACCGTCGAACTCCGCCGAATTGAGCACCCGACGGTGGCCATCAACCACTTCGGCGACGTCCTTTACCCGCACGACGCGGCCGTCGTCGCTGCGGACGACCGCCTCGGCGATATCGTCGACGCCGCGGAGCTTGGTCTCGTTGCGGACCGAACGGTTGAAGTCGCTGGTCTCGAACGACCCGGCCGGCAGTTTCGCGTGAAACGCGCCGAGCGCCTGCCGCAACTGCGCCAGCGTGACGCCGTACTCGTGGGCGAGGTCGGGATTGACGTTGACCTGGAGCTCCCGCTGCTTGCCGCCGAAGAGCTGCGTGTTGGCGACGCCATCGACGGTCTCGATCTGCTCCTGGACGTCCTCGGCGATCACCTTCAGGGTCCGTTCGTCGAAACCCTTGGGCGCGCGGATGTTGAGCAGCATCAGCGGCAGGTTCTCGAAATCGACGTCCGTCACGAAGGGCTGGACCTCCCTGCCGGCGGGGAACTCGTTACGGACGCGATCGATGAGGTCCTTCACTTCGCGGCGGCCCTCGTCGGGGGTGACGCCGTCCAGGAAGATCACCTGCGTCACGGCTGACCCGCGCATGCTGGTCGAGGCGATGAAGTCGACGCCCTGCAGCTCGGTCAACGCGTCCTCAACCTTGCGGACGATCTCGTTCTCACTCTCGGTGGGTTTGGCGTCCGGGTAGGGGATTGCGACCAGGATCACTGCCTTGGTGATGGCGGGTCCGAGCTGCACCGGCGTGAAAACCGCTGCGTAAGCCGCTAGCAGCAGCACCAGCAGTGTCGCCACGAACACCATCCGGGGCCGGTCGATTGCGGCGTTGCTGATCTTCATGGGTTGGGTGTCGCGAGTCGTGCGAGAAAGGGACCTTTGGGATTCGCGTCGTGCGAGCCGGGAAGCGTTAGCTCCCGGAGGGAAGCGGGTACAGAGTTCCTCCGGGAGCTGACGCTTCCCGGCTCGCGTAGGCTCCAACGTGAGTTCTACAGTCGTTCCGGTGGCGCCGTGCTGGTCGCCCGGGTGATCTCGATCGCGTTGCGGTCCGCTTCCACCATCCGCACCAACTGCCCGTCGCGTAACCGTTCTTGCCCGCGGACCACCACTGCGCCAAGTTGGATCGAGTCGGCCGGCAAAAGGACCGTCTCGCCCTGGTCGATCCAGCGGCGGAGGTCCACGCGCCTCGCTCGCTGCACATGCGATTGGCCCGCTTCCCAAAACATGACGGGCGTCTCGGCGGGCTGGTCTTCGATGGTGTAGAGGTACGTCTGGCCTTGCCGGAACAGGACCGCCGACTCGGGCGCCGCGTAGGCGAGCACCCGGTCCGTAACGATGCCGGCCGTCGCCACCATGCCGGGACGCAACAGTCCGGCGCGGTTATCGATCACGATCTCGACCTCGAAGAGCCCCGTCGCTGGGTCGGCCCGCTCGGCGACGCGGTACACCTCGGCCTCAATCGGCGGCCACTCCTTGCCGTACAGGTCGCGGCCTTCGAGCTGGACATGGGCGCGGAACACGCCGGTCTCGGGGTCGCTGGCGGCGACGCCTCCCGACTTGGCCTCGGCGACTTGGCGGCGGCGGAGCTCGAGTTCACGGACCCGGGCCTCGGGGATATTGACCACCAGCCGCAAGCGGTCGTTCTCCACCAGCTCGAAGACGACCTCGTTGGCGGCGACCGTCTCGCCCGCTTCCACCAACCGCCGCGCGATCGTCCCGGTGATGGGCGAGGTGAGGATCGAGTCGTCGAGGTTCTTCTCGGCGACCTCCTGCGCCGCCTGCGACTGGGCGCGGGTTGTGACGAAAGTCTGGAACTCGGCCTCGGTGATCGCTTCCCGCGCGCGACGTCCGCGCTCGACGTCCGCCGCGGCCATCTCGAAGTTGGCGACCGCCTCGGCAAGCCGGGCCCTAAAGATGCGGTCGTCGAGCCGCGCCAAGAGCTGCCCCGTCTCGACGCGGTCCCCGTCGTCGAGGGGCTCGCCGCTAGAGTTGACGCCTAGCGTCGCCACGCGGCCGGCGACCTCGAAGCCCAGGGAATAAGTCTCCCAGGCCTGTATCTTGCCGCTGTAGCGGACGACCACATCGTGAACCGCGGGCTCAACCGCCAGGGCCTGCACGAGCGTCCGCGGCTGGGC
>JBGSJY010000332.1:0-3049 GCA_041741515.1 Pirellulales bacterium | reverse complement strand
GGCGCGCCGGCGGCGGCGGGATTGCCGGGCGTGGGGACGGCGGAGAGTTTTCCGGCGGCCGTGAGCTCGATCGCATCGACGCCCCGGGCCGGGTCGGCGAGGTTCACGCTCACCTCCTCGAAAATCCATTGCGCGCCGGATGTCGTGTCGGTAATCCGCGCGGCGGCGTTGATAACCTCGATGTTCCGTGGGCGCTGGACGCTGGCTGATTGGCGGCTCGGGTCGGCGGGGTTCGCGGCATCTTTCTTCTGCAGCAAAAGGATGAGGGGGTCGAAGTTCGTGCCGCTGGGGCCGATGGCGAGATCGACGCGGGCGTTATCGACGCGAACCTTCAGTGGCGACGACTTACTGCCCCTGAAGCCCCCCGTGAGGCCGAGCAGACCGCCAGCGATTTCGACGCGGTCGGCCGCGAAGATGACGTTGCCTTGCAGGTCACGGAGCTCAATGCCGCCGACGGCGACGGGGCCCATCCAGGACAGACTCGCCGAGCGGGCGCCGAGCCTGCCGGCCTCGGCTGGGAGGGCATCGGCGATCAGCGACAGAGGGATCGGCGTGAAGCTGAGTAAAGTTGGCCCCGCCAGTGCTAGCAGGACGATCAATCCCAGTCCGCCCAGCAGCAACCGCCGAACGCGCGGCGATCGGGCGGGCGGTGCGGGTCGTGGCATGGGATCGCTCAGAGGGGACAGGGGGGGGCCGCCTCGATTCTACGGGGCTGGCCGGCCCAGACGCCACGCCGATGCGGCCCCTTTCATCCCTCGAGCTTGGCCGTCAGATAGGCCCGCACCGCGGGGTCGGCGGTTAGTCCGATCGCTTGCATGAGGGCTTCGCTCGCTTCCTGGCGTCGTTGCAATCGGACTAGCACAGCGCCGCGAACGGCCCAGTAAGGCTGGCAGTCGGCGAGGCGGCGTCCGTACTCCGCGGCGAGGGCGTCGAGCGCCGCCAGCGCTGACTCGGGTTCGCCCGCTGCGGCCAGAGCCGCCGCGCGGCCGATGTCGGCGCCAACCGAAGGCGCAACCCGAACCAAGAGGTCGTAGAAGCCGATCACATGCCGCCATGTAGCCGCGCCGCCTCGAAGTCGATCGACGTGCGCCGACTGGATCGACGCTTCGAGCTGGAAACGACCCCGCCTTTGCGACCGAGTCGCGAGTCGCAGCGCAGCCTCGGCGTCGGCAATCATCGACTGGTCCCATCGCGCGGGGTCTTGTTCGTCAAGCGGCACGTACGCGCCGGCAGCGTCGGTCCGCGTCGCGCGGCGCGACTGGCAGTAGAGACCCAGGGCAAGCAGACCGAGGGGCTCGGGCTCGCTCGGCGCGAGGCGGCAAACGATCTTCGCCAAGTGGACCGCTTCGGATGCGAGCCTGCCTGTCGAATCGAATTCATGAGGCGGCGCATCTACGCCGGCCGTGAGCGTTGTGTAGATGGCGACCAGCACGCCTTGGAGCCTCGCGGCAAGTTGCTCGGGCTCGGGCACACAGAGGCGGATCCCTGCGTCGCGGATCTTCGCCTTTGCCCGCGTCAGCCGCTGCTTCAGTCCGGATGGCGAGACGAGCAAGGCCGAGGCGATGCGGTCGAGCTCGAGACCGAGTACGGCGCGGAGCATTAGCGGCGTCCGTGCGGCCGGGTCAATCGCCGGGTGAGCGCACATGAAGAGCAACGCCAGCCGCTCGTCGGGAATCGTCGGATTCACGTTGGTGTCCTCAACGGTGAGCGCTGCGAGCCCGTCCAGTGTTTGATGTCTGGCGTCACGCCGCTTGGCGTCGATGAGCCGACGCCGAGCGGTCGTGACAAGCCATGCCTCGGGTCGAGTCGGGACGCCGTCGCGGGGCCAAGCGGTTAGCGCCGCGGCTAGCGCGTCGGCCACGGCGTCCTCGGCGGCGTGCAGGTCGCCCGTCGTCCGCGCGACAATGGCGACAATCTTGCCATACGCGTCGCGTGCGACACGCTCGACGGCGGCCGTGTCGTCCGCACCCTGACTCATTGACCTGGGGGAGGTGGGAGGAGAGGGCGGACCTCGATTTTGCCGCCGGGTGACGGGAGCTTCGCCGCCCAGGCGAGCGCTTCGTCGAGGTCGGCGACTTCGATCAGATAAAACCCTCCGAGTTGCTCCTTGCTGTCGGCGAACGGTCCGTCGTGCACTTCGGGGCCGCCCGGCGACAGCGTGACGGTCGTCGCGGTCGAGGGGGGTTCTAGCCCGGCCCCGCCACGCATTACGCCCGCCTCGGCGATCGCTTTGGAGAAGGCTGTCCAAGCGGCCCAGTAGGCAGGGGCGTGGGCGGAGGTGCGTTTGGCCATCTCCTCGGGCTGTTCGTGGATAATTAGGGCGTATTGCATAGAACGTCTCTCACGGGCGTGGAAAGGAGTAACGCGGCGTCGGAAGTATTGGCCGCTACGTCGGTATGACGAATGGGCCGTCGGGTCGGCGACAACCACGGGCAAAAAAAGACGGCAAAATCTACCGAGGCGAGATTGTGTAGGGGCCACCCCTCCTGCCGCCGCACAACGGGAGTGGCACAAACGTCGCGTCTGCCCGTTCTATTTCCGCTCGCCAAGAGTTATTGTTCAGGGTAGTGGGCGACGCGGCTCGATCGCTGCGAAATGGCGCCCACGACTCATCCTCCTCCGCATCGGTCGAGCCGCGTCGCCCTTGGCGACCACTCTTCCTGTCTAGACGGAGGTCTCTTGCGATGAATGTTCCCAACGGCGACCAGTTGCCCGCCCCCGAGTCGATCCGCACGTTTCTCTTGTGCGGGCATTCGGGGGCGGGCAAGACTTCCCTTTGTGAACGACTCCTCTTCCACGCCGGTGTCACGACACGCCTCGGCGACATCGAGCACCAGAACACGGTCTCGGACTACACGCCCGAAGAGCACCAACACCACCATTCACTGAAGCCGAGCGTCATCCACTTCGACCACGAGGGGCATCACGTCGCGGTGATCGACACGCCGGGCCTGTCGGACTTTGTTGGCCACACGATCGGCTGCTTCCCCGCGGTCGAGTCGGTCGTGGTGGTCGTCGACGCCACGAAGGGGATCGAGAGCGAGACGCG
>JBGSJY010000331.1:0-52480 GCA_041741515.1 Pirellulales bacterium | reverse complement strand
TACTTCGTCACCCAAACGAAGTGGTATTTGAGGTCATACCGGCTGTGGGCTCCCGAACGGTAATTCTCCATCCGGCTAGTATATGAACCTTAAGGTTTCGCCTGAAGGCGAGGGTTTCGGACCCATCGCAAGGACAATGAGAAGACCATGGCGACATCGACGTGAGCAGCAAGCACAGCCACTTGCCCACGAAGAACGACTGGCCGCTGCTTTCACTTCAGGAATCTAACATTTCCCAGGTTCTCCACTTCCAGGAAATGTCCCAGGGACAACCGATCGCCATCTACCTTAGTTCCCGCTCGCAGCTGACACTCAGCATGGGATCATCCCAACGCTGTTGCAAGCATCATTGCCGCCATTCCGAGGAGTGACGACAAAAGTTCCCGTAGGCCGCTCCGGTAAGCCACGAATGGCTAGCTGCCATCGGGGATACCCAAGCGACAAACCATGGCAGGCGGCGGTTGGACAGAGCCCGCCGACGCGATTCTGGGTAGCGGCGTCCCGTGGAGCTACAATCGGGTCATGTTTGTCGTTAATTGGTTCCGCCGTACGTCCGACCTCGCCGACGCGGCGACCCCGTTCGTGGTTGTCACGCTCGTCGAGGCGACAGGCTCCACGCCGGCGGACACCGGCGCCAAGATGCTCGTCACCGCCAACGGGCTCGAGATCGGCACCGTCGGCGGCGGACGCGTCGAAGCGAAGGCGATTGAAGAGGCGCGGGCGATACTTGAGCAGCGCGGCGGCTGCAAGCTCGTCGACTGGAGCCTCAAGGCCGACGTCGGCATGACGTGCGGCGGGCGCGTGAAGTTGTTCTTTGAGCCGGTCGGCGTCGCGGACTGGCCGATCGTCGTCTTCGGCGCCGGGCATGTAACGCAGGCCCTCGCCGCGATCCTCGTGCGATTGCCATGCCACCCCACGTGCATCGATCCGCGGCCGGATTGGCTGGCGAAACTCCCCAGGGGCGTTCGAGCGATCGCTACCGTAGACCCTCCCGCCGAGGTCGAGCGCCTTCCGAATAAAGCGTTTGTCTTGGCGATGACGCAGGGGCACAAGTCGGACCTCCCCGTGTTGGTGCGCCTCTTCGAGCAGGAACGAACCTTCCCCTATGTCGGCGTTATCGGTAGCAATGCCAAGGCGGCCGTGTTGCGGAAAGAGCTCAACGCCGCGGGCGTGCCGGCGGAGCGGGCCGTGTTCCACTGCCCCGTCGGGCTGCCGATCGGCACGAACCACCCGGCGGAGATCGCCGTGAGCATCGCGGCGCATCTGCTACAGGTCCGCGACTCGCTGGTTCTCGAAAAATAGTTTTGCCACGACGGGCACGAGGAGTACGACGGACTGTTCCGGGGAGAATCTTTGACCCGTCGGTCAGGCCGTCGTGTCCTTCGTGCCCGTCGTGGCAAAAAGACGCCTTACGACTTCCCCTGCAATTCTCCGGAAGAATGCTGCCCGGGCGGTTGACGGCGGATTGGCGGTAGCGACGATCTAGGCATTCTTGTGCTCCCTTTTCCTATCTTGATAGCGCCGTCGCCATGCCCGCCTTTCCCGAAGTCGCCGACCGGATTCCCTACGAAGGCCCCGCCAGCCGTAATCCGCTGGCGTTCAAGCACTACGACGCGGACGCGATGATTGAGGGAAAGCCGATGCGCGAGCATCTGCGATTCAGCGTCGTCTATTGGCATACGTTCCGCGGCACGGGCTCGGACCCCTTCGGCCCCGGCACGATGGTTCGCCCTTGGGAGGACGGCACGGACAGCGTCGAGAACGCCCAGAACCGCGCCCGAGTCGCCTTTGAGTTCTTCGAGAAGATCGGCTCTCCGTTCTACGCGTTCCATGACCGGGACGTGGCGCCCGAGGGGAAGACGCTCGCCGAGAGCCACAAGAATCTCGAAGCCGTGGTCGCCGTCCTCAAGGAAGAGCAAAAGCGCAGCGGCGTCGGCCTACTCTGGGGCACCGCCAATCTCTTCAGCAACCCGCGGTTCATGCACGGCGCCGCGACGAGCTGCAATGCCGAGGTCTTTGCCTACGCCGCAGCGCAGGTGAAAAAGGCGCTGGAGGTGACGCACGAGCTGGGCGGCGAGGGATACACATTCTGGGGCGGCCGCGAGGGCTACCAGTGCCTGTGGAACACCGACATGCAGCGCGAGCAGGAGCATCTCGCACGGTTCCTCCACATGGCGATCGATCACGCCAAGTCGATCGGTTTCGAGAGGCCGTTCTATATTGAGCCCAAGCCGAAGGAGCCGACGAAGCATCAGTACGACTCGGACGCGGCCGCGTGTCTTAACTTCCTTCGCCAGTACGACCTATTGCCTTATTTCAAGTTGAACCTGGAGACGAACCACGCCACGCTCGCCGGTCATACCATGCAGCACGAGCTCGAGGTGGCCGGCGCCGCCGGCGCGCTGGGGTCGATCGACGCCAACACGGGCGACCTCTTGCTCGGCTGGGACACCGACCAGTTCGCAACGGACCTCTACCTGACGACGCAGTGCATGCACTCGATCCTCAAGTACGGCGGCCTGACGACGGGCGGGGTGAATTTCGACGCCAAGGTCCGTCGCGAGAGTTTTGAGCCGATCGACCTCTTCCACGCCCATATCGGCTCGATGGACGCCTTCGCTCGCGGCCTGAAGGTCGCCGCGGCGATGCGGGCCGACGGGCGGGTAGATTCGATGGTACGAGCGCGGTACGCGAGCTGGGATTCGGGCCTCGGCGCCGAAATCGAGGCCGGAAAGCACTCGCTGGCGTCGCTAGAGGAGATCATGCTCAATAAAGGCGAAGCGGCGCCGAACGCGAGCGGCCGCCAAGAGCTCTTCGAGAACGTGATCAACGAGTACCTATAATCGACGCTATGACAGTAGCCGAAACCGCTCCCCTGGAGACGCTCGCCGCCTATCGGCTGGCGCCGGTGATCGCGTTGCGACGTGTCGAGGACGCGGCGCCACTCGCCGAGGCCCTGGTGGCCGGCGGTCTGCCGATCGCCGAAGTGACGTTCCGCACGGCGGCGGCGGCCGAGTCGCTACGAATTATGGCGGAGCGCGGCGACGTGCTGCCGATCGCCGGCACGGTGCTGACCAAGGACCAAGCGTCGGCCGCCCGAGACGCCGGCGCGCGGATAGTCGTCACGGCGGGGCTCAACCCCACGATCGTTGAACACGTCCTCAAGCTGGGTTTGCCGATCTGCCCGGGCGTCTGCACGCCGAGCGACATCGAAGCAGCCCTCTCCTTTGGCCTCGAGGTCGTGAAGTTCTTTCCCGCCGAAGCCTACGGCGGCGTCGTGACGCTCAAGGCGCTTGGTGGGCCGTATTCGATGATACGGTTTATGCCAACCGGCGGGATCACCGCGTCGAACCTGCCGAGTTATCTGACGCTCAAGTCGGTCGTCGCTTGCGGCGGCAGTTGGATGGTGGCGCCGTCGCTCTACGAAGGGGGCGACTTTGGCCCCGTTGAGCGTGCGGTACGCGAGGCGGTGGCGCTCGCCAAGCCGTAGGGCAGGCCTCGCCTGTCGTTGTAGCTGAGACCCGGATACTGGCAGGCGAGGCCTGCCCTACCTTGAACGCATCGATGCCTCTCTTAGAACTTCGCCCGCGTGAACAGTGTCGCTGGGACCTCGTATCGCTCGGCGAAGTGATGCTGCGGCTCGACCCCGGCGAGGGTCGCGTCCGCACGACGCGCAACTTCCGCGTCTGGGAAGGGGGGGGCGAGTACAACGTGGCCCGCGGGCTGCGGCGTTGCTTCGGCATGTCGACGGCGATCGTTACGGCCCTCGCCGATAACGAAGTGGGACGACTGGTGGAAGACCTGATGCTGCAAGGCGGGGTCGATGTCTCAAACGTCCGCTGGGCGAAGTACGACGGCGTCGGCCGCGAGGTCCGCAACGGACTCAATTTCACCGAGCGGGGGTTCGGCGTCCGCGGCGCGGTGGGGTGCAGCGACCGCGGCCACACGGCCGTCTCGCAGTTAAAGCAGGGCGATATCGACTGGGACGACCTCTTTGGCGAGCAGGGCGTCCGCTGGTTGCACACGGGCGGCATCTTCGCGGCGCTATCCGACACGACGCCCGACGTCATTGAAGAAGCGTTGCTTAAAGCAAAAGAGCACGGCGTCGCCACGTCGTACGATCTCAATTACCGCCCCTCGCTATGGAGGGCAATCGGCGGGCACGCCCGCGCGCAGCAAGTGAATCGCCGCCTCGCGCCGTTGGTGGACGTTATGATCGGTAACGAAGAAGACTTTACGGCGTGCCTCGGTCTGGAAGTGGAAGGCGTTGACGAGGCGCTGACCGAGCTGCCGATCACGGGCTATCGCCGTATGATCGAACGCGCGGTGAAGGAGTACCCTAACTTCAAGGTCACGGCGACGACGCTCCGGAGCGTGAAGAGCGCGACGGTGAACGACTGGGGCGCCCTCTGCTGGGCCGAAGGGCAGTTCCACGAGGCGACGATGCGGCAGGGCCTCGAAATCCTCGACCGCGTCGGCGGCGGCGACAGCTTTGCGTCGGGCCTCATCTACGGCTTGATGACCGGCGACGACCCGCAGCGAGCCGTCGAGTACGGCGCCGCTCACGGCGCTCTGGCAATGACGACGCCCGGCGACACTTCGATGGCGACGCTCGCCGAGGTGGAGAAGCTGGTAGCCGGGGCCGCGGCCCGGGTGGATCGCTAACCTCTACCTTTGTGCAGAACCGCGAGGGGCGGACGGCATTCGTCGTGACAATCCGTAGCGTCCCAGCCAGAATAGAAGGGACGGCAGGCGAGGTCGGGCGTCTTGCCGGCCAAACGTCACGTCACGCCCTGGTCCAGGCAGGCCGCATGCGTATTGCTACTGTGGTTTTCTTGTTGCTATCGGCGCCATTGGTTCGCGCCCAGTTGCCTACCGCTAGCGGGCAACAGTACACGCTGAGCCAGACGGGCTGGAAGGTGCTTGTGCCCTCGGGCTACACTCCGCAGGCCGGTGGCCAGTTCGATCTGTTGGTCCACTTCCACGGAGATCCGCAGACCGTCTGGAACAATGTCAATTATGCCGACCTCAACGCGGTTGTTGTTACGATCAACTACAGCGGGCTCTCGAGCGCTTACAGCACGCCGTTCAGCAACACCTCGCTTTTCCAACAGGTGCTGAACGAAACGCAAGCGAAGCTCGCGAGCCAGCCCGCCTTCGGCGCCTCGGCGTCGATTAGACATCTGTCGGTCTCTTCTTTCAGTGCAGGCTACGGCGCTGTCCAGCAAATCCTGGCCGTGCCAAGCTACTTCGACGCCATCGACAGCCTATTGGCCGCCGACTCGCTCTACGCGACCACCGCCGCCGACGGCACGCCGCTCGATTCGCAGCTGGTGAATTACAAAGCCTTCGCTAGCCGAGCGGTCGCTGGCGAGAAGCGTTTCATCTTCACTCATTCTCAAGTCGCGACCTACACCTACGAGAGCACGCAAGAGACCGGCGACGAGCTGCTCAGCTACCTTGGCCTCAACGCTACGCCTACCACCGCGACCGGGCTCGGTGAATTGCGGTTTTACCGCACCGCCGAGCTCGGTGGCTTCTCGCTATGGGGCGCCCTGGGCGCTACGGGAGACGACCACCTCAGCCACCTGCGCTACATTGGCCAATGGCTTGGCGACCTGGAGTCAGCGGCGACGCCGCTTCCGGGTGACTACAACCGGGACGGCGTGATCGACGCCGCCGACTACACCAAGTGGCGCGACACGTGGAGTCGCACCAGCACCGACCTCGCCGCAGACGGCAACGGCAACGGCGCCATCGACGCGGGCGACTACGCCGTTTGGGCCGCCGCTTACGGAGAATCCACACAGAGCGGGGCCCACCGCGCAATTCCCGAGCCCGCATCGATCATGCTGCTGGCGATCGCCACGGCTACCGTGGCGGGTTGGCGGAGCCGGGGTTGACCCCGGATTCAGCAGGGGTAGTGGACCCCGGGGCTCTCCTCCTTAACGCTCCGCGGTGGATTAAACTACGGGCATTCTTCCGACACGCGTCGGCGATTATCCATTTTTCGCTACTCCGAGCGTCCCCTTGCGTTTTCGACTGGTCATCTCAGTCCTCGGCATCACCAGCGCGTTGCTGTCGTCCTCCGCCAACGGCGAGGAGGCGGCGCGCCGCTACGCCGACAGCCACATCCATCTGCTCAACTTCCTTCAGGGCGGGGAGTTTCTGAACGACGACGAAACTTTCGCAGGATCAACCTGGGGCGAGGTTCGTCACGAGCGTTTCGTCACCCTGCCGGCCGGCGAACGCTGGCGGCGGATGGCGGGGGTCATGCATTGCATGGCGCGTTCCGGCATTGACCGAGCCGTTGTCTTCGGCATGCCCGTAGTCAAAAAGTGGGATGAGAACGACACCTACGAGCGCCCGGACGGGTATCTCGACAACGAGGCGCACGTCCTTCTGGCGCGCGACACGGACCTGATCGTGGCCAGCTCCATGGAAGAGGCGCGTTTGCGGTACCAAGATGATGAGAAGCAATTGGCGAGACTCAACGCGATTGCTCCTTTCCTCTGCGGCATCGATCCGACCGACCTGGGAGCGGTTGACCTGATTGTTCACCGAATCCTCGAGTACCCCGGGATCTGGCAAGGTATCGGCGAGGTCTTCTCACGGCACGACGACATCACCCACTTGCAACTCGGCGAGCGACCCCGCGCCAACCACCCTGCCCTGCTTCGTGTCTGCAAGTTCGCCGGCGAGAATCACTTGCCCGTAAGTATCCACCACAACATCGCGCCGGTGTCGCGTCCCGGGTCGGATCGGCCTCCGGTCTATCTGGACGAGTTAATCGAGCTCTTCCGCTACTGCCACGAAGAGCCCGGCTCACAGCGGGACTCAACCGTCTTCATTTGGTGCCATGCGGGGGTCAGCCGTCGTGTCCAGGTTGAGGACCTGCCGTTTTGGATCGAACAGGTGCTTGCGATCTACCACGACCATGTCTACATCGATCTGTCGTGGGTGGTATGGGACGACTACATCGCAAACGATATCGCGACATGGGCAAAGCTCATCGGAAAGTATCCCGACCGATTCATGCTCGGGTCGGACGTCGTCGGCGGGGCCACCAACGCCGCCGAGCAACTCCAGCGCTTCGAGCCATTGCTTTCAGCCCTTGAAGAGGACGTGGCCCGCGCGGTGGCCCGCGACAATCTCTGCGACCTGCTCGACCGCATGGCCGAACAGCGCCGAGTGGCGAGTCTCGGCCACAAGGAACTCAACGGGATCGAATTGCCCACGGACTACCGTTTTCCCGAGTACGCGCACATGTCGCGTTTGCGGGACGAGGAGTCGTTTGTGCGGTCCAGGTTGAAACAGCGCAGCGACTAAAAGTGGGCGTCCCGGTCTTCAATGGCTTGCGATTTGCTTCTGTCACGCCGGCGGCTTTAACCCTGTCTGGCGCCTGTTTTATGAGCATTCCCGAGTTTGCTGTCGAAGGTGTTGACCAAGAAAGTGGCGCCGTCAGTGCGGCGCCGAGTGACTTGTGGCCCTTCTTGGACGTGCTGCAAAACCTCGTCCGCGAGCCGAGTGTCGTCGGCGCCGAGGACTCTTTCTTCCGGGTGTTGCGGCGTGAGCTAGAGGAATTGGGCGTCCATGTCGCCTACTACCAGGGAGTGCTCGTCGCTCAGGGCGCACGGCCGGCCAGCCTGGTGCTATCGGCCCACATCGACCGGCACGGGTTGTTCTGCACGGGGCCCAACGAGTTCCAGTACGCCGCCTTCATCACGAGCAACCGCAGCGAGCAGACGGGCGACTCGGTCTCTGAGCAGATGATCAACGCTCTGCATGGCCGGTTCGCAGGGCAGCGTGTGCAAGCGCACCTGCCCTACGCCGGGACCTACCTCGGGCAAGGAACGATCACTTCGTCACGGGTCTGCCCCGAACGGAACAACCTCATTTTTGAGCTCGATGGCCTCGGGTTCTTGCAGCCGGGGACGCCGGTGTCGTACCTCGATCGCTTGCGGGTGCGAGATGGCCAACTGATCGCCCAACTCGACAACGTGTTATCGGTGGCGATGATCGTTCACCTCTTCCGCTGCGGCTTCCAGGGGACCGCATTGTTCACTGCCCAAGAAGAAGCCGGCCGCAGCTGGCGTTACGCCCTGGCGTGGTTCCAAAGCCAACGGCTGTTGACACAGCGGCTGATCGTTCTGGACACCAGTCCCTTCCCAACGCGCGAAGCGGCCTCGGCGCAACAGCTAGTGCTCCGTCGCAAGGACGCCACCGCAAGCTTTGCGAGCGGCATCAGCGCTGAACTACAAGACCGCTGCGACAGCCTAGGGCTTAGCTACATCCACAAAGACGCCTACGTCGAGGCGCAGAACGTCGGCCGCGAGCGACCCGCGTCGCTGGGACGCACGGAACTAGGGCGCCTGGTCGCGGCGACGCGGGGCGCCATCAACGGCTCCACGCTGCAGGTTCCGACTACCGGCTACCACACTCCCAACGAGGCGGCGACGATTGACTCGGTCGCTGCCTTGCTCGAACTGTTAATGACTTATCTCTGACCTCCGGGGGCGTCCTGCCTCCTCAAGACGCCCCCCCTTCGGGATCGGTCCCCGTCTATAATGGGCAGACTCTCCGCGACAGCTTCCTCGTAGAGGAGTGCTCCGGGACGCTTCGTGCCGCGGACCTCTTACCTCTACCGACAGCACGTCGCGCGGCCATGCCTTACGCACTACAGCCCGACGAGCCGACCGGCGACGCTCTGCCCCGCATCGCGGTAGAGACGATCGACGGTGCGATCGCTGCGCTATCAACTCTCGACGCCGTGGCCGCCGTTCACGAGGCCCGCAAGTCCTGCAAACGTCTCCGCGCCCTGCTGCGGATGTACCGAACCGGGACCGGCAATGCGTATCGGGCAGCGAACAGCGAGGCACGTGACATCGCCAAGCTCTTGTCGGCGTCGCGCGACGAAGAGGTACTCCCGGCGACTTGCGAGAAGTTGCTGCGAAAGGTATTGGGGGATGAAACCCGAGGGGCAGTCTAATCTATCCGTGACGAATTGCTAGCGGCCAAGAGGAACGAGCAGGCTCCCCCCGCTGAGGCGGCAATCGAGCGGCTGCGATTGTTACGCGAGGAGGCCCGTGGTTGGCGTGCGGAGCATCCGCGGCGGACGGCGGCTGAAGGCGTCGAGCGGGTCTATCGTGACGGCCGCCGACAGCGGGAGAACTGCGGCCTTGAGAGTGCGTCAGCCCCCTGGCACGAATGGCGCAAGTCCGTCAAATACCACGGCTACCACGCCCAACTTCTGCAAAAACTCCATCCCGTGGCCAAAGCTTACGCCGAGCCTTGGGACCGCCTCGGCAAGCTCCTCGGCGACGAGCACGACCTTTCGGTATTGGACCAGCGCCTCGTCGAGTCCGAGCTGTCGCAGCATCCTTCGGCCGGTATCGTTGCCGATGCGGTCCGCCAGCGCCGCGCCGTGATCCGCCGCAAGGCGTCGCGACTAGGCAAGCAGTTGTA
Source organism: Pirellulales bacterium (assembly GCA_041741515.1). Classification (GTDB taxonomy): domain Bacteria; phylum Planctomycetota; class Planctomycetia; order Pirellulales; family Lacipirellulaceae; genus Botrimarina. Next base: position 43,015 of record JBGSJY010000331.1, on the reverse strand, counting down.
CCGCCCCTCGTCACGAGCCGTGCGGAGAGTTGTGCGTGAGTTGCTGCCGTAGTGAGGCGCCGGTCTTAGCTGCCGGCGGCTTCGAGTTCTTCCCAGCGCTGGTACGCCACGTCGAGACGCGCCTGCAGATTACTAGTCTGCGCCTGAGCGGAAGCGATCAGGTCGGCCCCCGACTTGTAAAAGGCGGGTTCGGCCATTTTGGCGTGGAGTTCGGCGAGCTCGGATTCAAGCCGCTCGATGACCGCGGGCAAGGACTCGAGTTCCCTCTTCTCATTAAACCCCAGCTTTCGACCCGCTTGCGGCTTAGCGGCCCCCTCAGTCGGCGCCGGCTTGACCGTCTCAATCCCCTCGGCGATGGTCGCTGCCGAATTGCGTTGGCGGACCCAATCGTCGTAGCCGCCATCGTACTCCTTCACCCCTCCCGGCTCGAAGACCAGCGTGCTGGTGACGACGTTGTTGAGAAAGGCCCGGTCGTGGCTGACGACCAGCAGAGTGCCGTCGTAGTCAGTGAGGCGGTCTTCGAGCAGCTCAAGCGTCTCGGAGTCGAGGTCGTTCGTGGGTTCATCGAGGACAATCACGTTGGCCGGCTTGGCGAACAGCTTGGCGAGCAAGAGCCGGTTGCGTTCGCCGCCCGAAAGGAACTGGATCGGCGTCCGCGCCCGGTCGGGCGTGAATAAGAAGTCTCGCAAGTAGCCGATGATGTGCCGCGTGCCGCCGCCGATCTTGATCGTGTCGTATCCGTCGGCGACGGCTTGCTCGGCGGTCTGAGCGTCGTCGAGCTGGCCGCGGAGCTGATCGAAGTAAGCGACTTGCAGGTTCGTCCCCAACCGCACCGAGCCCCTCGTCGGCGGCAGCTCACCTAGCAAGGTCCGCAGGAGCGTCGTCTTGCCGGCCCCGTTGGGACCGATGACGCCCACCTTGTCGCCGCGCATCAGCGTGGTGGTGAGATTCTCAAAGGTGGGTTCATCAGCGCCGTCATACTGGAAAGTAATGTTCTCTGCGCGGGCGACCAGCGCGCCGCTGCGCTCGGCCTCTTGGATCACAAGTGTTGCTTTTCCTTCACGCTCTCGGCGTTGGCCGTGTTCGACACGCAGCGCTTTCAAGGCGCGGACGCGGCCCTCGTTGCGAACGCGGCGGGCCTTGATGCCTTGACGGATCCATCGTTCCTCTTCGGCGAGCCGCTTGTCGAACAGGGCGTTCTGCTTCTCCTCGGCGGCGAACGCTTGCTCCTTTCGCTCGAGGAAGGCGTCGTAATCGCACGACCAGTCGAAGAGCCGTCCCCGGTCGATCTCCAGGATCCGCGTCGCGACCCGGCGGAGGAACTCGCGGTCGTGCGTCACGAAGAGCAGCGCCGTGGGCCACGCCTTGAGGACGGACTCGAGGTGCTCGATCGCCGCCAGGTCGAGGTGGTTGGTGGGCTCGTCGAGTAGCAGCAGGTCGGGTCGGCCGATCACGGCCCGGCCCAGCAGTGTCCGCCGCTTCAGACCGACCGACAGCTCGGCGAATTGCGCCTCCGGATCGAGCCGCAGCTCGCGCAGTAGCCGCTCGCACTCCTTGTCGAGCCGCCAATCGTCGTGCTCGCCGGTAGACCGCCAGCCGGAGCGGATCACCTCCCCAACGGTCGCTGTCGCCAGCCCCAACGCTTCGGCGCCGGCGGGGATCTCCTGCTCGAGCCTCGCGACGTGGACGCCGTCCGCAACAATGCAGCGGCCCGAGTCGGGCGCCACGACACCGGCGATGATCCGCATCAGCGTGCTCTTGCCAGCGCCGTTGCGTCCCAGGAGGCCGATCTTCTGGCCGGGTTCGATCACGGTGCTGACGCCGTCCAACAGGGCCGGGCCGCGGAAGGCGATCGTGAGGTTATCGAGCGTTACGAGGGGCATAGTCGGGCGGGCTGAGGTCAGGCGAGCCCCTCAGCGTAGGCGTTTTCTTGCCGCCCGTCAGCGGCCCGTCAGCGGCCCGTCAGCGTTGGACGCGCGCGGATCCACCTGTCGCCAGGGCCTCAACCTCGGCGAGCGACGCCTGAGACACGTCACCAGCAAACGTCGTCAGCAGCGCCCCGTGCGCCCAGCCGAGCCGCAGGGCCTCCTCGGGCGACCTGCCAGCGAGCAGACCGTAGATCAGCCCCGATGCGAAGCCGTCGCCGCCGCCAATGCGGCAGAGCACGTCGAGCTCCATCGTCGGGCTGACGAACCGCTGCCCCTCGACCCAGAGGACCGCGCCCCAGTTGTGGCGGTTGGTGGTCTTCACCTCGCGCAGGGTCGTCGCAACTGCTTTCACGTTGGGGAAAGCGGCCTTCACCTGCTCAATCATGCCGAAGAAGGCGTGCGGGTCGAGCTCGGTCTTGTGCTCGACATCCTGGCCTTCCAGGCCGAGGCCCTTCTGAAGGTCCTCTTCGTTGCCGATCAGAACGTCGACGTTGGCGGCGATCTTCCGCATCATTTCGAGCCCCTTCGCCTCTCCCCCTTCGAGCGTCTTCCAGAGCTTCGCTCGGTAGTTGAGGTCGAACGACGTCACGGCGCCAGCGTCCTTGGCGGCCTGCATGCCCTCGACGATTAAGTCGGCCGTCTGCGGGCCGATGGCGGCAAAGATGCCCCCAGAATGGAACCAACGGCAGCCGCCGGCGAAGATTGCCGACCAGTCGAAATCGCCCGGCTTCAGCAGCGCGCCCGCCTCGTTCGAGCGGTTGTAGAAGACGACCGGCGCGCGGACTCCGCAGCCGCGGTCGCTGTAGACGGCCGCCATGTTGGGGCCGCGGACGCCGTCGTGCTTGAACCGCTTGTAGAACGGCCGCACGCCCCGCTCGCGGACTTGGCGTTCGATCAACTCTCCAATCGGGCTATCGACCATCGCCGTGGCGACGCCGGTAGACAGGCCAAAGCAGCTAGCCAGGTTGGCCGCACAGTTGTACTCCCCGCCCGAGACGTGGACCTCGAACGATCGGGCGGCCCGAAACGGCGTCTGGCCCGGGTCGAGCCGGTGGACCAGGGCGCCCAAGGCCAGGAAGTCAAGATCGGAGGCTTCGGTGCGGATCGGTAGCATTGATTTAAGAAACGTCGCGAGGAAAGAAGCGAAGTGGGGGACGAGCAGTGAATGGCTAGGTTAATCCGTCACCCCGCCGCAGCGCAAGGCCCGCGTGCTGGCGCCGCGGCGCCTTTGCAACAATGGGCGGCAAGGTTTCGCGTTGCCGGACCGCCGCTGTGGGGTTAGGTTGGTGCAAATTCTCGTATCGGGGCCCGGCGGCCCACCCCCGACATGGACTCGACGGAACGCCGAGCCCGGAAGCATCGCGACGCATTAGGGAAGGATCCCGCCATGCAGTTTGATCGGTTGGCGCTCGTCGCCACGACGTTTCTTTGGCTCATTGCGCCAGCGCGAGCCGAGCAAATCAGCGACGAACCACTCGGAGCTGCGCCGGCGACTATCGAACCGGGTTTGGTGCAAGACCCGGCGCTCCAGCCGCCGCCGATCCCGGCAGGCGTCGATCCCGCCGCAGCGGGCGCCCTCACGGCCGAGCGTGTTGAACGCCTTCTGCGGGAAGTCGAGCAAAAGCCCGAGCTCGACGCCGATAGTCGAAAGCTCGCAGCAGATGCCTATCGCACCGCCCTGGCCGACCTGCAACGCGCCGCGGAGTACGCCGCCAGGGCCGAGGCGTTCGGCCGCGACGCCGTGGGCGTCAACCACCGCGTCGAGCAGCTCAAGCACCAGCTCGAAGATGTGAAGGCGAAGGAGCCGGTCACCGCTCCGGATTCGACCCTCGCGGACCTGGAGCAAGCTGTCGCGAAGATCGAACTGCAGTTGGCGACTCAGAAGTCGGCGCAAGCCGCCGCGGAGGCGGAGTCACAAAACCGCTCCAACCGCCGCAAAGAAATCCGTGCCCGCATCGTAGCGATCCAAGAAGGCGTCTCCGCACTGATGACGCAGACGCCCTCGCCCGACCTGAACGCAGCGGTCGCTGCAGCGAAGGGGGTCGAGATGACCGCGCGCCGCAAGATGCTCGAAGCCGAAGCGCCCGCACTGGAGAGCGAGCTCACCAAGTACGACGCCGAGGACGCCGCTGACCTTGTGCGGCTGCAGAGTGACCTGGCGGCGAAGCAAACAGCGTTGACCGAGCGGCAGTTGCAAGAGCTCCGCGAAGAGATCAAAAAGGCCCGCGACGCGGCTGCCGAAGAATCGGTCCGTAAGGCGCGGCTTGAAGCGATCGTCGCGGCGCCGGCGCTCAAGCACCTTGCGGAGCGCAACCAACAGCTCGCCGAGACCGCGCAGACGATTTCGCAACAACGATCTGGCGTCGAGCGCGATCTGAAGGCCGCTAAAGAAGCGTTTGAGACGCTCGATAGGCAGTTCAAGCAGGTAAAAAGCAAGATCGAAACGGTCGGACTCACCAGTTCGGTCGGCGCCCAACTCCGTCGACAACGGGCGACGCTTCCCGACGTCCAACAGCGGCGGCTGGCGATCACCGAACGGAGCGCGACCATTGACGAGGTTCAATACCAACTCATCGAGTACGAGGACGAGCGTCAGATGCTCGGGGACACCGACGCCGTCGTGGCCACGATCCTCGCCGAGGCGCCGCCGCGCGACGGCGTCGGCGTCGCTTTCCTCGAAGAAGCCGCCCGTGAGTTGTTGGATCGCAAGCGGGAGTACCTCGGTTCGCTCGCGCGCGCTTACAACGCCTACTTCACCGCCTTGGTGGACCTGGATTTCGCCGACCAACAGGTCGTCTCGCTAACCGAGCAATACGGCAAGTTCATTGACGAGCGCGTGCTGTGGATTCGCAGCGGCCGGATGATGACGCATGAGCAGGTGCTCGACCCGGCAGACGGGTGGCTGCTGAATCCGAAGAAATGGATGGAAATCAGCCTAACTTTGGCCGGCGACGCCCGAGGGCGGCCTTGGCTGTATGTTGTCTTTCTGGGTCTCTTCGGCGCTCTGGTGGCACGTGGCGCCAGACTGCGGCGTGAGCTGAACGAAGCCGGCGAGGCCGCCGCCCGCGCCAATTGCCGGACGCTGGAACCAACGCTACGCGCGATCGCCCTCACGGTGCTGGTGTCGATAGCGTGGCCCGGAATCGTCGCGCTGCTGTCGTGGCGGCTCCGCGCTGCGGCGGATGGCGGCGCCCTCTCCGCCGCCGTAGCGAACGGACTCTTTAGCGCCTGCCTGATCTGGGCGCCGCTGGAGTTCATCCGCCAGGTGTGCCGCCCCCGGGGTCTCGCCGAAGCGCACTTCGCTTGGCCCCCCGCGGTCGCGCAGTCGCTGCGCCGTCGTCTGCGGTGGATCACTCTACTGGGGTTGCCGTTTGCGTTCCTGGCGGCGACTTTGCACCTGAGCAACCCGACCCCGGGCCACGACGCCCTCGAACGCTGTTGCTTCATCGTCGGAATGATGGTGCTGACGATTTTCGTGTTCCGCTTACTAAGCAGCAACGGTCTGCTCCGCGAGCATATCGCTTACCACCAAGGGGGCTGGGTCGATCGGCTGAGCCATCTCTGGCCTTGGCTCGCCGTTATCCCCCCGCTGGCCCTCTTGGGGCTCGCCTTCGCGGGGTACTACTACACGGCCCAGGTGCTGGCTTGGCGGCTGTTTGCCACGATGTGCTTTCTGGTGGCTCTGTGGCTTGTCCGCGACTTTCTCCTCCGCATGCTGCTGCTACGGCGCCGCAATTTGAGCATCCAGCAAGCGAAGCAACGCGCCGCGACGGCAACGGCCGCCGTCGAACCCGAGGCGGGAGGGGCCGCTGTTGTGGCCGGAATCGTCGCCAGCAGTCAGCAGTCCGACCTCTCCGCGCACAACCAACAAACCAGGCGATTGTTGGGCGCAGGGGTTTTTGCGAGCTGCATCGTGGGTCTCTGGCTGATCTGGGTGCAAGTGCTCCCGGCGCTAGGTATGCTCGACAAGTACCCGCTGTGGAGCACTTCCGTGGCGACGGCGCAGGCTGCGACCGCGTCGCCGCCCCTTCCTGGCGCGGCGCAGATTGCGACGAAAACGGAAGCGGGCGACCACGCAACGCCGGAGAAAAACACCGTCACCCTTTCCGACTTAGGACTGGCGGTGCTGGTGACGTTCGTCACGTTCGTGCTCTTCCGCAACGGGCCGGGCCTCTTAGAAATCTCGCTCCTGCAGAAACTGCCCCTCGACGCTTCGGTACGCTACGCGATCACGACGCTTGCCAGTTATGCGATTGTGATGATTGGCACGATCTTGGCTTGCTCCACGATCGGCCTCCGTTGGTCGCAAGTCCAGTGGCTCGCCACGGCGCTAACTTTTGGCTTGGCCTTCGGGCTACAAGAGATGTTCGCCAACTTCGTGGCGGGTTTGATCATTTTGCTGGAGCGCCCGATTCGTGTGGGCGACGTCGTTACCGTCGATGAGATCACCGGCGTCGTTTCACGCATCCGCATCCGAGCGACATCGATCACTAATTGGGACCGAAAAGAATACGTGGTTCCGAACAAAGAGTTTATCACGGGGCGGCTTTTGAATTGGACTCTCACCGACAAGGTGAACCGCGTTGTCGTCAACGTTGGGGTCGCCTACGGCACCGATACCGACCGCGTGCAAGAGCTGCTGCTGAGGGTTGCCGCGGAGAACCCCCTCGTGCTGAAGGACCCCGCGCCGGTAGCGTCGTTCGAAGGGTTCGGCGATAACTCGTTGAACTTCGTTCTGCGGACGTACCTGGCCGTGCTGGACCACCGCCTGCAGGTTACGCACGAACTGCACACGGCGATCAATAACGCGTTCAACGCGGAAGGGATCGAGATCGCCTTCCCGCAGCGCGATTTGCACATCCGCACGGCGCCGGAGGTGTTGGCGGTGGCGCTCAACAAGGGCAATGTCACGCAAAAGCCGAAGCAAGAGCCGAAGAAGGACGCCGCCTAGACGCCAAGAAGTACCGGCCGCCCGGGGTTTACCCAGGGCGGCCGGTGGTAGCTCGCCAACCCAGAAGCGAAAGCTGCGTGGCCACAGCGTCCAAGGACCCTCAGTACCGGAAGATCAGGTCCGCTGTCAGACGATTCTGAAGAACGTCTCGCCGATCGGTCAGCGGAACCTCGTAAGCCAAGCCAATTTCGGTGTTGCGATTCGGCTTATACTTGCCGCCGAACGCGCCGGTGACGATGTCGTTCCCATCGACGCCTGCCGAACCAAGATTGAAGAGGTCGCCGCCATCGAGGCCCGTGAGGCCAAGGCGGTTATCGCCGTCGGCCGCCCAGTGGTACCAGTTGCATTCGAGCAGGCCGTACCAGCCCTTGCGCACCTGGTAGTCGAAGTGGTTAGACCAGTAAACGAACGAGCTGTTCGCGTCGCCGTCAACCGGCAAGAGTCCACCCACCCCGCTGAGCCAATGGCCGCAGTCGAATAACTCGGCCCCGCCGGTGAGAAACAGATTGAAGATGCCGTCGCCACGCGCTTGCTGAGTACGGGGCGAACCGACAGGCATGTTGTAAGTGAATCCGGCGGACAGCAGCTGCTGGGCCGCGGCGTCGCGGTACAGGGCGTATTTCAGACCCAGATCGACATCCGCCCAGCCGTCATCAATTAACGGGTTGTCTGACACGACGTACCCGTCTTTCGTTGCGATCAGCGAAAGACGCTCGGTAAGCCTCGCCCGAATCTGCAGGGCGTAGAGCTGGACGTCACCGCCCAACGCAGCCGCCGGCACGTTGTGATGGATGAAGATGCCGCGTAGTTCGGTGACGTTCCGCGGGTCTTCAAAGTAAACCGGGTTGGTTATTGGGCTGATGAAGTCGTCGTAGCGGTGTTCCGAGGGGCACGCGATCGACCCTAGCAGAAGCTCCGGCAAGGCGCAGCCGTTCGAGCAACCGTCGTAGGTTAGATAACCCAGGCCGAAGAGCCCGCAGTTCTCGAGGCAGCAACCTCCCGAACCACACGACGATCCGCAGTCGACTTCGCTGCCGCAGCAAGTGTCGTCGCAGCAACCCTCGCCGCACTCGCCGCTCCAACACGCCTGGCCGATCGCGGGTTCGGTCACATCCTTGCTGGACTCGAAACCCAGATTGCCGCCTGCCGCCCAGGCCGGCGTGGCGATTGAAGCCAAGACCAGTCCTGCCCAATCTCTTCTGTAACGCTTCATCGCGTCGCCCTCCGTGTTCGTTGCGAGCGGGGCGTCAGACGATCGTCCCGCTCCGAGAGCCCCGGCTTCCAAGCCGCTGCTGGCATCCGAATCGGCGCGGGCGTTCCACTTTGTGTGATCAATACCTCCGTGGTCGTGGATGCGTTGCGACCGGCAAAAGAACCTCATTCAACGTGAGCGAATCACGACAAAAGGGTCAAACTTAGCCACCAGACAAAATGACACACTTGACTTTAATTGACCAACGGCCGATATTCCGACCTGTGGATCGCCAAGTCTCTTTTTTGAATATTTGGCCGTAAACATTACCCCAGCAAGGTTTTAAGGGGGCTCCATGGCCGTATCGCAGACCGCCGAATATGCCCTGAGGGCCGTCGTTTGGCTGGCCCAGAACCCTGGCGAGCCGCAGACGACTCAGCAGCTCGCTGAGGGGACCCACGTCTCGGTCAGCTACCTCCCGAAGGTCCTGCAGCCTCTGGGTCGTGTGGGCATCCTCACCAGCCAACGCGGCATCAACGGCGGGTACTCACTCGCCCGGGATCCTGAAGAGTTGACGGTCCTGGAGATCATTAGCTGCGTCGATCCCATCCAGCGGATCACCCGTTGTCCGTTGCGGCTACAAACTCATACCGGGGGGCTATGCCCGCTGCACACGATGCTGGACGACGCCGTCGCCGAGACCGAGCGACGCTTCAGCCAGACGACGATCGCCGAATTGCTGCGACGTAACACCGGGCTGAAGCCCCTCTGTGAAACGACTCCTCACGTCTTAACGATCGACAGCCTGCTGATGCCCAAGAAGGCCGGCGGCGGTGCGTCCGAATGACGCGACTACTCGCAGAGTAGCAAGTCGATCAAGGTAATAGTTCCCCTACGCGATACGATTCACGGAGAATCCCGGCCGCGATGAGCGATTCCCAACCCGCCGCCGGTGCGCGGCTCGAGCGCTTCAGCTACGACGACGCTGTTGTCCGCATGTTCCTGGCGGCGACCCTCATCTGGGGGCTGGTGGGGTTCGCAGTTGGCCTGCTGATAGCGTTGCAACTTCCATTCCCGTCGCTCAATGGCGGCATCGAATGGATCACCTTCGGCCGGCTGCGTCCATTGCACACCAACGCGGTGATCTTCGCCTTCGCCGGCAATGGCATCTTCACCGCGATCTATTACTCGACGCAGCGGCTTTGCAAGGCGCGGATGTGGAGCGACACGCTCAGCCGCCTCCACTTCTGGGGCTGGCAGGCGATCATTGTTTCGGCCGCGCTGACCTTGCCGCTGGGCATCACCCAGAGCAAGGAATACGCCGAGCTTGAATGGCCGATCGACATCGCGATCGCCGTGGTCTGGGCCGGATTCTTCGGCGTCAATTTCTTCATGACGCTCGTGACCCGCCGTGAGCGGCACATGTACGTGGCGCTGTGGTTCTACATCGCCACAATCATCACCGTCGCGGTGCTGCACATCTTCAACAACCTGTGGGTCCCGATCCTTTCACCCACGCTCATCAAAAGCTACCCCATCTACGCCGGCGTTCAGGACGCCATGATGCAGTGGTGGTACGGCCACAACGCGGTGGCGTTCTTCCTGACGACGCCGTTCCTCGGGCTGATGTACTACTTCTTGCCGAAGGCGGCGGATCGCCCGGTGTTCAGCTATCGGCTGAGCATCCTCCACTTCTGGTCGTTGGTTTTCATCTACATCTGGGCGGGACCGCACCACCTGCACTACTCGGCTATCCCCGAGTGGGCGCAGACCCTGGGGATGGTCTTCTCGCTGATGCTTTGGATGCCGAGCTGGGGCGGCATGATTAACGGTCTGCTGACGCTCCGCGGCGCTTGGCACAAGGTGACGACCGACCCGGTGTTGAAGTTCTTCGTTGTCGGCATCACGTTCTACGGCATGAGCACCTTCGAGGGCCCAATGCTCTCGATCAAGTACGTTAACGCCCTGAGCCATTTTACCGACTGGACGATCGCCCACGTCCACGCCGGCGCTCTCGGCTGGAACGGCTTCATGGTATTCGGCATGTGCTACTGGCTGGCGCCGCGGTTGTTTCAGACGAAGCTCTACAGCGCTAAGCTCGCTGAGACGCACTTCTGGGTGGCGACCGTCGGCATCTTGGTCTACGTCTTACCACTATACGTGGCTGGTATCCTGCAGGGCTTGATGTGGGGGACGATCGACTCGAAGGGCGCCTTGGCCTACCCCGACTTCGTCGAGACTACTAAGGCGATTATCCCGATGTACTACCTGCGGGCGATCGGAGGCAGCCTTTATATCGCCGGCGCGCTGATCGGGAGTTGGAACTTCTTCAAGACTTGGCAAAGCCGCCCGGCGGAGTACCACGTCCCAGTCTATGAAGCGCCCGCGCTGCGGGACGTAGCGTTCACGCCCGAGACGGCGCCGACGTCGAACCTCGAGATGGTGACCGACTACGCCCGTGCTTGGGACGTCTTCAGCAGCATGTGGTGGCACCGCGTCTGGGAGCGGATGCCGATCAAGTTCACGATCATGACGACCATCGCCGTGGCTGTGGCTTCGCTGCTGGAGCTTGTGCCGACGTTCGTCATCCGATCGAACATTCCAACAATCGCCTCGGTTACCCCTTACACGCCGCTCGAGTTGGCTGGCCGCGACATCTTTGTCAGCGAGGGCTGCTATAACTGCCACTCGCAGCAGATCCGCCCAACGGTGGCCGAGACCAAACGCTACGGCGAGTACAGCAAGCCCGGCGAGAGCGTTTACGACCACCCATTCCAGTGGGGTTCACGCCGCATCGGGCCCGACCTGGCGCGGGAAGGGGGGAAGCAAAGCCACCAGTGGCACGTGCTGCACTTCCGCAACCCGCAGCAGTTCAACGCCGGCTCGATAATGCCGCAGTATCCGTGGCTGATGACGACGAAACTCGACTTTGACTCCATCCCGCTGCGGGTTGCGGCAATGCAGTCGCTGGGGGTCCCCTACCCGCAGTACGAGGGGGACCGTTGCGATCAAGCGAAGGCTCACGCTCAAGAGCAGGCCGCCTTGATCGCAAAGGAATTCGTCGAGCAAAACCAAGGCCAGCCGTACGCCGACCTCCAGGGCCGTACGCACGATTTGGCCGACAAAGAAGTGATCGCTCTGGTGGCGTTCCTTCAGCGTGTCGGCACCGATCTTTTCAAGAACCCCGACGCATCGTCTGCAGATGCGCCGCCCGAAGAAGGCATCGCTCCCGACGTGACCGCCGAACCCGACGTTGCAGCGGAGCCATCGACGCCCGCCGACCGTACGGCGATGTCCCAGTAAACGAATAAGGACTAATCATGATCAAAGAATCCATCGCCGACCTCGGCCTGACTCCGTACGCCGTGTACGGGCTGCTGACGTTTTTCGGCGTCTACATCGGCATCACTATCTGGACAATGACAAGGCTCTACAAGCAGGTGTCGCGTTGGTCGTCACTGCCTCTCAACGACGAGGCCGATCTGGCTGAGGTCGACTTTGACAAGGTCCTCAGCGACGAGATGGACGAGCAAGAGTACGCCCTCGGCTACGAGAGCGATCGCGAGGAGAGCTTCGACAAGAACTTCGTCTCGATCAACTGAAGGTACGCGGCATGACCGAAGATTCCCCTACCCCGCTCGAACCCGCCGGCGATGAGGTCCTTTGCGGCCACTCCTACGACGGGATCCAAGAGTACGACAATCCCACGCCGCGCTGGTGGGAACTGTTATTCGTGGCGACGATCGTCTTTGCCCCAATCTACGCTCTTTGGTTCCACGCTCCCTTGCAGGGGCGTACCTTGGCTGATCAGTTTCAGGCGAGCCTCAGCGAGAACATGCGCTTGCAGTTCGGTGAGATCGGCGACCTGACCCCCGACGCGGCGACGATCATCAAGTACATTAAAGAACCCCAGTGGTTGCAAGTCGGCGCTTCGACGTTCGCGACCAACTGCGTCTCGTGCCACGGCCGGGAAGGTGAGGGGATCTCCGGTCCCAACCTTACCGACGACAACTACCTGAACGTCAAAAAGATCGAAGACATCGCCAAGGTGATTCACGACGGCGCCAAGAACGGTGCGATGCCCGCGTGGGGAGTCCGGCTCCACCCGAACGAGGTGGTGCTCGCAGCTGCCTACGTTGCGTCGCTGCGTGGGAAGAACTTGAAGAGCGCTCGGCTTCCTGAAGGGGCTGAAATTGCTCCTTGGCCCTCCGGGGGCTGACGCCTCCCGGCTCGCATGACATCTGACAACGAAGCCCGTGGGCTCTGCTTGCTTAACGACATGGCTATGACCAATCAACTACCGGTCTTGCCGCCTGAGGAGCGGGTGCTCTCGACGCTCGAGGCCGACGGTCGTCGCCGCTGGCTATCGCCGCGGCTCGCGACCGGCCGGTTCTGGTCTCGGCGGCGGGTCGTCGCGTACGCACTGATAGCCGTCTACACTCTCCTCCCCTTCATTAGGATCAATGGCCGGCAGGCCCTGCAGTTCGACCTAGCGAACGCACGCTTCATGGTCATTGGTCTCGAGCTGCGGCCGACCGATCTTGAGCTGTTGGCCGTCTTCGGGCTGATCGTCTTCCTGACCGTCTTCTTCGCGACGGCGATCGTAGGACGGGTGTGGTGCGGATGGGCGTGTCCACAAACGGTCTATTTAGAGTTTGTCTTCCGGCCGATCGAGCGACTCTGCCTGGGCACGATGGGCAAGGGGGGCAAACCCCGCAAGGCGGTTGCCGGTTGGCGTACGGCCGCCATGTACCTCGCTTTCTTCGTAATCTCATTCCACCTCGCCAACACGTTCCTCGCCTACTTCATCGGGGTCGATCAACTCAATCAGTACATCTGGACATCGTCGCCGTGGAAGCATCCGCGAGCCTTTGCGCTGGTGATGTTCGTGACGGGACTCATGTTGTTCGACTTCTGCTACTGGCGCGAACAGCTGTGCATCATCGGTTGCCCTTACGGCCGGTTCCAGTCCGTGCTTCTGGACCGTTCAAGTCTGATCGTCGGTTACGACAGGACGCGTGGCGAGCCTCGTGGCCACGGTCGCGAACGCGAAGCTAAGGCCCTGGGCGATTGCGTCGATTGCCACATGTGCGTCGAGGTCTGCCCCACCGGGATCGACATCCGCGACGGTCTACAGCTCGAGTGCGTGAACTGCACCCAGTGCATTGACGCCTGCGACGCCGTGATGGACCGCGTGGGCCTGCCCAGAGGGTTGATCCGCTACAGCTCGCAATCGGCGCTCGATGGTCGGCCGACGCACCTGGTTCGACCCAGGGTGATCATCTACTCGGTCCTCATTCTCGCTCTCTGCGCGCTGCTGGTCGTCCTTCTGGTGTCCCGCCGGCCATTCGACGTGATTCTGCTCCGCGGCCTGGGGAGTCCGTACAACGTGACCGCCGACGGGATGATCGAAAACATCGTCCGTGCGAAATTGGTTAATCGCACCGACGAGCAACGCGTGTATCGTGTCGAGCCCGTCGCTCCCGATTCATTGCGTCTGCTTGGCGTTGAGGAGTTGACGATCGCTGCCGGTGAGTCGATCACCGAACCCCTGCACCTGCTGGCGCCCGCGGAGACATTCCATCACCGTGGCGGAACGGTCGCGGCCCGACTTCGATTCTTCGACGATGGCGGTGAAAAGTTCGACGCGGACTACCTCCTCTTCGGGCCCGCCACCGGCACCCACCCCCGCGACGCCAGCAATCCTTCCGGTTCCGACGAAAGTGAGGTCATTGATGCCCAGCCCTGAACCGCAGCCGATGCCGATATGGAGGCAGTACCTGTGGCCAGCAATCGTTGTCGCGATGTTGTCCGCGCACGCCTTCGTCATCGTCGGCGCGCTGGCGGTCGCGGCGGCGTTGATCCCGGCCGCCGTGACGGCGCCGGCGGGCTACGAAGCGGCCTTAGGATGGGACGCGCAGCAAGCGGCGAGGCGGGCGAGCGATGCCCTCGGATGGACCCTGGTAACTACACCCGCCAACTCCCTCGAGGTTAACGGCGACCGTCGCGTTCAATTGCTCCTGCGGGATCGTCAGGGTCTTCCGGTCGACAATGCAACAATCACACTGGTGATTTACCACCACGCTAAACCCAACGAGCGCATCGAACGACGGCTGGAGCCGCAGTCGGTGCGCGGCGTCTACGAGACGGTCCTGCCGATGCGCAGTGAGGGCTTCTGGCGGCTCCACGCGGTGGCGCAGCAGGGGGAAGAACGATTACTGGTAGATGAAGACCTCTGGCTCGGAGGGCCGTCGCGATGACGGCGATGCTGCTGGCGGTACTGTCGGCGAGCTTGCTCGGGTCGCTACATTGCGCAGGGATGTGCGGCCCCTTCTGCGCCATCGCTGTAAGCGGCGGACGTTCGCGGGGAGCGGCCGCGCTGATGCACACGGCCTACCACGGTGGACGGCTCGTCACCTACTGCCTTGTCGGCGCCGCAGCCGGCGCCGCGGGGGCGTTGCTGGATGTCGCTTCGACCCTGGCAGGTCTTCAACCCATTGCGTTGGCGCTTGCCGGTGGAGTGATGGTGCTTTTCGGGCTGGCCGAGATCGCTCGCCTGCGGGGCTGGAAGATCGGCGTGGCGCGGTTTGGCCATTGGCGCCCACCCACATCGTGGGTCCGACTAGTACAACGCGGCCAACGGTTCGCGGCCCGGCAGGCCGCCCTGCCCCGCGCGCTGGTGATCGGGTTACTGACCACGCTGCTGCCCTGCGGTTGGTTGTACGCATTTGTCGTCACGGCCGCCGGCTCGGGTGGCGCGCTCAATGGCGCCGCGGTAATGGCGACGTTCTGGGTCGGCACCCTGCCGGTGTTGTTGTCGCTGGGAATAGGGGTTCGCCACCTGGCAGGCGCCCTGGGTGAGCGTCTGCCGATAGCGACTGCTGCGGCGCTCGTCTTCGTCGGCGCCGTCACCCTAGGTGGACGGATGACACTCTCGGCTCAGACCCTGGCGCAGCAAGTCGTCAACGAGTCACCGGCGGAAGGGGCGCCCGATCCGAACCAGGTTCCGCCATGTTGCCGGACGGCGCTTGAGGATCTGCCGTGACCGCAGCAATTGAGAACCCCGCCGCGATCGCTCACGAGCGCCTAGGGACGCCGGTGTGCTGCCACTGCGGCCTCAAGGTGCCCGCCGCCCTGATCGTCGCGGACGCCAGCGAGCAGTTCTGCTGCGGCGGATGCCAAGTCGCCTACGAAACGATCCACGGCTGCGGACTGGCAGACTACTATGAAATGCGCGAGCGCTTCGGCTCTCGCCGAGCAGCGGCGGCTGGCGCTGGCAAGCGCTACACCGCATATGATTCTGAAGCCTTCTTGCAAAAGCATGCAAAAGAGACCGAAGGCGGACTCCGCGCGATCGAGTTGCGTCTCGAAGGCGTGCATTGTGCGGCATGCGTGTGGCTTGTCGAGCGACTGCCCCACATGGCGCCGGGCGTTATCGACTCGCGATTGTCGCTCGGCGCCTCGCGAACACGGGTGGTGTGGGACCCTGAGCAAACCACCCTCTCAACGATTGCGAGGACACTCGACCGCCTCGGCTATCCGCCGCACCCGGCGCGCGACGCAGCGGCCCGCGCCCAAGCCAATTCTTACTCACGGCGTCGCTTGACGAACCTGGCGATTGCCGGCGCCTTGGCGGGCAACAACATGCTGATCGCCACGGCGCTGTACGCGGGGGTCTTCGACGGCATAGAGCCGCAGTTCGCGCGGCTGTTCCGCTGGCTAAGCATGGGCATCGGTTGGCTGTCGCTGCTCTGGCCGGGTCAGTCCTTCTTCCGCGGCGCGGTAGCGGCGTGGCGGGCGCGAACAGCCAGCCTCGACCAGCCGATCGCCGTCGCGCTCGCGATCGGCGCCGTCGCCGGCACAGCCAATGTCCTGCTCGACCGCGGCGAGGTCTACTTCGACTCGCTCAGCACGCTGGTGTTCCTGCTGTTGGTCGGTCGGTTCCTCCAAGCGCGACAGCAGCGTTGGGCCCAGGAATCGGTCGGCCTCATGCTGTCGATGACGCCCGACGCTTGCCGGGTGGTGCGGGGCAGCGAAGTCGTGGAAGAGTCGGTCGACGCCTTGCAGCGGGGCGACGTTGTTGAGGTGCGCGCAGGGGAGCTGTTTCCCGCCGACGGCGTTGTCACGCAAGGCGATTCGGCGATCGACCAGTCGCTGCTCACGGGCGAATCCCAGCCGACGCCCGTAAACAGCGGCGACTGCGTCTGCGCCGGCGCGCAGAACGTCGCCGCGACGCTGCGTGTGCAGGTCGATGCGGTTGGCGCCGCGACGCGGGTGGGCAGACTCGTTGCGATGGTCGAGGAGGGGCTCGCCGCAAAGCCTCCGATCGTGCAGATGGCGGACCGAATCGCGGGTTGGTTCGTGGTGGTTGTCGTTACGCTAGCGGCAGCCAATTTCACTTGGTGGTGGGCTACAGTGGGACTCGCGCCGGGCATCGAGGCGACGGTCGCTCTGCTGATCGTCGCCTGCCCGTGTGCGTTGGGGCTCGCCACGCCGCTAACGATGGCCGTGGCGATCGGCAGCGGCGCGAAACGCGGCATGCTCATAAAAAGCGCCGTGGTGCTCGAGCGGCTTGCCCGCGTCAGTCCCGCTCGCCCCGGCCAGCTTTTTGTCGATAAAACCGGCACGCTCACCAGCGGCAAGATGCGGGTCGAGCGCTTCGTCGGCGAAGATTATCTGCGACGCTGGATCACGGCGGTTGAAGTCGAGTCGAATCACCCTATCGCCACGGCTATCGTGAGAGATCTCAGGCCACCGAGCACGATCGATCGACGCGAACTGTCCCAACGGTGTGAGAAGCATGGATTTGGCGTGACGGCGGAAACGCCCGTCGGTTCCATCCTGGTCGGCTCGCCACGGTACGCCAGGGAGCATGGCGTGACCCTTACTGATCGCTTCGATGACGCGGCACGCGAAGGGAGAGATCGCGGTCTGACCGTCGTGGTCGCAGCCATTGAAGGGCGTTGCGAAGCCGTCTTATGGCTCCGAGACGAACTGCACCCCGACTCACGGCAACAGCTCGACCTGCTTCGAGAGGCTGGCTGGCGGATCGCTATTCTCTCCGGCGACGCGCCCGGCCCGGTCCATCAGATCGCCAGGCTGATGGACGTAGCTGCCAGCGACGCCCACGCCGAGATGGCGCCTGAAGAAAAACTGGCGCAGGTTCGCACGGCGACAGACGCTAAGGCTTACGAGGTCGTCATGATGGTCGGTGACGGCGTCAATGACGCAGCGGCGCTGGCGGCGGCCGATGTCGGCGTCGCTGCGCATGGCGGCGCCGAAGCGTCACTTGCCGCGGCGGACGTGTACCTTACGGAACCGGGCGTCGGCCGGTTGGTTGAGCTGGTGGACTTGAGCCGCGGCGCCCTCCGCGTGATGCGGCGCAACCTGGCGATCTCGTTGGCCTACAACACGATCGCGGTGGCGCTTGCCGCATTCGGTTGGATAACTCCGCTGGTCGCCGCGCTACTGATGCCGCTCAGCTCGCTGTCGGTGCTGGCTTCTGCGGCCAGCCTAGCGGCACAACGGCCTACGGAGGTTGATTAGAACATGTCCGTCGTCTTTGTCATGGCGCCGATCGCGCTGGTGCTCGCCGCCGTCGCGGTGACGGCGTTTATCTGGGCGGCGCGCGACGGACAGTTCGACGACACCGAGACCCCCGCACATCGGATGTTGTTTGACGACCTAGAGAAGAGGGATCCGTAGGCAGCGCCGTCTACGGCATTTCCTGAAAAGCGCCCTTCGACAGCGTTCGGTAAAAGTTACTGATGAGCAGCTGTCCCGCCTGGGTAAGGATCGCTTCGGGATGGAACTGCACGCCATAGACGGGACGCGTCCGATGCTCTACCGCCATGACAAGCCCGTCTTCGGTCCACGCTGTCGGGGTTAGCACCGGCGGGAGGGTATCGGCCTCGACAGCGAGTGAGTGGTACCGGCAGACCTCTAGGGGCGACGGCGCTCCGGCGAAGAGCCCGGCTCCCACGTGGCCAATGACCGACGTCTGGCCGTGAAAGGGCTCCGCGGCGCGGACAACTCTGCCGCCGAGCGCTTCCACGATCACTTGGTGGCCGAGACACACGCCGAGGATCGGCAACTCTTCGACGAAGCGACGCACAACGTCGACGCAACAACCTGCGTCAGCCGGCACGCCGGGGCCAGGCGAGAGCACCAGAGCTTCGGGTCGCAGGGCCGCGATTCGATGCAAGTCGACTTCATCGCTACGAAGGACCAGCGTCTCGCCGCCGGCGAGTCGCACGTAACGGGCCAAGTTGTGGACGAAGCTGTCGTAGTTGTCCAGCACGAGGATCATGGCGCCACCGAGTCGACCAAGCCAGCCGCCTTATTCCATGTCTCTTCGTACTCCGCCGACGGGTCGGACCGCACAACAACGCCGCCCCCGACCGGCGCCTGGACCCAGCCGCGGGAGCGGATGAGCGTACGGATGAGCACACTGCTATCCATCGACTGAAGTCCCAAGGCGTCGGGAAATCCGATCCAAGCCATCGCGCCGCAATAGGCGCCGCGGGCCGTTGGTTCGAGTGTCGCGATGATCTCTTGGGCCCGAACCTTGGGGGCGCCGGTGATTGACCCGCCGGGCAGCGTGGCCTCGAGGAGATTGGCAAGGCCACAATCACTCCGCAAGCGGCCTGTCACCACCGAGACCAAGTGCTGCACGTGGGCATAAGTCTCCAGCCCAAAGAGCGTAGGCACGGCGATCGAATCGTCTTCGCAGACCCGTGACAAGTCGTTGCGCAAGAGATCGACGATCATAACGTTCTCGGCCCGTTCTTTCCCACTGGCGAGCAGCTCGGCGCCCGCCGCGGCGCCAAGGGGACGCGTTCCCTTGATAGGCCGCGTCTCGACGTCGCTGTTATCGACGCGGAGAAATCGTTCGGGCGACGCGCTGGCGATTTGCCACTGCCCGCCGTCTATGTAGCCTGCAAATGGCGCGGGGTTTCTTGTGCGAAGCCGCAGGTACATCGCGACGGGGTCGCCCGGATCGGCGAGCATCAACCGTTGCGAAAGGCTCACCTGATACGCGTCACCGGCACGCAGGTGCTCGATGACCCGGTCTACCGCTGTCAAGTAACCTTCGTGAGAGAAACTGCTGATGACGCCACGCCCATAAGGCGTTGGATAAGCAGGCGCCAACTCGCCCAACTTGAGCGATGCGGCGGCCGGCGTCGATGCGGCCACCGTCGGTGCGTTCCGTTGCGCGCCGTCAAGGCGACGGGTCAGCTCTTGAAGCCGAACGGCGGCCCGACGTTCGCGATCGTCACCGCTCAAAGGCAGCCCGTTCGACACGGCCCAGGCGCGGCCTTCTTCGTGGTCAAATGCGATCACCATGTCATAAAGGCCCATCGCGAGCGCGGGGAGCCGGAACTCGTCCCATCGCGGACGCGGCAGGCGCTCGAGACTGCGACCGATCTCGTAGCCGATAACCCCTGCGGCCCCCCCCTGCCACGGCGGGATGCCCTGGTGTTTTGTGGCACTGAAGCGGTTGAGACGATTGAAGAGCGGACCGATGGCGGCGGACCCGTCCGCCTCGAATTCGATCCAGTCGAAGGGGTCGGCGGCAACATAGGAGTAGCGACCTCGCGCCGCTGAACGCATCGCGCTATCGAAGAAGACAACATGCGGCAATCCCGCAAGGGCGACAAGTGCGTGCTCAGGGCGCAGGGAACGGTCGAGTTCCACAATTACCGGAGGCGGAGCCTCGCGGACGGCGGAAGTATCGGCGGTCGGCATCTCGCGAAAGGGTGGCGAACGGCAGCGTTGTCGGCTCCACTGGGCCGCGCTACGATAGAAGCACAGCCACCCCGTTACAGTAGCTATCTAAGGCGAAACGGAACATGCCCTCCGCAGGCTCCCCACCAGAGACCCACCAGCAGCCGCGACGCACTCGACGCGTGATCTTCCCTTGGGTCTGGCTCGCCTTGCTTGCCGTGGCGCGGTCGGCGATCGAGTTGTCGGGGGTAACCGTCGATTTCAAGGTAATCGCCAATCTGGTGGGGATCCTGCTGGCCGTATTGGGGCTGGCCGTCTGGTACGCCGTTCGCGGCCGCGGCCCGCTGGGGCTGCGGGTGGCGTTGGGGATCGCCCCGTTCCTGGCGTTACTTGTCTTCAACGCCCTCTACGCATTGAGGTTCAATGGTTCGGGTGAGATCGTCGGCGTTGTGCGCCGGAACGACGCCAAGGCGGACGAGATGCTGAATGGCGTAGATGTCGCCGATGGCGTCGAGGGCATCGCCGACTGGGGCCCTGGCACGTACGACTATCCGCGGTTTCTCGGCACGGGCCCGTGGGCCCAGGCCGTTGGCCCGCCGATCGCGAGCGACTGGGAAGCCCGACCGCCGCAAGAGCTCTGGCGCCGCAAAGTGGGCGCTGGGTGGTCGTCTTTTGCTGTGATGGGGGACTACTCGATCACGCAGGAGCAACGTGGCGAAGACGAGCTCGTGGTTTGCTACCGCGTCGCGACGGGTGAGCCGGTCTGGTCCCATGCGGATAAGGCGCGGTTCGACCCCAGCGATTTCCAGGGCAACATGGGCCGTCAAGGGCCGCGGGCGACGCCGACGATCGTAGGCGACCGGGTCTACACCCAAGGCGCCCAGGGCATGGTGAAGTGCCTCGATGCGCGCACCGGCGGGGTTATTTGGGATATCGACACCGTGGCTGTCTACCAAGTCGCTGTCCCGGTGTGGGGCAAAAGCGGCTCGCCCCTCTTTCTTCCCGCAGGCGACGACGGCGTCGCCCGCGACCTGCTCGTCATCAACGTCGGCGCGCCGGAATCGCCAGACGCGAACTTTAATGCGTCCTTGGTCGCCTTCGACGCCGAGACGGGCGAAGAGGTATGGAGCGTTGGGTCGCGGCAGACTTCATACGCTTCGCCGGAGTTGGTTGTGCTCCACGGCAAGCGAGTTGTGGTCCAGACTTCCGACGGCGTTCTCACGGGGCATGACGTGGTCGATGGCGCCGAACTCTTCGAACACCCGTGGTTCGGGCAGAGCGACAACATGCCCACCTGTAGCCAGCCAATCGAACTGCCAGGCGACCGACTGCTGTTCACTAAAGGTTATAGCCATGGATCGTCGCTGCTACAGGTGAACCGCCAAGGAGAAACGTGGTCCGTGGAGCCGTTGTGGACTCCGCCTATCCAGCGCGTGTTACAGACCAAGTTTAGCAACGCGGTGGTCCACGGCGACTACGCGTACGCGATGGACGGCGACGACCTGCAGTGTGTCGAGATTGCCTCGGGCAAGGAGCAGTGGTCGAGCCGACGGCGGCCGAAGCTGGGCTTTGGCCAAGTATTGGTCGTAGGTGATTACATCCTGGTAATGACCGAGGAGACTGGCGAAGTGGTTCTCGTCGAAGCTCAATCCGACCGGTACCAGGAGATCGCCTCGCTGCAGGTGCTCGCTGAGAAGGAAACGTGCTGGAACAACCCCGTCGTCGTCGGAGACGTGCTCGTGGTCCGAAACTCGGTAGAGGCGGCCGCCTACCGGTTGCCGCTCGCCGAAGTCGGCGCCAAATAGGGCAGGCATATAACCACGGCCTGCTTCACCGAGGATTCACCGCGGGGCATGGTCTAACAACCAATCTTCGAGCACAACTTGTTCAATCATCGGTGCTCGGAGCAGGAAGCCGCTCTTGGGTAGCAGCGGCGCCATCCACGCCGATCCCGCCATCCGCTGGATGGTACGTTTTCCGACCGCGCTGAGGGACCATTGCAGCGTTTGCTTGACGACGTTCTCGGCCAGTCGATGGAACGTGGCGGGGATTACATTCGGCGCCGGGCCGACATGAAGGATGGTACGGACGTCGCTAGCTAGCGTGGCGTGAACGACGTCCCACAACCGCTGCGGCGAGTCAATCCAACGCCGCAGCACCATGCGGCCGCTGTCCCCCTCATACTCACGCCGACCGGTAACGAGGGACCAAATCGGCGGCCGGGGCGTTTCGCTGAGGCGTGAGACATTGCGGATCATGAGGGTCGCCCGATCCGGCACATGGAGTTCACTTACCAGCGGCGTGTGCAATGGCGGCCAGACGCCGTCGTTCCGACGCATGAGGACCGGCGGTCCGTCCCACGCGTCGCATCGCTTGCGGACGCGCTCGAGCGTATCCGATTCTCCGATGAGGAGCATCGTATTCGGGGACAGGATCGCCGATATCGCTACCGCCCCACAACCTTCAGCCGTGACCTCTTCGCAGACCCGTTGGAGCGCCGCCTCGCTCAAGGAGGTCTTGCGTGAGAAGACGATCCCCATCGTCACTTTCGAAGCCAACGCGGCGCAGTCTTCCGCCAGCGAAAGGGGGATCCGCATGATGGCCTCGAGGGGATAGATCCCGGCGACAGCGACGGCGGTCAATTCGCCCAGGCTGTAGCCGAACGCCCTGCCCGCCTTCTGCGGATCGACGCCATGGACTTCGCGGAGCAGGTCGAGCTGGGCGAGCTCCACTGCGAAGACCAAGGCGATCGCCTCGGCGTAGGCGTCGAGGCCCGGTTCGCGCTGCTCCACGACCCGCGCAACAAGATCGACGCGCCGCCCCGTGACGCTTTCGCAGAGTGCGCCGGCTTCCGCGAGGCGTCGCTCGACCGTGTGGCGGTAGGCGGGAACCGCAAGCAAGTCAGCCGTGCGGCCGAGATTCGTCTGGTCGTAGCCGCGCAGCGCTAGTGCTGTTGCCGGCAGACGATCGGCGAGAGAAGCGGGCATCGCAGCGACTCGTCGGGCGCACGGAAGGATCGATCTACTATACACCGCCACGGCCACACCGGTTCAGAGTCCCTCCATCGATGGGTTCCTACATCAGCTGGGTCCGTCACAATCGGCGCCGATCCCCCTGGAATTCGACCGGTTGCTGCCGTGGTCGGGAGGCCGATCGACTCCCGCGATCGAAAGTGCGAACTAAGCTCTCGATGTCGCTACTTTACGTCGCAATTCTACAACGCTGCGTTTCTGTTCTTTTCCTCCTGTAGCGCCGTTCCCGTTGCTGAGCCCCTCATGCACTGCGTCAAAGACATCATGACCCGCGAGATCGTCACGATCTCTCCCGAGGCGTCGATCCGCGAGGCGACCGACCTGTTGCTCCAACGCCACGTCAGCGGCTTACCGGTCGTTGACGGCGCTGGAAAGCTCGTCGGCATCCTGACCGAGTTCGCCCTCCTGGCGATCGCGTACGACAGCCATGTTTCGGAGGAACTTGTATCTCAGCATATGACCAGCGATGTGCTGACCGTCAACGTTAACGACCCGATCAACAAGATCGCGGACACTTTCATCGTGCACCGCGTCCGTCGCCTGCCGGTGACAGAGGACGGCCGACTGGTGGGTTTGGTAGCGAGGCGGGACGTTCTCAGAGCGCTTCACGCATCGGCGACGCCCTACGCGGTCTGCTGAGTCGCCCGCTCGACCGCGACAATCCGTACACACCAACGCCGAGACGCCGACCTCCGTGAGGGGCCGGCGTCTCGGCGTTGGTGTTCGTCGCAGAATCGAGGATCGAAGTTGACTGCCATCCCGAGCGACGTAGTAAAAGCTAGGCAATTTCTGCAGCGCTGCGCCTACGAATCGCTCGTTACAAACTTCCTATCATGTCCGACAAGCAACAGGCAACGATCCTCCTCATCGAGGAGGACGCCATCCTGCGCGAGATTACGCAGTTCCGACTTGAACTGCTTGGGCACCGGGTTTTCGGTTTAGGGTCGGGCAACGAGGGGATGGCGTGGATCGCACAGAAGCTCCCCGACGCGATCGTCATCGGCCACTTCTTGCCGGACATGGACGGAACGGACCTCGTGGATCGGCTCAGCAACGACCTTCGCACCGCGAAAGTGCCGGTGATGCTGCTGTCGCCGAACGCTGAGCTGACCGACGTCCAAAAAGCCTTCAACGCCGGCGCCGATGACTACCTGGTGACGCCGTACGACCCATTGATGCTCGAGCGGAAACTCAAACGGCTGCTGACCCCTGTCGAAGCCTGACGCCTAAACGCCTCTCCCCCGCTACGCGAAACTTATGGCACGGCTCGGCGACATCCTGGTGCGGCGCTGCTTCATTACGCAAGCGCAGCTCGACGCGGCCCTGACCGCGCAAGGGTCGGAGCGCGGCGTGCTCGGCCAGATCCTGCTGCGACGCAACCTGGTCTCGATCCAACAGCTGGGCGACGCGTTGTCGGAACAGTATGGCGTGCCCTACATGGACATCGTGCCGCAGGCGGTAAACCCCCAGATTGCGAGGCTCGTGCCAGAAGACTTGGCCCGCCAGCGGAGCTGCGTGCCGGTTGGGGTCGGCAAGGGATCGCTGCAACTGGCAATGGCGGCGCCCGACGACATCGACACGATCAGCGAGACCGAGCTGATCACCGGGTACCATGTCCAACCTCTCGTCGCGCTGGAGCACGCGATTCAAGCGGCGCTAGACCGGGGGTTCGACGACCGCCTCACCGCTCGCCAGACGATCGTTGATATGAAGCTCGCCGACCTTGCGGCGGCCGAGCAGAGCATTGACGAAGACCTCGAAGCGACCGTGGGGGTCGATGAAGAGCTGGCGCCCGTCGTGCGGCTGGTGACATCCATCCTCACCGGCGCCATAAATGCCGGCTGTAGCGACATCCACCTCGAGCCACACGTCCCGGAGATGCGAGTCCGCTACCGCGTTGACGGCGAGTTGCAGCCGGTGATGACGATACCTAACCACACCGAAGAGGCGGTTGTCGCCCGTATCAAGGTCATGGCCGACATGGACACGACCGAGAACCGCCGCCCTCAGGACGGTCGTCTCACGATCGTCGAAGGAGGCAGCCGCGTCAATTTCCGCGTCAGCACGATCCCGACCGTCGGCGGCGAAAAAGTCGTCATGCGTCTTCTGGATGAAGGCAGTAAGAACTTCGACCTCACCAGCCTTGGCCTCGGTGAGCGTGACCTTAAGAAGGTTCAGGAGCTGATCGATAAGCCGCACGGGATGATTGTCGTCACCGGGCCGACCGGCTCGGGCAAGAGCACGACGATGTACTCGGTGCTCGCAAAGCTCAACGCCGTCTGCCGAAACATCGTGACGGTCGAGGACCCCGTGGAGTACCGTCTGACGGGAGTCAACCAAGTCGCCAGCGACAACGAGCACGGCCTTGGGTTCGCCAATGCGCTGAAGTACATCATGCGTCAGGACCCCGACGTCATCATGGTTGGCGAGATCCGCGACCACGAGACGGCGACTACCGCCGTGCAGGCCGCGCTGACCGGCCACCTGCTGCTAAGCACCCTCCACACCAACGACGCGATCGGCGCCGTCCAACGACTCAACGACCTGGGGGTCGATAACTTCAAGATCGCCGGCGCGTTGCTCGGCTCGGTTGCGCAGCGATTGCTTCGGTCCATCTGCCCTGAGTGCAAGGAACCGACCCAGCCAAACGAGCAGCTCTGGACCAAGCTGATGGGCACGCAACTACCGCCCCGCCACGCCAAGTTCTACCGCGGGCGTGGCTGCAAAAAGTGCCTCGGGACCGGATACTCGGGCCGACTACCGATCTACGAGATCATGGTGATGACGCCCGAGCTGGGCGACGCTGTGGAGCGGGGCGCTCCGGCGTCAAAACTTCGGGAGATCGCCCACAAGCAGGGGCTTGTTGCGCTTGCCGACGCCGGCATCGAACAGGTCTTCACCGGCCGCACAACGCTCGAAGAGGTTTACTACAAGCTCTCGAGCTAGGTAGGACGCGCCATGAGATCGATCGCAAAGAAGTCGCTCGCCCCGACGATGACGGCCCAATCGCTGCGCCCGAAGTTCGCCAACAGCGCCGGGTGGACGCTCGGCCATCGACACGCCTCGCGGCTGACGAAGAAGGACATCACCGTAATCCTTCGCAACCTTGCGACGCTGACGAGCAATGGCGTTTCCCTCCCCAAGGCGATCGGCGCCCTGGCGGAGGAGAAGTCGTTGGAGAAGCGGCGTGAGACTCTCAAGCAGCTCCGCAGCCGGATCGAGGCCGGCGACACGTTTAGCCATGCCCTGGGCCAGCTCGACGGCGGGTTCGACCGGGTGACGGTTAGCCAGATCCGCGTCGGCGAGCGCGCGGGAACCCTGCCCGATACGCTGCTGCAGGTCGCCGAGCAGCGCGAGAAGGCCGGCAAGATTAAGGAAAACGTTGTTAAGAAGCTGGCGTACCCGGTTGTCCTGGCGACGGTCGGCGCCGCGGTGGTGACCTTCCTGCTCTGCTATGTGGTGCCGGTCTTTCAGAAGACCTACGAATCGGCGCACGTCCCGCTCCCCGCCATAACGCAGGTGATGATCGCCGTG
This sequence comes from Pirellulales bacterium, assembly GCA_041741515.1. GTDB lineage: Bacteria > Planctomycetota > Planctomycetia > Pirellulales > Lacipirellulaceae > Botrimarina. The sequence goes on along the minus strand of JBGSJY010000331.1, from coordinate 16,651 downwards.
GGCGGTGTCGCCCAGGCGTACTGGTGGATGGGTTTGCTTTCCACATTCCTCACGCCGATCGTGATCCACCGTCTCCGTCGAAATGACGCGTTGGCCAAGCGGATCGATAGCTTATTGCTACGGATGCCCCTGATCGGACCGATGCTCCGTGACATGGCCCTTCTGCAGCTCATGGAGGTTCTTGGCAGCCTTATGGAGGCGGGCTTTACCTTGGCGGAAGCCCTCGAAGAAGCGGGAGACTCGGTCCGCAACCGGGCTATGAAAGAGGGCGTCGCAGCGTTGCGGCGTGCGGTCCAACAAGGCGAGAGGTTTAGCCGCGAGGTCGAACGTCACTCAGACCTCTTCCCGCCGATGGTCAGCCAACTCGTGATCGTCGGAGAGCAAACGGGACGTCTCACCAAATCAACGCGGCAGATCCGCACCCTGCTCGAGGAAGAAATCGCTCGCAAGACCGACCTGGCCATCGGCGTCATCGAGCCAACGCTTACCATCTCGATGGCGGCGGCCGTCGCAGTGATCTTGCTTTCGATCTACCTGCCCATGTTTGACATGATCAACACGGTGGGCGCGTGACTGGGTCATCGGATCAGCCGTGCTTGGCGCCGCCGACCGTGCGGAAGGGCTTTACACTTACCGAATTGATGGCGGTCGTCGCGATCCTCGGTCTGCTCGCCGCCCTCGCCCTGCCCCGTACGCAATCGGTCCGGACGAACGGTCACCGGGCGTCTTGCCACGTGAACCGGGCTGAAATCGAACTCCAAGCGGTGCTCTGGCGTCGTTCTCACGGGTCGTGGCCATCGGCGAACCTCTCCGGCATTGGCGCCGACGTCGGCTACTTCCCCGAGGGTCTACCGACGTGCCCCGTCGATGGAACGACCTACACAATCGATACAGACGGCAAGGTGGTGGGTCACACGCACTGAGCCACTCGGAGAGTCGACCTAAATTGCGGTGAATTGCGCTTGCGCCCTCGGAAGTAACCTACGCTTTCTCATCCGAACGGGAATTGATCCCGAACCTGTCACAAATGCTTCCCACAGATCACCTCTCCCTCGGTATGAAGGCCGTCGATCCCACTATGAAACGCAATCGCACTTGCCGCCGCGCGTTCTCTCTGATGGAACTGCTCGCGGTAGTCACCATCCTCGGCATCATTGCCGCGATCATCGTCCCGCGGGTCACGACATCCAGCGACACCGCCAAGGCGAAGGTGAACGCCCACAATAAGGGCACAATCAACGCGGCCATCGAGCGCTATTACATCGAGAACGGCTCGTGGCCCTCCGCGACCCTGAAGGAACTGAATATCACGGCTTACTTCCCTGACGGGATTCCGACAAACCCGGTCTCGGGCGCTTCGTACACGATGAACACGACGACGCACCGGCTCGACTAAATCTACCTGCGATGGCCACGCCATGCTTTCTCGCTCGGTATACGCACGTCCTCGCCGTGAGCGGCGTGCGTATTCGCTTTTGGAGCTAGCGACAGTCGTCGCCATCGTCGGATTGATTTCGGCGATGGCGCTGATGAAGTGGGGCGAGGGGGCGCTAAAGTCGGCGTCAGCGCAGGGCTTATCCCGCAGCGTCGCGATATCGTTGAGCGTGGCTCGTCGTCAAGCCGTCGCCGAAGGGACACCCGCGGCTGTCGTGTTCTTAAGAACGGCGGACGCCGTCACCTCCCTACAGGTTGTGCGGGCGGAGTTGGGCGGCGACGCGCCGGCCGACGCGAGCCTCCCTGTCCCTGACGGAGTAACGGTTACAACTGCTAGCGATCGATGGGAGTTCGATTACAGCGGTAAGCTATCGACGCCCCTCGCAGGCGGCGTGATCGCCATCAGTGACGGCGACTGGGATTGGACCCTCACCGTCAACGCCGTCACAGGCCGGATCGGCTTTGCAAAGGCGAAGTAGCTTCTCCCACCCAACGGGGTGAGCTACGTTTCCACATGCCTCGCGATCCGCACCAACGACGCCCGCCTTCGGCGGCCCATCGACTTCCCGCACGTCACGCCGGCTATTCGCTGGTAGAGGTCGTTGCGGCAATCGCGTTGATGGGGGCGACCCTCGTCCCCGCGATAAAGTTCGTCCGTTACGGCATGGAGCGGAGCCTCGACGACGATCGTCGCCAATTACTTGCCCTTTATGCGGTGTCCCAGGTCGAGGAAAGGCTCGGGATCGTCGCGGCGACCTGGCAAGAAGGGACTATTAGCGGCGACTACGCGGCCGACGGGCACGCCGATATACGTTTCGTGACGATCTGTTCCGATGAGGTCGCGAGCGGCGGTATAGTCGATACGCTCATGGACATCCGTTCGACCGTCTACTACGACGCCAACGCCGATGACGCCCTGACGGCCGGCGAGATGAGATGCACGTTCCGCACCAAAACCGGGAAGTTCGCCACCTACGAGGCGCTCTCACCGTGATCCACCTACGCCCCCAATCGGGCTCACGTCGTGGCGTCACCCTGCTCGAGGTGATGACGGCGACCATGATTTCGGCGACGATGATGACCTCGTCGTTCGTGTTGCTGCGTTCCACTTACCAGGCGTGGCAATCGCACGAAGCCGATCTCGACCGATCGACCAACGGCGCTGCGGTGCTGCGGCATTTGGTCCAGCACGTCCGGCAGGCGGCTGGCGTAACCGGGATCACCGCCGCATCGGACCCGAGCGGCTCGCTCACCGTCGCCCTTGCTGATGGGACGCTGCTCACGTGGAGCCACGGCGGGGCGAGCGTCGCGCTCAGCGTCAACGGCGGGGCCCCTCAGCCGCTCGCTGACGACATCCTAACGCTCACCTTCGCCGGTTACGAAGCCGACGGAATGACGCCCACGACAATACCTGGCGATGTGCAGACGATTCGCGCCACGCTGACCACTCAACAACCGGCCGGGGGAATCCGCACCCATTCCTCTTGCACTTGGGTGCGGTCATGGTGACTAAGAAACATCCCTCGATCACTGCCGGCAGGCGACGTCGGCCCCATCGCGGCGTCGCGCTGCTGATGTGTCTGTTTCTCGTGTTCATGGCGAGCACGTTCGTGCTGAATATCGCGCAAACCGAGACGCTCCAGCTCGCCATTACCCGTAACTCGATCGAGTACGAGCAGTCGCTCTACTGGGCGAACGCCGGCGTGCACCACGCGTGCGCGCTCCTACTCGCGGACACCGCTTGGCGAGGCGTCGTTAGCGATGGGGTGCTCCACCCGCTCACCCAGGCGGCGGGCTATTCGGCTACAGCGATCGACGACGGCCTGGGTAACGTCCTTGTCACCTCGACCGGGTACTCGGGTTACGGCCACCGCACCGTCGCGGCGACGGTCGAGTTCTGAGTGATATCGGCGACCAAACCTAACGCAAAATGACCAATCCCGATACCGAACGGCGTCAAGGCCGAGATCGCCGCAATCAGTCGGCGCGGCGTCGCTACGCTGAGAACCGTCGCATTGCGATCGAGCTGTGCCAGTCCGTGCTACGGGTGGCGATCGTCGTGGATTCTGAGAAGGAGACGCTACCGTCGCTGCGGGTACGCACCGTTCGCTGGCGTCACGAAGCCCCCAACCTGCTATGCGACCAGGGCCGCGCTGAGATCACCGCAGCGCTAAGAGGACTCGTCAACGAGGAACGCCTGGCGGGTTGCCACGTTTCGCTCGCCATTAGCAGCACGCTATGCGTTAACCGCGCTTCGACCGGCGCTACGGCGCGAGTCGAGCAAGAGATTGCCGATGTCCGCGAACGGAGCCAACTCTACCTAGCGTTGGGCCCCGGGCCGAAGACGACAGCTACCGCTCGCAAGCTCATCGACGCGAGGCACGAGCACGCCCTGGTGACCGTCACCAACCAAAAGACTCTCGCCCTCTTGGTCGAAGCGGCCGAGTCGGCCGGGCTTGTCGTCGATGTCGTCGAGTCGGCGCTCGTCTCGCTGAGTCGATTGCACGGCGTGCTGGAAGCGGAGAACGGCGCCGCCGCGGTCCTGGCGCAGCTCGATGAAGGCCGCTTTGAAATCGGCGTGTCCCGCGCCGGACAGCTGCTGCTAGAGTACCGCCCCTCTTCCGACTCAAAAACGGACCGGTTGGGCGCGGTTGTCGATGACCATCACGACCGCCTCCGGCGATTCTGCCAGCGACAGTACGGCGCAACGCCACACGACCTCGACCGCATGTGGCTCATCGGCGAGCCCCGAGAGGTCGAGGCGGCAAAAGTCACGACGCAGATCGGGCTCGAGACCGGCGTGCTGCCGATGACGCGGATCCCCGAGTTGTGGCGCCTCGATGGCAGTGACGATGTCACCGCCGAGATGGGCGCCGCTCTGGGTTTGGCCCTGCGGGGACGGTTTGAAGAACACGGCCTCAGTCCGAATCTGATGGATGAGATTCTCGCCCAAGCAAAGGAGCCCATCCGGCCCTTCCTGATCCGAGCCGCAGCGCCCGTCGCGGCGGCGCTGCTAATGGCGGCGAGTCTCTGGCTCTTCAACCTCCAAGAGAAGTCGCAGCTCTCGGCCCTCCGCAGCCGGGTCGAGGCGGCGAAACCAAACCACCTGCGTGGCCAACGATTAAGCCGAGAGCTGGCGGACGCCGCAATGGAAATCGAGCAGCTTTCGCACCTCCGAACCAACATGCCGGATCGGAGAATAACGCCGCTCGTTCAGGGGGTGGGTTATTGCCTTCCTGACGACGTTTGGCTGAAGGAATTGAAGTTCGACGACCAAGGGAGCGCCACCGTTATCGGCGCCAGTTACACCGAGGGGAGCGTCTACGACTTTGTCCGCTTCCTGGAAGAGGCGCCGCGGTTCCACGATGTCGCGCTCCGCGGCACCGGAGTCGAGCAGACGCCGCAAGGACCCGCCACCAGCTTCGGCGTGGACCTGAAGTCGACGCCAGCAGAGCCAGCACCGCAGGGGGCCAAATGATGATCGAAAACCTTGCCGAGAAGCTCGCGCAGAGCAAGCATCGCTGGTTAATCGTTACAATCGTCACCTTCCTGATCGCCTTGGGGAGCGCATTACCGCAGGTCGATCTACTCCTTTCAGAGCGATCCGAAAGGAGGCGATTGCAGGAGGAGTTGACCCAAGCGGAAGCAACCGCGACGCGAGTTCCTTCCTACGAGCGGAAGCTCGCGGAGAAGCAGATGGAACTGGGCGGGTTGCGGCGGCTCGTGGTCACCGAGTCACAACTCGGTGCTCTGCGGACCTGGCTCGTGGAGGCGGCGCGTCAGTCGGGCTGTCGGGTGCGGCAGATCGACTTGGTTGCGCCGACGAGCAGGCCATGGAGTGAGAACGACAACCCGCTGGCGCCGACTCCAACCGGGGCGGCTGACAGTCACAGGACCGACTTTCAATTGCAAACAAGGACCGTAGCATTCAGCGTAACAGGTTCGAGTTCCGAGATTAGCGCGCTGCTGAAAGCCCTCGACGCCGACATCCGACTGAAGCACGCCAGTACGATTGAACTAAGGCCGACGAATCAGAGCGACCACGAGCTACAGCTCGACCTGATGCTCTGGTACTTCGCCCTGGTTAAGAATAGCGACGTCGCCTGACACGCGGCTCGTAAGGTGTGGTCAAGGACGACCCATGCGACAACGCCCCAGTACGACGACTACGAAGCGAAGCCTAGCGCTGTCGCTCGGCGTGCTCACGGTCCTGCTGGCCGTCGGCGTTTCCTGCGGACAGTCGCCGGCGCCCCCCCCCGCGGGCCGGGTAGCTGCTTCCCAGCAACTGCTCGACTCGCTCAGTCGACGCGGCGACCTCACGCTCCGTGACACCACCCTCGAAAGCTCGCTCTTCACCATCAGTGAGTTGTGGGGCGTGAACATCGTTGCCGGAGAGGTTGAGGGGGCTGTTAACGGTGTTTTCAAGGATGCTCCGCTCCGCGATATCCTCGACACCATTCTGCTCTCCAACGGCTACGCTTACCGTCCCATCGGCGGCAGCCTTGTCATCAGCCGCCTCGAAGCGCTCGGGCAGATCAACCCGTTTTTTGTGTCCGAGACAATTCCCGTTGGCGTCAGCGACGTCGACGAGGTCGTCGAAGCGGCGAAGCTGTTGAGCACGCCGCAGGGGCAGATCCGGCCGCTGCCGACAGCAGGAGCGATCCTGGTTGTCGACTTTCCGGATCGCGTCGAGATGATGCGCGATTTGATTAAGCAGCTCGACGTTGCCGGCCGCGGCGCAAGAGCCCCCGGCGTGGGGCCAAAGCAGCTTGAAGTGGCCTACTTCCGCACCCACTTCGTATCGGCCGCCAACGCGGCCACCGCCCTGGACGTCGTGTTGAGTGCTGAGGGGCGTACGACGTCGGTCGATGGGGACGACCGGCTATTGGTCGTCGATTACCCCGGAAACGTCCGTATGGTCGAAGCCGTGCTGGCGAGGATCGACCGCCCCCGGCCGCAGGTCAACATCAAGGCGCTCATCTACGACATCAGCCTTACCGACATGGAGCGGATCGGCGTCAATTGGAGCAGCGTTTCGCACGGCACCATCGGCGCCAACGGGGTCTCGACCCCCACCAACACCGGCGTGAGCGTCTTGACGCAAACGGCCGAGCCCCTCGGGACGGCGGCCAACGGCGGCGCCTTTACGTTCTACAGTCTGGAAGGGACGTTTAACCTGCAGTCGCTGGTGGTCGCCCTCCAACAGGCGGAGGACTCGCGCCTCTTAGCCGATCCGAACGTGACGGTGATGGACAACGAATCGGCCAAGATCGAGAGCATCTCGGAAATCCCCTTCCAGCAGCTGACTCAAACGACCGGCGGCGGCAACATCGGTACGACGGCTTTCAAGGAGGTCGGCATCAAACTCGACGTCACGCCCAAAATCTCCCGCGATGCGACCATCGACCTGACCGTCGTGCCGGAGTTCAGTCGCTTAGCGGGATTCACCCCTGGCACGAACCAGCCGATCGTCGAGACCCGGCGGGCGACCACGCGGGTCCGCGTCTCGAACGCCCAAACCATCATGATCGCGGGTCTGCGTCAGCGGACGGATGTCGGTGATTTCAATGGCATCCCACTGCTCAAGGACGTCCGCGTTCTCGGCCCCCTCTTCCGATCGCGCGAGACGCAGGTCAAAGAGAGCGAGTTGGTCGTTTTTCTGACGCCGGAGATCATTGGCTACAACGACTGCCTCGACGAGCGCGACCGCCTGACCGCCGACACGATCCGTTGTCGGCTCGATCGTATCCCGCCTGGGGAAGGCTGCCCGCAGTGCGACGGAAGGGGCGGTTGCGAATGCGGCGCGCCAGAGGTCGCTTATCCGCCTGGCATCGGAGACGATAGGCCGCAGACTAACCCGTTGCCAGGTAGATCTCCAATTCTAATCGAACCCACTGATACGGCGCCCCGACAGGAACAACTGCCTAGACCCACCCCAGCCGCGGTTGAGGCGATCGACCTCGTCCAACCTCTCGACATGTCGTTTTCCGAGCCAAGCAGTCCGCAATCAGACCTACGGAGAAGTGTCCGCCGTCTGCCACCCGACACCCGGGTGACGGTCGCCTATTCAACGCCAACGCAGCCGAGCAAGGCCGATTCCCAGTCCACCGAGAAGCCGATGCGGATCGATTACGACGCGCGGTTCCGGGCGCCCGGCAGCGTTAGCCCGAATCGAGAACGGCTCCCACCTCATCCGGCGTCGCCGGTTGATGGGCCGGAAAAGAAGAAGTCCTTGTGGCAGTTCTGGCGGTGAGTGCCGAATGCGCGGGCGGTCACGATTGCGCCGCCTCACCGTTGCCCGATTCGGGATCTATCTGCCGAGGGGCGCGCCCTGCAGGCGACCTAAGCTAGCGTGTGCTGAGCGTGAGGAGTTCGCGCCTTGTCTGCCGCCCAGGTTGCCCCGTGATCAACCGCTGGACCATAGCTGCGATGTCCGTGTTTGCCTGTGTCGTAGCGACGGGCTGCGCTGACGACGCGCGTCTCCCGGACGCGCCCCCACTGGCTCCTACGCCTTTCGATACCGCGGCTGCCAACGCCGCGGAGGTGAGTAAGGCCGCCGCGGAGGCCGCGCAAGAGAGGGAACCAGTCGTGCCTCCCGCAGAGGCGCCCGAAAAGCCCGTCGCCGACTACGAGCCCCCCTTCCCCGACCGGTCCGACCTCTTCGAGCCCCGCAAGCACGCGGCCCGTGTGGCGAGGCTCGCCTCCGGAGAATCGACAGAAAGCGTGGTCCTGATGGGCTTCGCGAATGTCGACGAGCCGCGGGTCGTCCTCGCCATCAACGGCGAGGCTAAGGCGCTACGCAGCGGCGAAGAGGCGCTAGGGATCCAGATCATCTCGATTGACGCGCCCCGGGCGGTGCTCCAGCGGGGCCGCAGCCGATGGACCGTGTCGATCGAGTGACGACCCTTCCATCTGGTCAAGACGCCGGCGCCGCCGGCGTCGGCCGGTCACCCCAAGGATTGGTCGCCTGCTTTTCAACGGGGTGCTGATCCTGGTCGTCCTCGATCACCCGACGTGGCGCCGCGACGCGAAGCTGGCGAGCCTCGTGCCCCGCCAACGTCAGGTTGACGAAGAACACGGCAACCGCGACCGCGCCCACAGCGATGAGCACGATGATCTCCATATCTGACGACAGCGAACCGTCGAGCATGCGTGGCACGTTCCAAGCCGGGCTCGACGCTGTGAGCGACGCGATATCATCGACGCGCACCCGCTCGTTGAGCGTCCGGACAACAAACGGCAGCCCGCTGCCGCCCAGAGCGACCAGCACTTGAATGAGGAACGCTCCGAGCGACGAGACCTCCGTGATACGGCGGAGGCCAACGACGGCGAGCCGTCCCAAGCCCAGATAAGCGACGAGGTAGCTCGTGAGCAAGAAGATTGTCTTAGCGCACGTCTCCCAGGAAACGTTCCCAACTGCGGCGTAAGTCCGGCAAGCCCACGACGCGAGCGCTCCGCACGCGGCCACGTTGCAGACCGCAAAGACGTATCCCGAACCGCTCCCCGGGTTAAACCAAGTACCGATGGCCCGTCCGAGCCAACTCTGCGGCAAGGTTCTGCGGACGCGGAGGCTCAGTAGCGGCGCTTCGCCGGTCATCAATGCGCCGGCGACGAACCAATAGAGGACCGCAATCACGAAGTACTGGACCACCGCTTCTCGCGACAGGCCACTCGACACCCGGCCGGCCACCCAAGCGACGAAGACCGTCTGTTGCAAGAAGGCGGCCTTGCGCAGAGCGGTTGACCGATTCGCCGCGGAGAACGTCGTCAGCGAGATGGCCCCCGCATAAACGACCACCAAGGAAGTCATATACAGCGACAGCAGGGCGAGTTGGCGCCAGAAGTTCTCGTCGCTGTGGAGCAGACGGCTGTCCCAGCGGATAAGTTCGGATGCCGCGGCTACCAGCCCCGAGTAGGCGATAAAGAGAACGCCGGCGAAGACGACCGACGCCACGACCTGGGCGTACTTTTGCCGGGACGCTGCGGCGACGATCAGCCCGACGGCCGAGAGGCCGACCGAAGCAAGCACCGCGTAGAGCAGCAGCAAGGCGATCGTCGTCAATTCCACGCCGCGCAGCAGATAGGTGAAGGCGATGCATGGCGCCAGAGCCGCCAGGTAGACGACGATCTGCAGCAGAGCACTGCCGAGCTTGCCGTTGACCAGTTGCCGCGCAGTCAGACTCGATACCTCCAGCAGGTCGCTGGTGTTCTCCTCGTGCTCGCTCGAGAGTGACCGGTAAGCCGAAAACGGCGTCACCACCACAAGCGGCAACGCGAGTATCACGTAGTAGACGAACAGAAGCCGGCCGCCGAGCGAAAGGTAGTGGATGCTCGGCCCCACGTAAGCGATGGCGCCAATCGTCGTTACCCAGCAACCAATCAGCAGCAGGACAAACCACAGCGTGAACTGCCGGCTCTTGAGCGACTGACGCGTCTCTTTGACGAGGATGGGATTCAGCCGGTCGCCCGCCGCCTCGAGCCATCGCTCGAGACGGCCTGAGGGAGCGGCGCCGCGGTGCGCAACCACTTCCGGCGAGCGGGGGTCCAAGGCCGTCGGGTCGTTCACTGCACACGCCCTTTGGTGACGTGGAGGAAGACGTCTTCCAGCGACTTGCCGCGTGAAGAGAACTCGGTGACGCCGAACTCGGCGCCGACAATCTCGGCCAGCAGTCGGGCAAGCGCCTCGTCCCGGTGCGGCGCATCAGCGGTCAGTGTGAAGGCGACGCCGTCCTTCGTGCCCACGACACGATCGACATGCGCGTGCTGCGCTAGCCAAGCAACGACCCCGTCCTGGCCGTGTTCAATGTCTTTTTCGATGACGCGTAGGCGGACGTTGATCTCCTCTTCGACGCAACGGCTGATTTCTTCAACCGTCCCGACCGCCACGAGTTGGCCATGCTCGATAATCGCGACGCGGTCGCAAATCTCGGCCAGCTCGGTCAAGATATGTGAGCTAATAAGGACCGCTTTCCCGGCGTAGGCTAGCCGGGAGATCATCTCACGCAATTCGATGCGGGCGCGGGGGTCGAGGCCGGCCGCGGGTTCGTCGAGAACCATGACCGACGGGTCGTGGATCATCGTCCGCCCCAAACAAAGCCGCTGCTTCATCCCTTTGGACAAGCCGTCGATCGGCTTGCGGGCCAGCTCATCAAGGCCGGTAAAATCCATCGTTTCGGCGATCGCCCGACGGCGTTCGTTGCCGCGCAGCCCATAGGCTCGGGCGAAGAAGTCGAGGTACTCCCATACGTTGACGTTCTGGTAGGTACCGAAGTAGTCGGGCATGAAGCCGAGACGCGATCGAACGCGGTCGGGGTCGTCGATCACGCTGAAGCCGTCGATGAAGGCGTCGCCGGCCGACGGTTCGTCGAGTGTAGCGAGAATCCGCATGCTGGTTGTCTTCCCGGCGCCGTTGGGGCCGATATAGCCAAAGACCTCTCCCGGCTCGACGGTGAACGACACGTCGTTGACGGCATGCGTGTCGGCGAACCAGCGATGGACACGACGAAGCTCGATCGGCGGCCCCGCCGTGGTCTTCGGAAGCCGTAGGGGCCGGCCGGATGCGGCGGTCATCGCTGCTGTCGGCATCGGTTTACCATCTCCCCACGACGACGTGAAAACTGTCAAGCTCTTCGACCGCGTCCCAGCCGAGCGGCGTATCGATCGCCTGCGAAGCGACGGCGATGTAAGTGCGCGGCGGCACGTCGATGCTACGGCCCCCATCAAGGCCGGTGAGGGCGTCCAGGACCCGCGCTTGGGCATTCTCTGAGAGGGCGGTGCTCGCCACGCCCCGCTGCATCCGGCGGATGTCACGTGCGGCGCTGCCGACGCGCGACAGCGTGTCTTCGACCGCACGACCCGCCCCCGATGGGAATGACGGCATCCGCGAAATGGCCATCTTGCGGAACGCCTGCATGGCGTCGACTCGTTCGACGGGCTTGAGCACGACGGCGCCCTCCTCACGCAGATTCTCTGTCATCGTCCACTCACCATCGCTATTCCGGACCACAAGCAGTTCGAGCGGCGCCCCCAGCCGATTGACGACACGGATAGCGTCGCCCTGCTCCACCAGTTCGAGGCGCTTGTCTGTCTCGTGGCTCCGTAATAAGAGGTGCTGGACAGCCGAGCGGGACGGCATCCATCCGCTCCGAAGCACTTGTTGATCACCTTCCCAAGCAACGACAAGGTCCGCATCGGGGTCGGCGAAGGCAGCCTCCCAGACCGGCTCGATCGGATAGACCGCGGTGTCGCTGGGGACTCGGGGCAGTTCGTCGGGGCTTGTGGCGATGTAATGCGAAACGCGGGCCCACGTCGCCGCGTCGCCAGTGGTCTGATCCATTAGTGTGACGCTGTGCGCCCGCACCTTGACCCCAAAGCCATCGGCGACCGACGCGTAGGCGGCCAGTCCCAGCGTCGCGGCGAGAGCCACCAGCGGCGTCGTCAACACGAGGAGGTGCAGTTGCTGGCGCCTCCACAGCAACCAGTAGTTCAGCGGACCGATCACCAGCACGAACAGCGTGATGAGCACCTGAAAGGCGTTGGCCGGGGCCAGCCCGACCCCGGGAATAAGCAGATTACCGAACTCGGCGCTTCCCGTGCCCGGCTCCAGGCCGTGCCGGCTAACCCAACGGTGGTTCTCCAAAGCGCTGAATACCTGCCGCCGACCGCCAGCCTGTAGCTGCGCGGGAACGTCGAATGGCAGACTGTCGAACGCCAGAATGCGCCCGAAGCCGACATCCCGCTGGGCGAACCAGCCCCGCGTATCGTTGTCCGCGGCGCCGTCGGCGGGTTCAGACTCGGCGCGTTGCAAAGGGTCGTCATCGTCCGGCGTAGATATCGGGTCGAGCTTAACGTAGCCCCATCCGGGAGCCCCGGCGACCGGGGTCGCCGCTCCCTTTCGCTGGCGTCGCTCCGAAGTGGCGCCTTCGGGCAAGGGAGGATCGGCGCTTGGCTCAGTCGTTGGTTGGCTCGTCACGGGTGGCGAGGCGACGTCTTCCTCCGCATCCTCGTCTGTCGAGGTCATCCGCCAACGGGCGACGTCGAGCAGTGACTCGATCTCGGCGTAAGAGTCCGTCGCAGCGCCGTTACGACCCACCTGCTCGACCCAGAGAATACCTCCGGCTAGGAGCCACCTTCGCAAAGCAGCGACTTCGTCTTTGGGGCGATTCACAAACAGGCGGAGCGTCGGCAAATCAACCGACATCACTTCCGCAGCGGAATAATCAAGCCAGCTCGTCATGGGCTCGCACAAGAGCCGTTCACCGATCTGACGCCGACTGAATCCGACGGTTATCGGGGTCAAGAGCCGCTCGTCTTGAAGCTCGACTTCGTCCCATCGCGAGGGACGCACGATCCGCAACATCCCCCCCGGTCCGGTCACTGAACCCGCCGTCACCCCCTGACAGGGAATAAACTGATGGCTGGAAAGCGCCTTGTCGAGGAGACCGTCGACCTCTATCTCCCAGGACATCGACGACCAAACCAGGACCACAGGGCAACGGACGACCGTCTCGACCCTATTCGCCCCAGCCGGCATGTCGACGCTATGGGTGACGGTCAAGTCGTCATCTCCCACTCTGCCAGAGTCGGAGAAGACCATTCGGATCGAGATAGACCGATCCACAGCGGCCGCCGTCTCCGTTGAAAATCGCAGCCGGATCGGCCTGTAGCCGGCCCCTTCGAACCAGCGGTCGTCGATTTCGACGCTCAGCCCGTTACGAGGCGAGTAGACGGGCGTCCCATCTAAGCTTGGTGGCAAAGCGAAAAAGTTCCCCGACACCGCCGCCGCCAGCGACGGCAGGACGAGTAGCCAGCAGCAGGCCGTCGCAGCGGCGAGGCGCCGCCGGGGCATTCGCAGAATCCGACCGGTCATCGCTCCCGCTCCCCTCGCTGGAGGTCCCTGCCGCCCCGGGTCAGCAGCAGGGACATGCCCAGTGAGGCGGCCTGAAGCATCAGCGACAACACGGCGGCGCCGAGCGCGACCACTACGCCAATCGCCCACGGCTCACCGAGCAGCGCCTCGCGGACGACAATCGCCACGACCACGCCAATTGTCAAACCGGCCAAGCCGGAGCGGAGAGTGAATCGGGGAAAGAGCATGTCCCGATTGTTACCACTCAGGTCCAGACAGCAAGCTTGGATCGCGTGGCTTTAGACCCTCTGGCGATAGGCAGAGCGGGCGACGGGGCCGGAGAGGACCACGGCCGGCGATGTCGATTCGGTTGGAAACTCCCGGTCGCGGCGTCGAGAACCGCGAGAAAAAGTGGCAATTTCCCCGAGAATCTCTCAGCGCACACCGACGCGCTCCGCCTGGGCAGGATCACCCCGCAGGGAGTCGCGCCCGCGATCCCACCGCGGACCGTTAAGGCAGCCTCGTTTTCGGTGGCTTGGTGCTGGTGCGGATGCGACGGCTCCTCGAACTGGGCGAGCTCAGGCCTGAGCCGTTTCCGCATCGACCGGGGCCTGGGTCTTCTTGCGGACTCGTTTGCGTTTCGGTGGCGGGGCGCTCCACTCCTTGGTGAGCGTTTCGAAGACCTCCGGAGACTCGTAACGCACAATCCCCTTGCCGTCGGGCATCGGGCCGATCAGCCCCCGGAACACCGGCAACCCACGCAACGCCAGGTCGGTCGAGCAATCGTCGATTCCAATCTGCGTGTGCATCTTGAGGATCGCCTCGGTGTGAGGGTAGTCCTTGCTGCGGATCTCGCCGCCCGCGCCGCGGGTAACAATTCGGATAGTGGGCGTCGGCATAGAGGCCTCTCCCGGGGAGGTCGGGGTGGATCGGTGGCTCGATTGGCTGCGGAGCCCTCCATCCTGGCCTGGTCCGTCGCAGCAACAGGTGACGCCTGCCGGGGCCGTCCATCGGCCGCCCGCTGGCAAACGCCCTCTCGACTCCATTGATCGGCAGCGGCGCCAGCACGCCGTCAATCGGGGTCTCACCCCCCTCGCAGCGGGCAGAGTCGTCAGAACCGGGCCGCCAACAGCCGGCCCAGTCTACGGAAAATGCCGGATCTATCGGCCCGAAAGCCCGGGCCGTCGCTTGTCAGTCCCCCAGCCGACAGATACCTTCACAGGTCTGAGTGAGTGTTCCGGGCCGAGGTAACCCCCCCGACGCCCGGGCCACCCGCCCGGAGGATAAGCGAATGGTTAGCAGGCTGACTCGAAATCAGTTGCCGGGTAACCGGTTGAGGGTTCGAATCCCTTGTCCTCCGCTGCTGTAAGCCGTTGCCGCGTCAGACTTTGCGGCTTCGGCTTCTCCCGTTTCTGGGTCGTCAGTTTTGGGGGGTGCTACCTCGATTGCTACCTCGAACAACGCATCCGCCAGCTCTTCGGCGTCCTCGTCAACGTAGAACCGCATCGTGGTCGATATCTCGGCGTGCCGCATCATGGCCTTCAGCCGGGCAGGTGACAGCGACTTGCTCCAGCGGGTGCCGAACGCCCGCCGCAGGTCGTGAGCACTGGCGAACTTCGTTGCCGTCACTCGGACGCCGGCCGCCTTGCCGATGGCCGTGATAACCGGCGATACCTTGTCCGGGCGTCCGTCGATGCTGAAGACTCGACCACGCCGCCGCTTCTCCGGGACCGCCGCCAGCAACTCGGCAAAGTCGGGAGTGATCGGCAGCACTCGACTACGCTTGCTCTTGTCGACGCCGGCCGGGATCCGCAGCATGGGCCGCCGTCCCCTCAGGTCCACGCTGATCGCGTCGGGGCTCTCGTCCCACGTCAACGCCAGCGACTCCGTCAGACGCAAGCCAGAGAACCACAGGGCCCGCAGATAGAACTTCCACGCCTCGACCTTATCGGCCTCGACTTCCTTGGCGACGGCCTCGATCATCCGATCGAACTCTTCGGCGACGATCGGCCGCCCCTTCATGGTCGTGGCATTGGCCGAGCCCTTAGGCGGCTTGCAGTCCGGCACGCTGGAGATGTACCCCTGCGAGTGAGCCCAACGCAGTGCGGCCTTCAAGTGCCGCAGGTAGCTCGCAACGGTCGCGGGCTTGCGTCCCTTTCGGCGTAGCTCGGTGCGGAAGTGTGAGACGCGTATCGTCGTCACGTCCGACAGCCGCTCAGGCCGGCAGGTCTTCTTGTACGCCTTCAGCGACGTTAGGTAGATGTCGGCGGTCTTCACGGCCAAGTCGTCTAGATGCTGCTCGGTGAACAGCTCGACGAACTCATCCCAGCCCATCCGACTATCGCGGGCGTAGCGGCCGGCTTGGATATCGGCCTCCCACTTCGCGGCTTCCTTCTCAGCGTCTCGTCGAATCCTGGTGCCGCTCGACTTGGTGATCTGCTTCCCGGTGATCGGGCAGCGATACCGCATCACTAGATTGTCGCGGGTCGGATACTTTACGACGTGAACCTTGATCTGCTCGATCATCATGGCTCCTGGTGCGCGGCGACAAATGCGAAACCGTTTCGCATTTGCAGACCGCACAAAAAAAACGCATGGCCGGACTGGCGTTGTCAGGCGGAATCGAGACCGCCCCGGATCCTTACGGAATGAGTGCTTGCGGCACTCCCGACACCAATACGGCCATGCGTTTTGTTACTCGATTGAAATTTGACTTCGATTTGCTCAGGGCTCAGACGCCCCAGAGTTGGCCTTGCGGGCCCAGCTTTGACACCCGAATCATCCCGTTCGGGTCTATTTCTTGTCAACGGCCGGAGATTCGATCTCTCTGCGGCCGTCTCACGCGTTATCTCGCTTCGGTTGATATCTTTGTCGCCGGAAATTAGGACGCGTCAGGCGGGCTCGTAGTGCGTCTAATGCGATGGGCCGTAAAAAACGCCCCGGTCAGTCTCGGCGGGGACCAACCGGGGCAACGTCGATCGCCGCAGAGCCGCCGGACCATGAATACGGTCCGCGACAATCGACGCCGTTCCAAAGTCAGCGGGCCAAGTCAGCTACGCGAATCACAGTCACGTCGATCGGCTCGATCTGCTCGACCGTTCGCCGCTGTAGTTCGGCTGGTGACCACTTCGCCCGAATCGCTTCGCAGATTGCTGCGATCTCTTGCGGCGACGGCCAGCCGGTTTCCGGGCTCCACTCGCCCGGTCCATCGACGTGTTCCGTCGCCGATTGTGATCGGCAGTCGAAAAGTGCAGCGCCCGGCGCCGAGAAAGTGCAGCGCTGGTTGGTTGGGGGAGTTTAGTTGGGGCCTCCCCGCATGGGCCCGCATTGGCTATTGGTTCTTAGATCGGCGCCTTCGCTGGGCGTCCT
>JBGSJY010000330.1:0-2011 GCA_041741515.1 Pirellulales bacterium | reverse complement strand
CGCGCGGTGGCGACGCTGCGTCGATCGTTGCCGATCCCACCCCCGAACCGAAAGAGGCTGACGCACCAACCGGCGACAGCTGGCCTGAGTTACGGGCGCCACTGCCTCCCATGGCGGGCCAGGAATTCGGCCGGAGCGGGCCGCAAGAGGTGACAGTGGCAAAACCTCCCGTCGAAGCGAGCCCCTACGACGGCCGCCCCCGTTTCGACGCGGCGTCGACGGGCTTCGACTCCCCGCGCAACCCGCTCCGTTACGACGCCTCGGCCGGCCAATCCTTCGACCCCATCGAGAGGCGGCCGGCGGCTGCGAGCGACTCGTACGTCCAGCACATCGTCACCGATGGCGATACCTTGCCGTCCATCGCCGGACGCTACCTCGGCGACCCGGCCCGCGCCCAAGAGCTGTTTGAGCTGAACCGCGACCGCCTCGAGCACCCCGACGTCCTGCCGATCGGCATGGTGCTCAAGGCGCCGAAGAACCGTGCGGCCCAGCCCACGACCCCCGCCGTCAACGCGACGAGTATTGGCTACCCCCACCTGGAACGCCCCGGCGACTTTTCGACGGTGTCGGCGACCGAGGCTTACCTGCCCCCCGTCGCCACGGCCCAGCGCCGCCCGCTGACGCCGATTGGTTCGACGGCGGATCGTCCGCTGACTACCGAGCAGCGTCTGGGACCTATCGACGCCGTCTATCAGCAAGATTTCTCCTGGGACGCCAACGGTTGGTGAGGGACAGTCCCGCTTCGATGCGCGACTCAGGGGCGCCGGCCGCCGCTAGCCGCTGGCGCCTTCGGCGAGCCTCTCACCGCTGCGACCAGTCACCCGGTCGAACCTCTGAGTGTTGTTGACCGTGACGACAAACCCCAACGCCGCGTAAAAGATCAGGCCAAGCGCATACGATGCGACGAAAGATCCCGGCGGAGTTGACTCGGTGGTGGCGATCAGTGGAAAGGCAATGAGGTACGGCGCCAGCGGTGGGAAAACAAAGAGAGCAAAATCGGCGTCGCTAGCGCCCGTCAGCCCGGCAAAGGACAGGGCAAGCAGCGAGTAGAAGAGCCCGATCGAGAGCATCAAGAGCATCGTCGCACCGATCGCCTTGATCGAGCTCTTCATCCGCATCGAAATCGCCAGCCCCACCGCGGTGGCCGCCCACGACAAGACGGCGAGTGAAGCGGCGACGCCAACCGCCGCCGTCAGCGCGGACAGGTCGAGAAAGGCTCCCAACAGCGGGATCAACACGAGCCCGACGAGCCCCCAGCGGTACGCGTAAAGATTGCCCCAAGTCTTCGCCCCCACAATGTCGGCGCTCTCCAGCGGCGTCGATAACAGCGACACCAGCGTGTCTCGCTCGTGCTCGTAGGTGACGAGCCCCGCGGCGCGGCTGCCGATGAGGAGCACGAGGATCGAGCCGCACGCCGTGACGATCCCCGTCGCCACTCCCATAAACGATCGATAGTCAGCCTCCCACCCCGCCGACAAGGCGTTGTAGAGGAGTGTCGCCAGCGGCAAGCCGATAGCGAGCAGCAGCAGCGCCGGCCCGATACGACCCGCCCACTTCGAGCCCCGTTTGCGGACCGAGGCGGCGAACATCTCTTTCCAGAGCATCGGGCGCTTTTCGTACGGCGAGCGCGAGGAGGGCGCGCGGGCGTGGGTTCTCTGCCTGACGCCGGGCTGCGACGCCGCCCGCAGGTGAACGCGACGCACCATCACGACGCACAGCGCGAGCAAAGCCGCCGCGGCCGCTAAGTGCAGCAGGACCATCTGCACGGCGGACCACCAGCTGAGATCGACGCCGAGCATCGCTCCGACCGCGCCCGAGGACTGCAGCAGCATCATCAACGGGTGCACGGCCGCCATCCCCTGGATCAGCGGCGCAAGGACCTTCTGGCTTAGCCACTCGACCGCGGGCGTCGAGCTGAACTGCAGCAGCGAATTGAGCAGCATCGCCAGCGGCAGGGCGACGATCCAAAGGAAGACCGCGGCGACCGCCCGCGGCACGGCGTCGCGGCCGC
>JBGSJY010000329.1:0-2608 GCA_041741515.1 Pirellulales bacterium | reverse complement strand
TAGCGCGGCATGCTAGCGGATCGCACCGAGTTCGCCAACTCAGACCCGCCCGCTCAACCCTGCAGCGCGGCGTACCAGAGCAGCGCGCCCCCGCCTGCGGCGCTAAGAAATCCGGCGAACCGGTACATCGAGAGTGCCGCTGAGGAGGGCTCAGCATTGGCGAACTTCCAGCCCTCGGATGATCGCCAGGCGATCTGCGGAAAGAACATGATTCCGAAGCCAAAGCCGATCAGGATCAAAGCCAGAAGAACGAGCAGTTCAATCATCGGGGCTTCCCCTGTGCTGGAGACGATTGCTCCGAGTATTCTCCATCCTGGCGCTAGCCGCGGGTGAATCACCCGTCACGAATTCTTGCGCAGGAATCGCAACACGCGTTCGATATCCTCGGGGATCGGCGCCTCGAACGTCATGCGCTCGCCGGACATCGGGTGGTTGATGGTGAGCCGATGGGCGTGCAGGGCCTGGCGCTCCAGGAGGGCCGGCTCGTCGGTTCCGGCGACGCCGCCGCGGAGCTCGCTCGCCGTGATGCGAATCCGGCCGCCATACTGCTTGTCACAGAGGATCGGGTGCCCGATGTGCGCCATGTGGACGCGGATCTGGTGGGTGCGGCCGGTCTTCGGCTTAGCTCGCAAGAGGACGCAGCGGCGGAAGCGCTCGATCACTTCGAAGGTCGTTACCGCGTCTCGCGAGTCGGGGTGGCCGCGGCGGATGGCCTTCTTCTCACGGATGTGTGGATGCGGGCCGATCGGCTCGTCGATGACGTCGCCGTCGCGGTCGGGCTCACCCATGATGATCGCCAGGTACTCTTTTTCCGTCGAGCGGTCCTGGAACTGCTTGGCGAGCCGTTCGTGCGATTGGTCGTGCTTGGCGATAAGGATGACGCCCGACGTGTCCCGGTCGAGGCGGTGGACGATGCCGGGCCGTGTCGGGCCGCCGGTCTTGCTGAGCCCGTCGCCGAAATGGTGCGCCAAGGCCGCGGTCAGCGTGCCGGCCCAGTGCCCCTTGGCGGGGTGGACGACCATGCCGGGCGGCTTGTTGACGACGACGATGTCGTCGTCTTCGTAAACAAAGTCGAGCGAGATCGGCTCGGGCGTCGGACCCTCAGCGGGCGCCGCTAGAGACACGACGCACACGGCGTCGCCCAATTCCAACTTGTAAGCGGGACGTTCGACCCTACCACTTACCGTCACGCCGCCCGCGTCGATCGTCTTCTTGAGCAGCGTGCGGCTGAATTGCGGCAGCCGCTGGGCGAGCAACACATCGAGACGTCGACCCACGTCGGCCTCCTCGACGATCAGCTCGGGCGTCGGATCGCTCACTCAGCGGCCGGCTTATCAGCGGGTTCGTCCGCGGCCGGCGCTCCCTCGGTCGCCGCCTTGTCGGCTGGTTGTTCGTCGGCTGGTTGTACGTCGGCCGGCGGCATTTCGGCGTCTGCCGAATCGTCAGCGTCGGGCTCGGCGGCTTCTTGGCTCTCCGTGGTTTCTTCCGTCTCGGTGTCCTGCAGCAGGGCGTCGAGCGTCGATTCGGCCTCCTCGGCCGTCATGTCCGGCAGCGGGATGTTGTCCGGATCAAGGCTATCCAGCACGCCGCCCGTGGCGCCGGTCACGGCCGGCGCGGCGCCCGTCTTGGACGCGGTAATCCACTCGTAGGATTGCTTGACCGAGTCGGTCTCGAGCTGCTCGATACGACTCTTCGCCACGGCGGCGAAGGCGCCGGTGACGCGGCCGTACTGCTTGATGGCGTCGTCGAGCTTTCCTTGCAGCTCCAGGGCTCGGCCAAGCTGGAAGCTGGCGCGCTCGGCGATGTCGCGGTCGCCTGATTGGGCGAGGCGCTCGTAGACCGCGATCGCCTCTTCGATCGCCTTGTCGGCCTCTGTGCGGTTGCTAAAGAAGGTTTGGGAAGCTTGGTACAGCTTGCCATCGGCCCAGGTGACGTCCGCCCAGTCGGCGACGGCGGTGCCGGGGTTTTTGTCGGCGGCTGATTTGAGGTCGATAAGATCGGGATTCCCCTGCTCGAGGGCGACTGCGAAGTCGCTCCAGCGGTCCGCCTTGGCGGCGGCGCTGGAGGTCTTCCAGCTGTTGACGCCGATGATGGCCGCCACCAGCACGATGACGCCCAGCAGGATCGCCGGCAGCTGCGGCTTGATCGCCTCGACCTTGCCGGTCAGCCACTTGGCGAGGGCGTTCTCTTCGAGTTCGTGGCGGTGCTGGCTGTCCATATCAAAAGGGCCCGCGAGGGCAAGGGCTGGGGCGGAGCTGGGAAACCGGTATGGTAGGGGCAAAAAGGGGAATGCGGAAAGGGGAATGCCGATTGTCGTCCCCTTTGTTTCCTCCCCCCACTTGCTATTTCCCCTTTTTCCTTCCCGCGTTCCCCTTTCTCGTGCACGGCCTCAACCCCGCCCAAAAAGACGCGGTCCACACGCTACGGGGGCCCCTGCTGGTGCTGGCCGGGGCCGGGACGGGTAAAACGCGTGTCGTGACCTACCGCATTGCCGAGCTGATCCGCAGCGGCGTTCCGGCGCCGCGGATCCTGGCGGTGACATTCACCCGTAAGGCGGCCGGCGAGATGCAGGAGCGGGCCGCCGTACTGCTCGCCCGGGGCCGCAAGC
>JBGSJY010000328.1:0-8058 GCA_041741515.1 Pirellulales bacterium | reverse complement strand
GCCGGTAGCGGATGGTAGTCGTAATCGGGGTCTGGAGACCCCTCCCACATTTTCTGGGCCGCTCGGCGGGGCGTTGTCTTCTTGCTAAATTGCCTGCCTGGATGAAAGGGCAGGGTGGTAGATTTACCTCGTCGTGCCCGTTGTGCCCGTCGTGGTGAATTTCCGTCGTGGTGAATCCCTTTAGCCCCGTGGTTGCGATGGAAGCCAGTGACGCCCTGGTCGGACGGGTCAAGGCGCGAGACGCCCTGGCGCTGGCCGAGTTGATCGACGCCGAACGCAACCGCTTGGTGGGTTTCACCAAATCGATCATGAGCGCCAAGCTGCTCTCAATGGTCGAGCCCGACGACCTTATCCAAGAGGTCGCCGCTGCGGCGCTCGCCGGTTTGCCGACGGCGCCGTTCGACAAGTACGAGCCGATACAGTGGCTCCAAGAGCTGTGCCGGCGGCGGGTGGTGGACGCCCACCGGTTTCATTTCGGCGCCCAGCGACGCGACGCGGGCCGGGTGCAGTCGATGCACGCCGCCGATGGGGACGGGGCAGGGGGGTTCGAGGCGTTCCTCGCCGCCAGCATCACCTCGCCCAGCGCCGCGTTCAGCCGCGACGTCAGGGTACAGAGGATGCACGAGGCAGTTGGCGGCCTCTCCGATGAGGCCCGCACGGCGATCCATATGCGGTACGCCGAGGGTCTGCCCACCAAAGAGATCGCCGCGAAGCTCGGCAAGACCGACGTCGCCATCCGTGTGCTGCTGTCACGCAGCGTGCGGGTCCTCGAGCAGCAACTCGACGACGTGCGGCCGACCGACCGGTAGCATTGCGGTCGCTGCGAGCCGGGTGGCGTCAGCCCCCCGGAGGCAGCTGGGTAACCGCTTTGCTCCGGGAGCTGACGCTTCCCGGCTCGCACGACGCAGGTCCCTTGGACCGACGCGATCGCGAACGACAAAACCGCCGGGCCCCAGGTGGGTCCGGCGGTTTCGTGGATCGCCTCTAGTCGCTGCGGATCACTGGACGAACAGCAGACCCTCGCCACCGGCGGAGGCGAGCTTGAACCGGAATCCGCCCGAGGCTTCGGGGGCAAGCGTTCCGGAGAGCTGCTGGCTATCATTCGACCGGACGAGCGTCAGTTGGCCGTTCGCGATCGTGTAGCTGCCGTCGAACGAGCTCGTTTTGCCGTTCGAGTTGGCGACCCAGTTGAAGGCGCCGTCCGCGCCCAGCTGGAGCTGCACGTTGTTGGCGCCGTTGACGGTTGCGGTCCACGAGCCGACGAAGTTCGCCTCTTGAGCGGGACCTGTCGGCTCGGGGCCGCCGAAGGCCGCTAGGGCGTCGAGGGCCGACCGCGAAGCGTCGATGCCCGGCTGCGGGGCGGCTTGGGGCATGGGCTGCTGCTGCGGAGCCGATTGTTGCTGCGGGGCGGGCTGCTGAGCGAACTGCGGTTGTTGCTGCCCTTGCATCGGCTGCTGCTGGGGCTGCTGGCCGTATTGCTGCGGGCCTTGCGACTGCAGGGACGGTTGCTGCCCGTACTGCTGCGGCTGTTGCTGCCCGTACTGCGGCTGCTGTTGGCCCCGCATCGGCTGGCCGCCGTACTGCTGCGGCTGTTGCCCGTAGGGCTGAGCTTGCATGGGTTGCTGCTGGCCGTAGGGCTGGCCCTGCATCGGTTGGCCCTGACCCTGCATCGGCTGGCCGTACTGAGGCTGACCGCCGTATTGCTGCGGCTGTTGCCCGTAGGGCTGAGCTTGCATGGGTTGCTGGCCCATCGGCGAACCTTGGCCGTACGGCTGCTGAACCACGCGTTGCGATTGGTAGACGACCGGCGCGGGGCGATAAACCGGCTGTTGAACGACTGGAACCGAATAGCCGCCGCCGAAACCGCCGAATCCGCCGCCGAAGCCCCCGCCACCGCCGCAGGCGAATACCTGCGAGGCCGACAGGGCGGTGACAACCAGTGTGAAGGTCGCTTTGGAGAAGGTCGCGGGCATGGCTAGGGTTCCTTGTTATCGCGGGAAGTGGCGTCCGGGGCCGGTAATCGAACCCGTCTGCAGTGCCCAGCGGGAGGCGGCAGCCGGTGTTACGCGCAATGTCTCGGGATCTGTTCCGCGCGGCGAATCTCGGGCGGAAAAAAGCCAGAGGGGACGCCCCGGCCCGTTGCCGAAGCGCCCCCTCTCGGGCCAACCCAAGTCGTTAGGAATGATTCACTCGCCGAAGGCGGCCAAGGCGGCCAAGGCGGCGTCTTCGGCCGACTGAGCCGCGGGATCAACGGTGGCGGGCGCCGTCACCGGAGCCACGGGCGGGGCAACCTGCTGCGGGGCGAACTGCTGGTCGGCAGCGTAAACCGGCTGCGTGACGGGCTGGGGCTGCACGACAGGCTGCTGGACGATCACCGGCTGCGAGACGACCGGAGCTGGGCTGTAAACCGGAGCAGGCTGAGCGTAGCGGGGAGCCGAGTGGTAGTTGCTGCTGTAGTTATGGTTATTGGAGTAAGGGTGACCGCTCGAACGGTAACCGCCACCGCCGCCGAAAGAGATGCGTCCGCCCCGTCCACCACCGCCACCACAGGCGAGCGTGCTGTTGGCAGTGGCGGCGACCAGGGTTAGGGCAGCGAGGGCGAGCTTGGCGCTGAGGGCGATGCGGGACATGGCTAAGTTCCTGATTTGTAAGCGTTTGGGTTGGCTTGGCGGGGCTTTGGTCGTCCCCGTCTGAAAGGCTCAGCGGCCGCAACCCAGGAGTGTTACGGGGTTTTCCATAAACTTTTCAGGAGCTGCTGAATCAGGCATTTCGCCGACAAAAAAGAAGGGAGGGACGCCGTGGCGTCCCTCCCTGGCCAACCCAGGTCCGTATTTTATCCCCCTCCCTCTTTAGGGAGGGGTTAGGGGAGGGTTTTAACGCGTCAGGTGGAGGGCTGGTGGGGGTACTGATGTTGCTCGACAGGAGCTGTACGCCGTCATTATCCGAGGGTGGACGCCGCTCACCCCTCCCCTAAAAGAGGGGAGGGGAACAAACTGCCGACCCCTTCGCGTCCTCACTCCGACAGCCAGTCCTGGAGCGTGTCGCTAGCTTCTTGGGCGGCTTTCTTCGGCTCCAGCTCTTTCCGCATCGCGGCGGTGATCTTGCCGGTGTACTCCATGATGCTCGCCAGCGAGTCGGGTGTCGCCGTGGCGTCGACCTTCGAGACGTAGATCAGCAGGTACTTGCCCTGGCCGTCTGACTCGACCGACCAGCCGCCGAGCTTAGTGCGGGCCGACTGCTCCAGCAGCTTCCGCATCGTTTCCTCGGTCAGCTCCTTGGGGTCGATCGAGGCGGCCAGCGACCACACCTTGCGGACATCGGTCCGGCCGTAGTACTCGGTCTCCTTGGTCACGAAAACCTCCTGATCGCCGTCCTTTTCGGTCGAGATCGTCACCTTGAAATGGCCCGATTCGTGCTGCGTGGGCTTCAACTCGGTCTTGGCGAGCACGTCGGCGACCGGCAGCGGGGCGGGCTTCCAGTCGCTCGACATGAACTCCTTCACCTCGTTGATGTCCACGCCGTAGCTAATGAGCGAGCCTTTCTTGCTAATCGCCTGGACGATGCCCACGAGCTTGCCGTCCTGGCTCACGATGGGGCCGCCCGAGTCGCCCGTGTTGAGCGGCGACTGGGTTTCGACGACACGGAACTCATGCTCGCCGGCGCCGGTACGGAACTGCTTGACGTAGACGCTGCGGACCTTGCCCGAGGTGTAGACCCAGAGGGCGTCGCTGGCGCCGGGGTTGCCGATCGAGTCGATCGATTCGCCGGGGCCGGTGCTTTCGGCCGCGAGCTCGACCGCCTTAGCGAATTCGGGCAGCTTTTCCAGCTCTACCAGGGCCAGGTCCCGCTTGCGGTCGATCGCCACGATTCGCCCGCGGACGCCCAGTTTGCGAACGTTGTCGAGGTAGTGCTTCTTCTCGACGATCGGCTTGCCGTCTTTCAGGTCGCGGAAGAAGATCACCGCGCTGCGGCTGTCACCGACCACGTGGGCGTTGGTGATCATCAGCCGCTTCTCGGCGTCCACTAAAACGCCGGTGCCGCTGGAGGTGCCTTCGGAGTTCTTCGACAGGACCCAGGTCGTGGCGTCGAGGACTTTGCGGTACAGCTCCGCGTCGGCCCGGGCGACCTCCGCCGAGGCGAAAACGGCCAGGGCGGCCAGGAGGGCCACGGGTCGTGAAAGGCTGGGGAGAGTGGACATGGGACGGTTCCTTGAGCGTTGAGTTGGAGCCGCTTGGGTGGCGCGGCAGGGTTGGTTCTGCAATTCCCAGCGACAGTCGACCGCAGGTGTTACGGCAATTCCCCCCTCAGAAAACTTGTCAGCCGTGGGCGGCAGCCCCCGTGGCGCCCCCAAACCGGCCACCCACCACCGGCCGCGCACGGCAACAGCCGCAGGCTTCCGCCCGCGGCTGCGCCGCAAATTCAATGGTTTCGTCGGCCGGTCACTTCGCCGCCGCCGGCTTCTTGAACGCCAGCTTCTTCCCGCTGGTGAGCGTCAGGTCAAAGCCCTCGGCCGTGATGTTCGACAGCGTGCCGGAGATCGTGACGCTGCCGTCGCCCAGCAGTTTCAGCTGATCGCCGGTTCGCTCGACCTTGCCGTTGGAGGTCGTGGGCTTGCCGGATTTGACGTGGGCGAGCTGGAACTTCCCGTCTGCGGTGAGCTTGATGGCGAACGCCTCGCCCTGGCCAAGGCTGGCGACCCACGAACCGATGATCGAGGTGGGCGCCGCGGCGGCGGTGGTCGCCGGCTTCGACTTGTCTGATTCGCTGGGCTTGTCGAACCAAGCGGTCTCGCGAGAGACGGCGAATTCGGCCATTTCAGTCAATAGCCGGCCCAGATTCGCGCTGGTGACTTCGCGGGCCGACATGGTCTGGCGGACCTGCATCTGGCCCTTCGAACTGTCGAAGGCGAAGTGGGCGCCGCCGGCCTCGGGGTCGGCCAAGAGGCGGAGCAGCTTGTTGGCGTTCCATTTAACGCCCTTCTCGGGGGTCGCCAGGCCCATCGTCACATCAACTTGGCTGCGGTCCACCGCCGCGTGGAGCGTCGTCGGGACCGTCCATTGGCCGTGGGCGAGTTGAATCGTGACCGTCCGGCCATCGACCCGCTCGGGCTCGAAACCGAGCTCTCGGAGCAACTCGCCGAGCTGCCCGGCGCCGGTCACCCGCACGCCGGCGCCGGGGATGCTGGCCCCGGTGGACGCCGAGCCGGCCGACTTACTGGAGGCGCCGAAGACGCTCTCCACAGCGACCTCGGAAAACAGCTCGTCGCCGCTAGCAGCGACAGGCAGGCAAAGGGCCAGCAAGGCCATAGGGAGTGAGTAACGCATGATCGGTCGAAGGGGGTTGGGGTTGGGTTGGGACCTTATCCCGCCCAGCGGCGCCACGCGGCTGATGTTACCCGCTGTCACGCAATTCTCCAAAGAAGCGTTTGATGTCTTGCGCAGAGACGCGGAGACGCAGAGCAGTGGATGCTGTTATGTCTCACGCAAAGGCGCAAAGACGCAAAGCAGCAATTCTTTACTCGTCCTTTCTTCTTCCTTCTTTGCGTCTTATCGCCTTTGCGTGAGTCCTTGCACTCACCTTCTCTGCATCTCCGCGTCTCTGCGCGAGACTTTTCAATTTTCGAGAATCACCCGTAACACCAGCCGCACGCCGTCGCTTGATCTCGGCAGAGACGCGATTAACCCGGTTGCGGCGAGATAACGGCAGACCTCGCCACAGCCCTTCACCACAACCTGCCGCTGGAGATTCGATCATGTTGCTCAAGAATGTTGTCTTCGCTGTCGTTGCGGTCCTGGCGGTTTCGGGTTCGGCCATCGCCGACGACCTGATGAGCGAGCTGCAGTCGACCGACCTGGCCTCGATCAACGACGCCGGCGCCGAGCTGGAAGAGATGGACCTCAACTCGCTCAATGTGGATCAGATGGCCGAAGAGGCGGGCGAAGAGACCGACGCCATCGAGACCTGCTTCCGTCGCTTCGGTGGTTACCACAACAGCTGCGGCTGGAACAACTGGTGCGGCTACAACAACTACAACTACGGCTGCTACTCGAACTACCAGACTTACAGCTACAGCTACTGCTACCGCCCCATGTACTGCTACCGCCCGGTGGTGAGCTGCTACACGACCTGCCTGCCGGTCGTCACCAGCTACTGGGGTTGCTACTGATCCTCTGCGGCCTGCATGAAAGCGTGTCCCTCACAGGCCCGGCGACTCACGGCGACGTGGTCGCCGGGCCTTCTTTGTAAACGAACCGAACAATCAACATAAAAGGAACCGTTGCGATGAAAGCCCCACAAACCATCCGCCTCGCGGCGATCGCGACGCTGGCCGTCGCGGCCCCAGCCCTCGCCAACATGCCCCAACTTCTCCCGGGGACGCAGCCTCTCGGGACCGCCTTCAGCGGCGCCCCCGGCTGCGGCCACGTGATTGATCTGATGCTGCGGTACGGCTCGTTCCACAGCTGCTTCAACACGCCGAGCTGCTCGGTGGTTCCGTCCCAGTTCGGCTCGTTCGAGCTTCCCTCGAATGAGATCGGCGACTTGGCGATCGCCACGATCGTCGAGTCCGCCAATAGCGACCCCGCCGGCTCGCCGACCTTCATTATTGCGGTCACCAACAACAGCGCGCGCTCGGTGTGCAATGTCTACGTGTCGCTAGTGGCGTTGCTGGGCCCGATCAAGCCGTGCGACCCCACCGCGACAGCGTGCATCGCCGAGATCCCCGGCGGCGCGACCGTCGAGATTGAGGTCACGCTTCCCGTTGAAGCCCTCACGATGGGTTCCAATGGAGGCGCTCCGATCGGCTTCCAGAAGCTGATCGTGGCGGTCGACGCCTTCGACTCGTTCGCCGAGATCGACGAGTCGAACAACCTCCGCCTGCTCAGCCGCGAAGAGATCCCCCGTCAGGTGATTGAGGTCGCCCCGCTGCAAGAGGCCGCCGCAGCGCTCGCTCCGGAGCCCGTTTCGGAGGAATTGACGGCGCCGAAGTCGCAGCTCGACTCGGCGCTAGAGGAGTTCGGCATCGACCAGGTCGAGACCGAAGCCGCCGCCATACCGATGTGATCCGCAGGCGACGCGTTGAAAACCGTAAAGGCCGCCGGTCCCCAGGACCGGCGGCCTTTTTTGATTGCGACTCACATCGGTGGTTCACCCGAGGCTAACGCCCCGGACCACCTCCCCACCCCCTGCCGTAACCGCGGTCCGCACAACGGACCCTAATCGAGGCCCGGCGCCGCGCTCGACCTGTGTCGTGACAGCACCGGCGTGACCTGGCTCCAAACTTGCAACACGTACCGATACGCCGAGAACGCGGCCAGCAATCCAAATAAGGTGGCGAACACGCCGCACAGAATCATGTCACGGAACGTGTCCATCTCCTCGGTCCTCGACAGCAATAGGACAATCGCCATCAGCGGAATCGATGCGGCCGCGAGGAGGTAGTAGACGCCATGATCGCTGAGGTGGACGCCGCGCTTGTCGAACTTCGGGTCCGACATCGTCCCCCGGACTAGTTGCGGGTAGTACACCGAGGTCGTGAGCGTCACGAGCAAGAAGTACGGGTACACCGCGGCGACGCCGCCGCACACGAGCAGGGACAAGAAGAAGTGCCCGGCCTCGTATGGCTTGAAGTCATCGTGGTCAGGGAATCGAAGCATCAGCGCGATTGGGAACACGAAGCTCGCAATCCCCCACAGGGTTCCGCCGACGAGCGCGCCGCGGTGACAGAGGTGGAACAGGTTGTCGATCTCGTCGGTCGAGACGTCCTCGCCACGCGTCGCCCGCTGGATCGACCGCACGACCGGCAGCCCATAGTACATCGCCAGAACGCCGCCGAGCGGGAACGCGATCGCGTTCACCACCGTCGAGAGAGCGATGAAGAAATCCTTCATCTGGGGGTGCTTGCCGATGATTTCGCGGTCGTTGTAGAAGTAGTTGAAGAGCCCCGCCGCGATGTTCGGCAGCAGCACGGCCGCTAAGATCACCGCCATCGGCCACGCGGCGAGCGCGTAGCGCCGCCAGCTGTTGGGCGCCGGGTCGAAGACCGCCGCCGCCTCGGGG
>JBGSJY010000327.1:0-5282 GCA_041741515.1 Pirellulales bacterium | reverse complement strand
GCGGTTGGCTCAACTGCGCGCAGATGACGGCGACCCTCTCGCAACCGATCGACCTCCGCACCGGGGCCCATGCCGGCGGCGCCGCCGTCGAGGTCGCCCAGGTGGAGTGTGGCGGGGGAGTGACGATCGACTACCGGGGGTCCGACGACGCCGGCCAGACGTCGCACGAACGGGCCCGGATGAACACCTTGGCGATTAACCGTCTGAGCGGGGCGATCTCCGGCCGCGGCCCCGGCTCGGTCCGTTCGGTGCGGCTCGCCGACGCGGGGGGGATGTCGCCGCTTGGTGGCCCCTCGCTTGGTGGGCCTTCGCCGAGTGGCAAGTCGGGAGGAAGCTCGTCGAAGGGCGGCCTGCGGTTCCTGCGCCTCGACTTCCGCGACGGGCTCGCCGGTAACTTCCTGGAGCGTCGGGCCCAGTTCTCCGGGAGCGTCCAAGTGGTCTACGGCCCGGTGTTGGCCTGGGACCACCAGCTGCCGCTCCACTCGCCCGAAGGGGTCCCGCCCGACTCGGTCGAGTTGCGGAGCGAAGAGCTCCGCATCCACGAGGATCCGGCCGCCTCGGTCCGTCGCGGGAGCGCCACCGGCGCGCCGCTGGGCCCGATCGAGCTGGTCGCGCTGCGGGGCGTGCGGATCGACTCGGCGATCGGCGCGGAAGGGGGCGGCGTCATCGCCGAGGCCGCCCGCGCGAGCTATTCGCAGTCGGCCGACCGCTTCATCCTCGAGGGGGATGGCGGTCAGCAACTCGCGAAGCTGTGGCTGCGTCAGACCGCCCAGCAAGAGTACACGCCCGTCACGGCCCAGCGTTTGACCCACTACATCACGCTGGGGCGCACCACTCTCGACGACATCGGCGGCGCCACCTACCAACCGCCGCCCACGAGCGCCAACCGCCCGTCGGCGCCGCCGCGGTAGGTCAAGAGTCACTTAGCCCCCGGTCATTGACCGGGGGCTAATTGCATTGGTCGCTTTACTTCAACAACCGCTCCAGCGCGCCGGCCAGCGTCGGGTTCTCGAACTCGAAACCGGCCTCCGTCAATCGCTTCGGCAACACCCGCGCGCTGTCGAGCAGCAGCTCGGACATCTCGCCCATCGCCATTTTGAGGGCAAACTCCGGCACCGGCAGCATCGTCGGGCGGCCGACCTGCTTGCCGAGCGTCTTGGTGAACTCACGGTTCGTGACGGGTTCGGGCGACGTGCCATTAACGGCTCCGTGCAGAGACTCGACGTCGCCGACGAAGCGGAAGGCTCGCACCACGTCGGGAAGGGCGATCCAGCTCATCACCTGATCGCCGCTGCCGACGACGCCGCCGGCGCCGAGCCGGAACATCGGCAGCATCTTCGCAAGCGCGCCGCCGTCGGGGCTGAGCACCACCCCCAGCCGCATCTGGGCGACGCGGACGCCCGCCTCCCACGCGGCCGCTCCCGCGTTCTCCCACCACTGGCACGTCTCGGCCAGAAAGCCTTCGCCGGCGGGCGATTCCTCGTCGAGCGGTTCGTCCCCGCGATTGCCGTAGAAGCCGATCGCCGATGCTGACACCAGCGCGCGGGGCTTGTGCTGTAGGCCGGCGATGGTCTTGGCGATCAGGCGGGTGCTGTTGACGCGGCTGTCGACGATCAGCTTCTTGACCGCGGGCGTCCAGCGATCGTTGGCTATCCCTTTGCCGGCGAGGTTGAAGACGACATCGACCCCTTCGAGCTTCGCCGCGTCGATCTCGCCCGCCGAGGGCTTCCAGTAGACGTCGTCGGGCCGGGAGGCCGAGACCGGATGTCGCACCAGTTTCAGCACCCGCACGCCGTCGGCGGCGAAGGCCTCGGCAAGGGCGGTTCCCACAAGGCCCGAGGCGCCGGTGATGGTGACGGTGCGAGAAGACGACATATCGGGTGCTCCGGGAGGGAAGGGGAGCGGGCGGGTCAGGCGGCGGACGACGCGGCTGTCGAGCGCGGCCGGCAATATTCTATCAGCTTCGCTTCTGCTTGTAGCGGCGGCTGGCTTGCTCGAGGATCCGCTGTTCCTCGCGGGTCAGGCTTGCCTGACCCTGCGACTGAATCTTCCGGAGGATCTCGTCGACGCGGTCCTCGGCCGCGTCGGCCGCGTCGTCCTCATCGTCGTTGCGGTGGACGCGGAGGTTCGGCCGCCGTTTGAGCAGCGACTTCAAAGACTTACCGCTTAGGGCTCCGCCGACTCCGGCGCCACCGATCCAGTGGGGAAGCCATTGCGACAGCCGCCAGCCGTAGCGGAAGTAGAGGAACCCGAAAAACGCGCCGCCGAGGTGGGCCGTGTAGGCGACCTCGCCCGCCCGATTCACGGCCCCCATGATATCCTGGGCGAGGAACAGGATCGCCATGACCCATGCCGGCACGGGCAGGATGCCCATCAGGTAGACCTGCACATGCGGGTACCACAGTGCGAACAGCACCAACACGCCCGCGATGCCGCCGGAGGCGCCGAGCAGGATCGCGCGGGTGTTGCCAGCATCGGCGATGTTCTCGACGATGCTCCAGGTCAGACCGGCGAAGACCGCAGCGGCGAAGAAGAAGGTGAGGTACTCGCGCCCGCCCATCCGCATCTCGATGACGCGGCCGAAGAAAAAAAGCGCCAGCCCGTTGAAGAGCAGGTGGAAGATGTTCTCGGTGCTGTGGAGCAGCGAGTAGGTCACCAGCGAGTAGACACGCCAAGGCTCGCGCCACCAGTCGGCCGGCAGCGACAGGTACTCGGTGAACTGCCCCTGCAGGGGTCGCTGCAGGAGGACTTGGGCGATGTAGACCCCGACCATCACCGCCAGCAGCTTGCTGTTGGCGGTCCAGCTAGCAAAGCCGCCGCCGGGGCCTCGGCCACCATAGTTGCCGCTGTCGCGCCAGCCGCTGCCCGTGTCGTAGCTCCGTTCGTAATCGCGGTCGTAGATTCCCATCGCCCGGCGGATTGCCTGCCTCTCTCCAGGGACCATGCCGCCCAGTCGTGGGGGCCGCTTCCCGGAGTGGGGAGCGGCTGTCGGCTCGGTCCTATCGTAGTGCGATCGGCGCGGAAAGGGCAGCTAGTCGACCCGCTTCGCGGTCTGCCGCTGCCCGTTCTGGAAAAGCTCGACGGCCGTACACTTCCCGTTGGCGTCCACTTGGAAGGTGAGCGTGGCGTCAACGACCTTGTAAAACCACTCGGTCTCTCTGCGGGAATAGACTTCAAAAGTCGGCTGCCCCGTGAGGCCCACCAGCAGCTTGCCCCCCTTGGTCGAGACGGTGAAATCGGCCCCCGGGGCGAGACGGTACTTGCCGACGTAACGCTTGAGCACCTCCGCGGGGGTATCGGAGCCCTTCTCAAACACGCGCGGTTTCACGTCCTGACCAGCGACGGCCCGAACCAGGTCCTCGGCCAGCGCATCGACCTCCATGGTCGCCGTGTTGGTGAGCACGACGACGGCGACCTTGAGCGGACGGTTGATGAAGATGGCCGCGTGGTAGCCGGCGGTCTGGCCGTTGTGCCAGCGGGTTGAACCGTCGCGCGCGACATGCCAGCCGAGGCCCATCGAGAAGTCTTCCTTGTCGATCGGCTTCTGGTGGACCTGCCACGCCAGCTCGATCGCCTGGCCGAGCTTGCCCTCCGCCGATTCACCGGTAGGCGGGTCGAGCTGCGCCGTGGCGAAGCGGAGTAGGTCGTCGGTCGTGCTGCGGATGGCGCCCGCTCCGGCGAGGGCGTCGAAACGCCAGTTGTGGTCCGGGAGCCCGGCCCCGCTGTGCGGCGGCGCGAGCCGCGACTTCTGGTCATCGCTGAGCGTGAGCAACGTGTCGTCCATCGCGAGCGGCCTGGCGATCCGATCGACGAGGAGTGTCTCGTAGTCCGTCTTGGCTTGGCGGGCCAGCAACAGGCCCAGCATGCCGGCGCCAAGGTTCGAGTACTCCATCTTCTCACCCGGCGCGCGTTCCAGCCGATGCGAGTTGAGGAACGCCGCGAGCTTCTTGCCGTCGTAGTCGGCGTAGGGGTCGTTGGCGTCCTTCGAGTGCAGGTTCGATGGCAACCGCGGCAGCCCCGACGTGTGCGTCGACAGATGCCGCAGCGTGATCGGGTCGTCCCCCTTCGAAGGCATCTTCACGCCCTTGGGGAGTAAATCGGCGGCGGCCGTGTCGAGCGTCACGTCCCCCGCGACCACCGCGTCAGCAAGCAGCAGGCCGGTGAAGACTTTGGAGACCGAGCCGATCTCGTAGATGGTTTTGCCGTCGGGCGTGCGCGAGTCGTCTTCCGAGAAGCGTCCGAAGCCACGGACCGCTTGTTCGTCGCCGTGGATCACGCCGACGGTCATGCCGACGACGGTGTCGCTATCGACGTAGGGTTGGGCGAGGCGTTGGATCGTCTCGTCGAGCGGCTCGGCAGACTGAACGGCAGGTACTATCCAGGCGACGAGCAACAGCAGAGCCGCGGTTGGGAGTCGGTTCATCGAGGGTCGCTCCGGCGTCGGGAAGAGGGGGCAAGGACATCCTACCTGCTTCGCCGGGCCGGCGCCGATCTTGGGCGACCGCAGCGATCATTCCGACTGCCAACCGGCGTAAGGATCGGCCGGCTGGGCGGCCATGGCTTTTGAAAAAGCGATTCCGGCAGAGCC
The DNA here is from genome assembly GCA_041741515.1 of Pirellulales bacterium. GTDB lineage: Bacteria > Planctomycetota > Planctomycetia > Pirellulales > Lacipirellulaceae > Botrimarina. The sequence continues at coordinate 694 of JBGSJY010000327.1, read as the reverse complement.
CGCTGCGGAGCCGGTAAGCGCGAAGCAGAGGACGGCACGTAATGCGAGGCCGGACCAGCCAGGTCCCGTCGCCTTCGGCAATGGCAGGCTCGTCGCGACGAGCGCCGCCAAGATGAGCAGGGCGTTGGCCGTTGTCACTTCGGCGAAGAAATAGCCGAGCAGCAGCATCCCGCCGCCGAGGGTCGCGACGAGCGGCCCCGCCGCATCAATGCCAAGGCGACGATCGCCCGCGATGCCGAAGCCACCGATCGCTGCGCCGATCAGCGCCGCTGCGACAGCGCCGGCGAGCCGTGCGTAAGACAACGACCCGGAAGTCGCTAAGACGATCGCAACGCCGATCATCACCACACCGGGCATCAGATCACGGAGCACACCAACACGCGGCAATGTCGGCGGCGCCTTGCGAGTAAGCAGCCAACCCGCTGCAAAGAGCAGCGCCGCCAAACCGACAAACCACGCCATCGCCTCGCCGGCGGACCATTGCGAGAGGGTGTAGACGCTCCCCCACAACATCCGTAGCGGGAGGCCGATGGCGAGCAGGGCGCCCAGCGCGATGGCGATGTAACGCCCTGTCCGACCGGCGCTGGCGAGCACCGCAACGATTACTGCGACGACCACCGCGGCGGGGAGCCACTGGCTCGCTTCGTTCGGCGACAAGAACTTGGCGAACGCCGGGGCCAGCCCGGCCGCCCAG
>JBGSJY010000326.1:0-2976 GCA_041741515.1 Pirellulales bacterium | reverse complement strand
CTGGAAGATGGACCGTCGCTCGTTTACGCCAAGCCGGTGGATGTTGCCCCCGCATCGCCCGACTTTGTACCAGGCAGTGAGCTGGTGCTCATGGCTATCTGGGACGGCGGCATCGAAGCGACCGACGGTAACGAAGTGACTGACGACGAGTGGACGCAATATGTTCTCCGTGGTTTTGATGCCATTGGGAATGCGGTGGAACTAACACCGTTTGCAATCGGTGACCTGAACGACAACGATAACAACCATCTGCTCTACTTCGACGAGAAGATCGTCCCCGACACCCTATTCCTGCCTGGCGGCTTGGTCATCGACCCTCGCGGCGATGCGAACACCGATACCTTTGTCTCGGTCGTCCGACCGAGTGCGGTGCCTGAGCCGGGAGCCCTAGCTCTGGGCGCGATTGCCTTTTTCTTGGCGGCGTGGCAAGTCAGGCGAGCCGGCTAAGGCGTGGCGTTTACAACCTTCGTAGGACCTCTCTACTCGACCGCGAGTTGCCTGAAATAGGACTTGCAAACTCGATGTGAATACCAACCTTCTGAGGAACTGACATCTTGTCTTTCCATGCAATACGAAGTCTTCCTCGTCGGAGAGTTCCCATGCGAATACTGTCACTGATCGTGTTCACGTTGCTGTTGTTGCCGCTCACATCACTCGCCGACGAAACGAAGACCGGTGATATTACGTTCGCCGAGCACATAGCGCCGCTCGTCTTCGACAACTGCACTACGTGCCACCGGCCAGGTCAGGTCGCGCCGTTCTCGCTTATGAGTTACGCCGACGTACGCAAACGCGCGAACACGATGTTGCGAGTCATGGACGAACGCTATATGCCGCCATGGCAGCCCCAACCAGGGCACGGTGACTTCCGCGATGCGCGGCGCTTGACGGATTCGCAGATTGCTATGTTCGATAGGTGGGTAAAAGCGGGTACGCCTGAGGGCGATCCGTTGAAGACTCCGGCCCCGCCGAAATTCTCGGATGGCTGGCAACTTGGCCAACCCGATCTTGTCGTAGAGATGGACCGGGCCTTCGAGGTGCCCGCCGAGGGGCCGGACATTTACCAAAACTTCGTGATCCCGCTGAACCTTCCCGAAGACAAGTGGGTCACCGCTGTCGAGTTTCAGGCTACCGCGCCTGAAGTGCTGCACCACATTCTGTATTTCTTGGACGACAGTGGCCGCGCCCGGGCAAAGAATCCGAAAGAAGGACAACCCGGTTTTCCCGGTATGGGCTTCCGACCCACGGCCTCGCTCGGTGGATGGGCCGTCGGAGCCACTCCGGTGAAACTCCCCGAAGGACTAGCGTACCCCGCAACGCAGGGCTCCGACCTCGTGCTGCAAACGCACTTCCACCTTTCGGGCAAACCCGAGAAGGAGGTCATCACGGTGGGGCTTTACTTTGCAGACAAGGCACCGGAGCGAACGCTCGTCTCCTTGCCGTTGCCGCCGGCGTTCGGATTGCTCTCCGGGGTCGATATCCCCGCGGGCAAGTCCGAATTCAAGATCACGGATTCATTCACCCTACCGGTTGACATCGATGTCGTTAGCGTCGGCGGCCACGCCCACTACCTAGGCAAGAAGCTGAAAGCAAGTGCGACCCTGCCAGACAGAAGTGAGGAGAAGCTTTTTCTTATCGACGACTGGGACTTCAACTGGCAGGGGCAGTATCTTTACACAGAGTTTGTACGGCTTCCGAAGGGGGCGGTCGTCACGTCGGAAATCGTTTGGGACAACAGTGCGGATAATCCGCGTAATCCGAGCTACCCGCCGGTAAGAATCCTTTGGGGTGAAGGTTCAACCGACGAGATGGGAGCCGTAAACTTTCGTGTTTTGGCATCAGAGGAAGGGGACGTTCAGAAACTGCAAGCCGCGATTCGTAGCCACGCAGTGCAATCAATCGTCAAGTCGCGACTTCGTGGCGACAGGATCGATTGGGATCGTATTGGACTCCCCGCGCCGCCGTTCTGGAGCCAGGCAATGCCGAAGAAGGCTAATGTCAAGGAAGACAAATCGGATGACCAGGACCGCATACAGGAAGACCCGCCGTTGAGCCTGAAGGACATCGACGGCAAGTCGCATTCACCGCTCTTGGTCGGACACGCGAAGGCGAACGTGCTCTTCTTCACGACCACGGATTGCCCCATTGCGAACAGTTATTCGCCCGAGATCACGAACATCGTGAATGACTTTGCCGACAAGCCGATCCAATTCTTTGCCGTTCACGTGGACTCAGAACTGACCGCCGACGCGGCGCGGAAGCACGCGAGGGAATTCGGACTAACGCTGCCGGTGCTCATCGACGCAAAGCACGAACTCGTGAGTGCCGCAGGTATCACTCGCACGCCCGAAGTGGCCGTGTTCACGCCGGACGGAACGCTCGCGTATCGCGGCCGCATCGACGACCGCTACGCCGGCTTCGGCAAGAAACGTCCCGTGCCGACGCAGCGCGACTTGCGTGACGCATTGACCGCGATCGCGGCCGGTGAAGCGGTACTGACGACACGCACCGAAGCTGTCGGCTGCTCCGTGCCAGACCTACAGTAAAGTCTTTCTTATCCCGACAGGACAATACGCCTTCACCCGATTGCGATTCTCTGATCAAGCGTGGTTCAGTTTGAAGGGGGAAGTCTAGTCCAGTTTTTGGGATCCAATACATCCCATCGGAATCTATAACGAAGCAACTATCCAGCGGGTTTTAGGCGTATGTTTCGATTTACGATGCTACTCTGCTTGCTTGCCTGCGGGTAACCCCTCACCCACCTGAAGCGATGGTGGCTGGGATTGGTGGGAGCGAGCCGGTTGCGGCGTAGTGGGAGGCGGCCTGGGTGAGGGCGGCCAGCGGGTTGTGGCCTCGGCGTTTGAGGGTGCGGAGGACGGTCATCAGCACGGCCTGCGTCACCGCGCCGGTGGGGCTGGCGTTCTGGTAGGAGTTCTTCCGCATCTGCACGGCCGGTCGGACCTCGCGTTCGGCGTG
>JBGSJY010000325.1:0-9017 GCA_041741515.1 Pirellulales bacterium | reverse complement strand
CCGTGATCCTCGACGAAGTCGCCGAAGCTGCAGTCGTCGCCGTCGCCCACGGGTCGGTCGAGGCTTACCGGGTGCCGGCCGATGTCCAGCACCCGCTCAGTCTCTTCCAGCGATACCTCGGCGGCCAGCGAGATCTCCTCGTAGCTCGGCTCACGGCCGAGGATCTGCTGCAACTGCTTAGCAGTGTTCCGCAACTTCGTCAGCACGTCGATCATGTGGACCGGGATCCGGATCGTCCGCGCCTGGTCGGCGATGGCCCGGGTGATCGCTTGGCGGATCCACCACGTGGCGTACGTGCTGAACTTGAAGCCGCGGCGGTACTCGTACTTGTCCACCGCCCGCATCAGCCCCGTGTTCCCTTCCTGGATCAGGTCGAGGAACGACAGACCGCGGTTGCGGTACTTCTTGGCGATCGACACCACCAGACGCAGGTTACCGCTCGAGAGCTCGCGCTTGGTGTTCTCGAACTCGCGGCACTGGCGGGCGACCATCGCGGCGCGGCGGCGGAGGCTCGCGGGGCTCTCGCAGACACGCTTGGTGATCTGCAGCAGCTCGGCCTTCACCGAGTGGACCTTGTCCTCCGGCGCGCCGGACGCCCTCAGCTCGGCCAGCTCGCGGCGGACTTCGTCGATCCGGTCGGCGTAGTCACGCAGCTCCTTGATAAGCGGGCTGACCCGCTTGGTGCGGAGACTCAGCTCTTCGACGAGCGACAGCATCTTCTCGCGGCGGCGGACGTACCGCTGACGGGCCTCTTGCTTGGCGGAGGGCTCTGTCACGCGGCAATCGACCATCGTCGCGTAGTCCGCCCGCTGCTGCTCGATCAGCCCCCGCAGGGTCCGCAGGTTGTGCGGCAGACGGGCCGACACCTGCTCCTTGGTGAGCCGCTCGGTGAGCGACACCTTGATCGTCCGATCGAACGGCAGCTCGCCGGCCTCGACCTTTTCGAGCACCTTCACGGTCGCTTCGAGGGCGTAAAACGAGCGGAGCAGGTTGCGGCGAAACCGCTTCCGCGTCAGCTCGATCTTCTTGGCGAGGTTGATCTCTTCCTCACGCGTCAGCAGCGGGATCTCCGCCATCTGCGAGAGGTACATGCGGATCGGATCGCTCGACGAGGTCGGCAGTCCGTCACGCAGCAGCGACGAGCGGTCCCCCTCGCCATAGACCTGCGTCTCTTCGAAACGGGGCTTGGTCCCCGGCGGCTCACGCAACTCGATGCCGAGGCCTTCCACCGCGCCAAGCAGGGCGTTGATCTGGTCGGTGCCGTAGGTCTCGTCCGGCAGGTAGTTGTAGACCTGGTGGTAGTAGAGGCAGCCTTGCCGGCGGGCGAGGGCGACGATCCGGCGGAGCGCCTCATCGACGCCGCCGGGGATACCGGCCGGGGGGCCAGTTGGCGTGTCCATCCGGGAGGGGCGACCGTCCGGCGTGAACTCGGCGGCGGGCGCCGGAGCGTCGAGCAGGTCGGGCGCTTCAGCGGCGACGTCTAGCAACTCGGGGCAATTGTCATCTTCCGGGCCGGTGTAGAGAGAAAGCTGCGGCGCGGCGGTCGTTACTGCGGCGGACATGGGTCAACACTCCCTGGCGCGCTTCGTGCGCACGTACGAGGTGACAGCGGGCGGCGCGACGCGCGTGCGGTGCGGGGGCGTGCACGACGCGGCGGGCCTCACTTGCGAGACACCCTATCCTTCCGTGGACGGGGAACCTGCCTCGAAGCGTTTTCGCGACGCGAACAAGGCGGCGACCGCCTGGTCCGCGTCACTCTCATGGAGCTCTCCACTGCGGAGAGCCGATATCTGCTCGCCCCGCGCGGCGCCCTCGTGGCGACGCTTGCGGCTCTGCAGAAGGTCGTTCAGTCGCTTGAGCGTGTCGCTGGCGGAGCGCCCCGCGCCTAGCTCGTCGATCTCGAGGAGCAGCATCCGTAGCGGCTCTTCTTCGACGAGCGACATCACTTGATCGTAGGCAGCTTCGCCGGCAAGGGCCGCGTCGCGGAACGCGACGAACAGCTCGCGGGCGGCGCCGTGGAAATCGACCTCGTCGAGGTCCTGAGTGAGCCGCTGCGCGAAGTCGTCGCCCAGCAGCATCAGTTCGATCGCTTCGCGCTCCCAGGCGGCAAGCTCCGTCGCGCGGACGCGACGCGGGGCGGCGTCTTCGGCCGATTCGTCGCGGGCGGCGACCAGTGGCCTGGAGTCGGCCGACTGACGTAGTTCGCTGAGCCGCTTGCGGAGGCCCTCTTCAGGCAGCTGGAAGCGTCGCGACAACCGGCTGACGATCGACTGCTCGCGGAGGAAGAATGCGCCGGGCGCTTCGCCGAGCATCGGCCGCTTACGGGCGAGCGTCGCGAGCATCTGCTCGGCGGCGCGCGTGGCGGCGTACGGGTTGTCGGCTGAGAGGACCATTCCGTTGGTCAGGCTCTGCAGTTTGTGTTCGAGGGCGTCCGGGGCCCGGGCGACCAGGTCCGCGAACTTGTCACTTCCATGTGACGCTACAAAATCACACGGATCGAGGCCCCCAGGCAAGGTCAGAATCCGAAGATCGATCGGACTGGCGATAAATTCTTCGAGCAGCTCGCTAGCACGCTTGCGTCCGGCGTCGTCGCCGTCGAGCACTAGCACGAGGCGCTCGGTGAACCGGCGGATGAGCTTCAGAAGGCCCTCGCCCATCGCCGTGCCGCAGCACGCCACGACGTTCGTCACGCCCGCCTGGTGGCACGCGATCACGTCGGTGTAGCCCTCAACGACGACTAGCTCATTGAGCTGACCGGGGGCCTCCTTCGCCATGTCGAGGGCGTAGAGCGTGTGGCTCTTGGAGTAGATCGGGGTCTCCGCTGAGTTGACGTATTTGGCCGGTTTGTAGTCGGGCCTAGCTTCTAAGTCTGCTAGCTGCGGGATGATCCGCCCGCCGATCGCGACCGGCCGGCCGCGGACGTCGCGGATCGGGAACAGCACGCGGCCGCGGAACTGGTCGTACCAGCCGTCACCCGAGGTGCGTTTAGTGATCAGGTTCACGCGCTCCATCACCGCGGGCGAATAGCCGGCCCCGGGGCCCTGTTTGAGCAGCCAGTCCCAGCCCTGCGGGGCGAAGCCGATGCGGAAGCGCTGGATCGACCCGGCCGATACGCCACGCTCGGCGAGATACGCGCGGGCGGGCTCGGCTTGCTGGGCTTCGAGTAAACAGCGGTGGTAACGCTCGACGGCCCAGGCCATCGCGGCGAAGAGCGTCTTCTTATCGCCGGGTGATCCCGGCTCGGCGCGCGGCCCCTGCTGGGCGGGCGTCAGGTCGATGCCCGCGCGGTCGGCGAGTTGCTCCAGTGCCTCGCGGAAGTCGAGGCCGTCCATCTTCATGAGGAAGCTGAACGCATCGCCGCCGATATCGCAGACCCAGCACTTGAACGACTGCCGGTCCGGGTTCACCTGGAAGCTGGGCTTCGAGTCGTCGTGCCAAGGACAGAGGCCGACGTAGCCGCGACCCTGCCGGCGCAGCTGCAAGTAGCTGCCGACCAGATCGACAATGTCGGTAGCCTGGCGGACCCGTTCCTTGGCGTCATCGGCGCCGGCAAAGCTCACAGGCGATCCCTCCTTGGTGGTGAGATTATCGAATGGAGATCAAGGGATGTTGGTGATAGGGGCGATCGCAAGGGGGCGAAAGACCTGGAGGCAACTCGGACCGCTACGACGCAGGGGGCCCTACCCATTTCGATTGGGAATAATTCATCAGCTGCTTCGCGGCTGCCTACGAATCTCCAGTCGACCAGCGATTGACTTGCTACGACACAATGGGCAGAAGCGCTGCAATACAAAGCCGTCCGCCTGCGATCCCCCCTATCACCAACATCCCCCCATCTCCCTCCCCTCCTAGACTCACCTGCCGACATCGGTCCGCCGCCCGACGCGCACCTTCAGTTCCTTATCGACCGCGGTCCCCTCTTCTAGACGCCGCACGAGGACCTTCGCTTCGGAGCCGACTTCCGTCGCGGCGATCCGCTGGCTCAGCACGCTGGGGTCGAACGCCTTATGGTCGTTCCACTGGAGGATTACGTCGTTGTTCTTCAGGCCCGCTTCCGCGGCGGGGGTGTTGGACCGCAGGTTATTGACCGCGACGCCCTCGCCGCGATCGAGACCCAGCTGCTGCCGGAGCGTCATCGACGGCTGCGTGGGGTCGATGCCGAGGAAGCCGCGCTCGACAAAGCCTTTTGCGCGAATCTGCTCGTAGTGGTCGCGGGCAACGTTGCTGGGGATTGATAGCGAGACTCCGCTGAAATATTCCCCAACTATCATTGTGTTAACACCGACCACTTTGCCCGCAAGGTTTACCATCGGCCCCCCAGAGTTGCCGCGGTTGATCGCGACATCGGACTGGAAGAACTCTTGGTAAATGTCGTCGGTGATGCCGCTGTCACGCCGGCGCGCCGTCGCGCTGACGATGCCGAAGGTGATGCTGTTCTCCAGGCCGAAGGGGCTGCCGACGGCCCAGATCAGGTCGCCCATCTGCAGCTCGTCGCTGTCGGCCCACTCGAGCGCCGGCAGGTTGCCGCCGTCGATCTTGAGCACCGCCAAGTCGGTCCGCTCGTCGCCGCCGACGACCGACGCGTCCGAGCTCTCGCCGTTGCTGAAGCGCACGATCAGCCGCTCGGCCTGGTTAATAACGTGATAGTTGGTGATCACGTACCCCTCGGGATCGACGATGAAGCCCGAACCGATTCCCTCGAACATCGTCCGCCCGCGCGAGAGGGTCAGCCTGTTGATGCTGACGACGCTCGGGCCCACCTTGCGGGCGATCGAACGCGACGCCTCTTCGAACGCCTTCAGCTGCGGCGCCAACTCTCCTAGGGCCGTGGAGGCCGTCTCGTACTCGGCCTGCATCTGGCCCATGCGGACTTGATATGAGAAGACGCGCGACAAGAACGGCGCCGCCGCGAGGCACGCCAGCAGGCTGGCGATCACCACCAGCTTGCGGATGCGGTTGGCGAAGGCGTACGGGTCGGGGTCGTGGAGCTGAAGGTTCGGCTTGTCGAACATCCGCCGCTCGGCGGGCGCGTCGCCCACCACGCCGTTGACTGGGGCGTCCCCCGACACTGGTGGCTCGTTCTCCATTCCGTCGGACCTAGATGGGACGCGGTCGGCAAAAAAGGGGGGAAGAGGCGTCGCCAATCCGGACCGATTCGCGAGGGCCGCCGTAACCCTTCCAGTATAGCGGGCATTGCGTGCGGGGGCACGTTCCCGGTAAGGCCGACACGACCCTCGCGACCGGCCCTTCGCGACTGGACCCGCGCCGCAACCGCGGCCGCGCCGTCGGGGCCCCGGGATGAGCTACGTTTGCGGATCGTCTCGGTTCGCGCCGCTTCGGCGGCTGCTGCCCCCCGACCGCCCCGCCCCGGAAAGCGACGCCGTGCCCCAAGCGACCCTTGAAGAGCTGCCGATCCAGCCGTCCGCGTCCACTGATTCGGCGCATCCAGCGGAATCTGGGCCCATCTGCGAGAAATGCGGCCTGCCGAACGCCGCCACCGCGTGCCGACGGTGCGGCTGGTACCCGGTGCTGGGGATTCACGTCGAGATCGACGACGCCTACGAAGCGGCTTTGCTCCCCCTGACCCTCCCCGCCGCGACAGGAGCCGCTCAGGCAGCGGCGGCCAAGCCCGACTGGCGGAAGCACCTGGCGGTCTGGCGAGGCCTGGTCCCCTGGTGGGCTTGGCTCGTGATCGGCACCACGCTCGGCTGCCTTGGCGCCGGCGTAGCAGCCCAGATCGCGACCCTGGGAAATCCCGCGGTGCAGACCTGGTGTGGCGTTGCGGGCCTCGTTGGCGGGCTGGTGATCGCGGCAGCAGCCCACGTGGTGGCGTTCATCCTCTGCTCGTTCGAGGACGCGAACTTCGGCGTCGCCGATATCATCGTCAAACCGCTGAAGTCCTGGAAGCAGATCGCCAGCGGACTGCCCGAGAACATCGCCCTCGCCAACAGCGCCAACTTCGGCGTGTCGTTGGCTCTGACCGCGGCGCTGGTCGTCGGCGGCATTCCGTACGAGCGCCTGCTCGACTGGGGCTTCACAGCGCGGCCAAAGCAGTCCCTGGTCGGCGCGATCGCTAGCGCCGCTTCCGAAGGCAAGGCCGAAGGCGCCGACAGCCTCGAAGGCGCCGTCAATGACTTCGCCGGCGAGGCGGGTGTCGATGGCCTGAACGGCGCCGGCGCCCCCTCCGAAGAGGTCAAGCCACGCGAGAAGCTCGAGTGCCTGATTATCGGCTACCACGCCGGCAAGTCGGGAGGCGTCCAGGCCCTGCTGCTGGCCACTGATGTCGCCGGGAAGCTGGCCTTTGTCGGACAGGTTCAACCCGAACTCGAGACCACCGAGGCGATCGACCTGCTCAAGAAGTTCGACCAAAACGTATCGACAAGACCGCTGGTCAAAACATCGCTGACCGCCACCTGGCTGCGCCCGCGCTTCACCTGCCGCGTGACCTACAGCGACTGGCCGAAGGGGCAGCGTCCCCAGGAACTCGAATGGGACGAGATGCTCGACGAGGTGCAGTTGCCGTGGTGAGGGGTGGCGGGTGAGGGGTGAGACTTGAGGCCTGAGAATTGAGGGTTGCGCTGCCGGCTGTGAACGATTTGGAGAACAACCCTCACACCTCAAGTCTCAAGCCTGATTTCTCCTGCCGACGCCGGCGTCGTCGCGTACACTGCCGTCATGGCTGCGTCGCGCTCCAGAGCGAACCTCGGCTCAAGGTTCCCGGACCCCCGTCTGGCCGACCCGCAAGGGTTGGTGGGGGTCGGCGGCCGGATGGAGCCCGATTGGCTGCTCGACGCCTACCGACACGGCGTCTTCCCGTGGCCAACGGGCGAAGACGACCCGCTGCTCTGGTGGTCGCCCGACCCGCGGTGCATTCTCCCGCTCGACGGTTTCAAAACGTCATCGCGACTCGGGCGGCGCATCCGCAGCGGCTGCTTCAGAGTCACCTTCGACGAGGACTTCGCCGGCGTCATTCTCGGCTGTGCGACGGGCCCGGGGCGTGAAGACGGGACCTGGATCACCCAGGCGATCCGCAGCGCCTACAGCCGGCTGCACCGACTCGGCCACGCCCACAGCGTCGAGGCATGGACCGTCGAGGAGAATCAGCGGCGGCTGGTGGGCGGCGTCTACGGCGTCGCGGTCGGCGGACTCTTTGCGGCCGAGTCGATGTTCCACTACGAGACCGACGCCTCGAAGGTGGCGCTAGCCGCGCTCGTCGATCGTCTTAACGATCGCGGCTTCCGCCTGCTCGACATCCAGCAATGGACCGCCCACACCGGCAGCCTCGGCGCGGTGGAGATCTCGCGGGGCGACTACCTCGAGCGGCTGGCGCGCGTAGTCGACCTGCCGGTGAGTTTTAAAGATGGCAGATGATAGATAGCAAAGGATAGATACGACGGCGAGCCGGGAGCGTCAGCGACCGGAGTGAACCCCGGGGGCGATATCGCCCCCACGAGAAACAGCCAGCCGCGCGCGCCCTATCATCTATCCTCTGCCATCTATCATCACCCTTTCAACCCGGCGGCCACTTCAGCGCCCGACCTCCGAGCACGTGGAAGTGCAGGTGGTCCACCGACTGGCCGCCGTCTTGGCCGTTGTTGACGACGACACGGTAGCCGCTGGAGAGACCCTCGGCGGCCGCCACTCTTTTGCAAACCAGCATCAGGTGGCCCGCCAGCTCCTGGTGCTCGGCGACGAGGGCGTCGATCGACTCGACCGGCTCCTTGGGCACGACCAGCACATGCGTCGGCGCCTGCGGGGCGATGTCGCGGAAGGCCAGGCACAGGTCGTCCTCGTAGACGATGTCGGCCGGGATCTTACGGGCGACGATCTTCGTGAACAGCGTTTCGCGGGGCATGAGTAGTGGGCAGTGGGCAGAAGGCAGTGGGCAGAAGGAAAGCGAGCCGGGTGACGTGAGTCCCCGGAGCTGTAACGAATAACCGATTTAGCCATCGTGAACGCGCCGCTGCTCGGGGGACTTACGTCTCCCGGCTCTTGAGTTGGTGCGTGGCTGGTTATTCACCTTTATCAAAACAAAAAAGGGCGCCGCCGACGAGTCGGCGACGCCCCTCAGGAGATTCGATTCGGAGTTGCAGTCGTGTCAGATCGTCCGCGAGGGGGCCGACACGTACGGGTTGATGATCGTTAGCGGGCCCGTGGGCCGCTGCTGGACCGCGCCGCCTTGGCGGACCTCACCTTCGCTGCCCTCGCTGTGACCAATTGTGCGGTTACGGATGGTTTGGCTAGTAGTTTTGCTCGTCGGTGCGGGCCCTTCGGTTGCTTCGTCGGTCGAGCTGGGCGCGTACGGGTTGAGGATCTCGACCGGCTGCGGGCAATTGCCGACGACATCGGGCGTCCGCGTGTCGGGCGTGTACGCGAAGGGGCTGTAGCCGTACGTCCGCGGGACGGGCGTGCTGTAGTAGACCGGCGGATGGGCGGCGAAGTACGGCACCCGGCGTTCGGTCGGGTAGTCGAGGGATTGGTACAGCTGGCCGATGCCGACGCCGGCGCCGGTCCACCAGTAGGCGTTGGCGGTGGACGATGAGAAGATGCCGCAGGTGGCGACGGCGGCGAGCAGGAGGGGGTAACGCATGGCGGACGTTCTCGTAAGCTTGGAAGGGCTCGTAAGCTGAGGAGGGCGGGTGAGCTAGAGGCGCGAGAGCCCCGTAGCTCACTCCACGCTAATCGCGGCCCCGACCGGTTCCAAATAATTCTGGAGCCGGGGTCCGATTCGGCCCAGTACGCCCGGTTGTGCCGGTTATCACGCCCCCCAAAGCGGTTGGCGCCCCCGTCTCGAGAGCCGATGCCCCCCAGCTGATGAACGACGCCGAGCTAACCCGCCATCTCAAAACGCTCGCGACCGAGGTCGGCTTTTCGATGGCGGGCGCCGCCCCGGCGATGACGCCGACGGGCTTCGCTCGGCTCGGTGAGTGGCTGGCGGCGGGCTACGCCGGCGAGATGCACTACCTCGCCGAGCGCCAGGCCGACTACGCCCATCCAGATCGCTTGCTCGATGGCGC
>JBGSJY010000324.1:0-1949 GCA_041741515.1 Pirellulales bacterium | reverse complement strand
GGCAAGCGCCAGGGCATGCGGACGATGAAGGTGCTCCCCTTGCCGCTGACGCTGCGGACCGTGACGTCGCCCCCCAACAGGCGGCACAACTCACGGACGATCGATAGCCCCAGACCGGTGCCCCCCTGCTCGCGGGTCATGGCGTCGCCGCCGGGGGCGGCCGATGCGCCTTGGCGGAACTTTTCGAAAATGACCGCTTGGTCGGCCTCGCTGATGCCAATGCCGTTGTCCTCAACCTCCAGCACGAGCATCGCCCCGTCGCCGTGGAGGCGCCCGGCAACGGTCGGGGGCTCGATCTCCCGATGGGCTCGGACCATGATCCGGCCCCCTTCGGGCGTGAACTTGATCGCATTAGAGAGCAGATTGTTGAGGATCTGTTGGAGCTTCGCCTGGCCCTGCCGCAACGGCGGGACACCGCTCTCGCACTGGGCGTCGAGGTCGATGTTCTTGCGCTCGGCGAGCGGCCGGGCCATGTCGCACTGGGCCGTGACGATCGCCGCCAGCGGGAACTCGACAGGCGACGCGTCCATCCGGCCCGACTCGAGCTTCGCCAGGTCGAGGATGTCGTTAATCATCTCCAACAGCATCTTGCCCGAGCGCTGGATGTTGCCGACGTAGCGTTGCTGCTTCTGGTCGAGCGTATTGACGGTCGCCAGCACCTCACTAAAGCCGAGGATGCTATTGAGCGGCGTCCGCAGTTCGTGGCTCATCGTCGCGAGAAAGTCGCTCTTGAGGCGGTTCATCTCGAACAGCCGTAGGTTCATCTGCGCGAGTTCATCGACCTTGGCGTCGAGCTCGTGATTGACGCCCTCCAGCGCGTTCTGCTGGCTGAGCAGCTGGCGGAGCATGCGGTTGAAGGAGCCGGCGAGTTCTTCAAACTCGTCGCCCGTCTGGATGTGAGCGCGCATGGTCGTGTCGCCTTCGCGCACCGCGTTGACGACTTCTTTGAGGTGCTTGACCGGCTTGGCGATCAGCAGCCTGACGATGAACCACAGCAGGAACATTGACAGAAAGAAGATCACGACCGCGACGCCCCACATCGTGGCGTCATAGGCGGCGATGGCTTTGCGGCCCCCCTTCCGCTCGTTCTCGATGACTTCGATCCGCATCACGGCGATCAGGTCGCCCTCGACCAAGTCGGGACGGGCCGGCTTGCCCCAGACCTTGTGACAGTTGATGCAGGATTCCCCCTTCGCATAGAGAGGCTGATAGAAACGCCAGAGCTCGCGGTTGTCGTCGTAGCGAGACGTGACATCCGCCTCGGGCGAACCCGGTTTTGAATTCTCGTAGCGTCGCAACAACTCCCACTCGTGGGCGTGCTCGGGCCGCCCGTACTGGACGGGGTTTTTGGCCGGATTCTGAGGCTTGATGGCGTACGACTTGTAGGGGATGCCCTCGTCCGGCGCCGGCTCGAACTCCACCAGGTCGGCGATGATCTTCCGCCAAGTCTCTGTCTCTTCAGGAATCATCGCCGCTTCGTCCGTTGCGGAGGGCTGATTCAACTCCTCAAAGTGACGCTCCAGGTAGGCCGCGTGGACGAGTTGGGGACCGAGGATCTTGTCGCTGGCCCGCAGGAAGTCTCTCAGCTTCTGCCCGGAGTAGGCAAAACTCAACACCAGTAGCACCCCCAGCGCAATGCCGAACCACCAGCGGCACTTCCGCTCGAGGCTCGTCTCGCCGACGAGAACACGTTTAAGGCCACGGGGGGGCATGCAGAGATTGTAGCAGGCAGCGGGCAGCGGGCAGACGGCAGTTGACAGTCGCCGGCTTCGCCGACGTCCGTTCCTGCCTGCTGCCCGCTGCCTGCTGCCCGCTGCCTGCTGCCGGCTCCTAAAGCATATCCACCGGGTCGATATCGACGATCGACCGCACCCCGTCGGGCGGCTTGATCGGCTGCCAGCCCGCCCTGAGGACGGCGCGGAGCGGGTCGCCACTAGCGGCGTGCAGCT
>JBGSJY010000323.1:0-2051 GCA_041741515.1 Pirellulales bacterium | reverse complement strand
GCTACGGGCTGCACCTCTGGCTTTGGGGCACGCTGGGTCGGCCCCGCCCCGAGGTCACCGAGTGGCTCGCGCCGACGCCCGATAATCCCGTCTTCTGGCCCTTCGTCGCCATGGCAGCGGCCGCGGTGCTCGCCCACGTGTTCACGCAGCGGCGGCGTGACCCGGTGAAGATGCTAATCCTCGCCCTCGTCGCCTGGCAGGCGGCGCTGCACCTCCGCCACATCGCCTTCTTCGCAATTCTCTGCGGGTTCTGGCTGCCGCCCCACGTGCAGTCGATCGCCAGCCGCCTCCGCCACCGCGCCACGCAGGGGCTGCCGACGGCCGGCCTCGCGCCCTGGATGCGGGCCGGGCTCGTCACGGCGCTCGTCGGCGCCATCGTCGTGCAGAGTGTCTCGCTCGGCCAGCGCCTGTCGTCGCTGCCGGTGTACCGCTCGTGGTACCCGGTCGACGCGGTGCAGTGGATGTCGGAGCAGGGGACGCAGGGTAATCTGCTGGTCACTTTCAATTGGGCGCAGTACGCGATCGCGGCGCTCGCGCCGGAAATGAAGGTCCAATTCGACGGCCGCTGCTGCACCTGTTATCCGTTGGAAGTCCTCGACCGTCACTTCGACTTTCTGATGGGCGATAAAGGGCCGCGCTCGCGCAGCCCCAAGTCGGGACCAATCGACGGCGACTTCGTCCTCAAGGCCGACCGGCCCGACTACGTGCTGGTCGATCGCAAGTACAAGCACGCGATGGGAGTGATGGAGCGGGCGAGCGCGGCCGAGAACTCGGAGTGGACACTGGTCTACCAGGACGCCGTCGCCCAGCTCTGGGGACGGCGCGACGTGGTGGACGAAGTGTCGTCCCCGCGATTTGTGCCTGCCCAGCGGCGTTTTGTGTCGGATCACTTGTCCCTCACCGCCCTCGAGTGGCCTGCCCTGCCGCGTCGCAAGGTTCAGCAGTCTGAGAAGAGCGATCCCACTGAGATCGCGGGCCGCGGCGTCGATGCCCCCGCCAAACCCTACAATGAAAGCTAACTGGGAGCTCCCCATGAACGTGATCGACCAACTCCAAGCGGACGCCCACGCGGCGGTCGCCACCCCCACCGCAACGGCGCCTCATTCCGCAGCGTCCCGAGCGCGAGCCCGCGACGAGGAAATCCACGGCCGCATCGAACGAACCCTGGCCGAAGCAGAGTCCGCCCTCGAAGAGGCCCGTCGCCACGGCGACCAGGCCGTCGACGCGCCCGTCCGTCGCCAGGCCGACCTCCCCGCGAAGACGCGGCTCAAGGTCTCGGTCTTGATGCCCGTCTTCAATGAGGTCGGCACGATCCGTGAGATCGTCTCTCGCGTGCGCGATCAGGCGCGGCACGACGAGATCCTCATCGTCGACGACTGCAGCACCGACGGCACGCGCGACGTGCTGATCGAGCTCGACCGCGAGTGCGACGACGTGCGTGTCGTCCTGCACGGCTACAACAAAGGCAAGGGCGCCGCGCTGCGGACAGCCCTCTCGCACGCCCGCGGGGACATCGTCCTGGTGCAAGACGCCGACCTCGAGTACGACCCGGCCGACTACGCCAAGCTGATCGAACCGATCCAACGCGGCGAGGCGGACGTCGTCTACGGCTCGCGTTTTCTCGAGAACGCCGATCAAGACCCGTCGCGGATGCATCGCCTGGGCAACTGCCTGCTCACGGCCGCGTCCAACCTGATGACGGGGCTGCGGCTGACGGACATGGAGACCTGCTATAAGGCGATGCGTCGCGACGCGCTGCGTGGCGTCCTGATCCGCGAGAACCGCTTCGGCTTCGAGCCCGAGATCACCGCGAAGCTCGCCCGCCGCGGCTGCCGCTTCCTCGAAGTGGCGATTGCCTACAACAGCCGCGGCTGGGAAGAAGGCAAGAAGATCGGCCCCCGCGACGCCTTCCGAGCGCTGTGGTGCATCGGGCGTTACGCGTACTGGGATTGAGCGCTGGCGTCTCTGATGAAGTTGGCGAGGCGCGCGACGCGAGTCGTCGGAGTAACCCACGCGCCCGCTTCACTCCGACGACTCGCGTCGCGCGCCTC
>JBGSJY010000322.1:0-18822 GCA_041741515.1 Pirellulales bacterium | reverse complement strand
GTTTTAAGTTGGCGGGTTAGTGTGGGGCGTTTCGCCCACTCCCGCCGTGAGGACAGCTGATGGAAGGCGCCGCCCGTTCGTTGTTCGAGCGTCTGGAGTCGTTGGCCGACCCGCGTAGCGAGGTCAACCGCCTCCACCCGTAAGTCCGGAGGTGCATCGTGCGACATCCAACCAGCACAATCGACCACTCCTTTCGAGCCGATGAGCAAGCGACGCCGCGGTTACCCGTCTGAAACGCGGGTCAAGGTCGGCGTGCGGATCGTTCACGGTGACAAGCTCCTCGAAGAGAAGCTGGGGCGCAAGGACCTCTGTCCTTGCGGCAGCAACCAGCGGTTCAAGCGATGCTGCCTTTCGAAGGGCTGCTTTTGACGGGTCGAACCGTGACCACTACTTTTAGGGAACGGTGAATCATCCTCCGGGGCCTGCGCCGAGGCCGGCGCCAGGCCCCGTTTCGTATCCCGCTGGCGGTTTGAGGGCGATGGCATGCTGCTGACGATCTCCACCACCCACCGGCCTGCGACCGACCTGGGGTACCTACTCCACAAGCACCCCGACCGCTGCCAATCGTTCGAACTGAGCTTTGGGCAGGCCCACGTCTTCTATCAGGAGGCCAGCGAAGATCGCTGCGTTGCGTGCTTGCTGCTGGATGTCGACCCGGTTGGGCTGGTGCGTGGCAAGGGGGATTGGAAGAGTGGGCCTCTGGACCAGTACGTCAACGACCGGCCCTACGTCGCCTCGTCGCTGATGAGCGTTGCGATCTCGCAGGTGTTTGGCTCGGCGATGGCCGGCCGGTCGAAGGATCGCGCCGAGCTGCTGACATCGCCAATCCCTCTCACCGCTAGCGTCGACGTGCTGCCGGTGCGTGGGGGTGAAGAACTGCTGCAACGGATCTTCGAGCCACTGGGCTACGAGGTCACGGCCACACGGCATCCGCTTGACGAGAAGTTTCCCGAATGGGGAGACAGCCCGTACTTCTCGGTCACGCTCAGGCAGACCACTACTGTCGCCCAGCTGTTTCAGCACCTCTACGTGCTGATCCCGGTCTTCGACGGCAAGAAGCACTACTACATCGGGCCCGATGAGGTAGAGAAGCTGCTCTCGAAGGGAGAGTCCTGGCTGGCCGACCATCCCGAGCGTGACCTCATTACCCGACGCTACCTGCCAAGGCGATATAGCCTCATCCGCCAAGCGTTGGCGCAGCTTGTTCCCGAAGAAGCCGTCGAGGAGGAAGCCCTTGAGCCAGAAGCCGAGAGGGCCCAACCGACACCGCTGCAAGTGCGTGAGTTGAGCCTGCACGAGCAGCGGTTGGGGGCGGTCCTTGCCGCGATTCGCGCGTCGGGCGCCAAGCGGGTTGTTGACCTGGGCTGCGGCGAGGGCAAGCTGCTCCGCGAGTTGCTCGCCGACAATCAATTCACCGAGATCCTCGGGATGGACGTCTCGGTGCGTTCGCTCGAGATCGCTCACCGGCGACTGAAACTCGACCGGCTGCCCGAGCGGCAGCGGGAGCGGATCCGACTCATCCACGGCGCGCTGACTTACCGCGACGAGCGGCTGGCGAACTTCGACGCCGCGGCCCTTGTCGAGGTCATCGAGCACCTCGACCCGGCCCGGCTGGCGGCGCTGGAGCGAGTCGTCTTCGAGCACGCGCGGCCGCGGACCGTCGTGCTTACGACGCCCAATCGAGAGTACAACGTCGTCTGGGAATCGCTCCCTGCCGGCGAGATGCGTCACAGCGACCACCGCTTCGAGTGGACGCGCGCCGAGTTTCAGCGGTGGGCCGACGCTGTCGCCGAGCGGTTTGGGTACAACGTACGGTACCTGCCAGTTGGGCCAGAGGAGGCAGGCGTTGGGGCTCCTTCGCAGATGGCGGTGTTCGAAGTGCTGGGGGTGTCATGAATCAGCTTGATAGTGCCTATGCAGACTACGCCCGCGAACACGGTCTTGACCTCTTCGAGGTTCCGGGCGGTTGGGGCATACGCTTCAGCGACGGCTACGACGTCTATTGGATGCTGCCGGACGAGCGATGGCACTTCTTGCAACGGTCCGATGCTACCGATGATGCGGGTCGTTTGTCCGTACTCGACGAGCGACGCGAGCGTGTTGTCGACGCGATTCGTCGCTACTTGGCAAATCAGAAGGTAGCCATTGAGCGAATGCCGAACGGAAACTGGCCGTGCATGCGTGAAGGGGCGACGAGCGAATTCTCGGTGGGAGCAAACCTCACAAAAGATTTGGTAACTGATTCTGACCTAGTCGCAATCATGCGGCGTGCGTTCGAAGGCACCTACCTGCGTGGTCCGAGTGAACGACTTGCTCAGCGGCACTTGGGGGAGTTCGGTGAGCCGTTCGAGGAGCGGCCGTGGCCGGATGACGAGGAGTCTGTTGGTGCGACTTCTGATTCACCGCTCACCGCACTCGGCTGGATGGGGCTCTGCAAAGCCCTGAAGAACGAGTCCAGCTTTGAGTCCCCCGAAGCGTTTGCCGCCGCGGTCGAGCCGAAAGGTCGCATCGGACGGGCACTCTTGAAGGTCGCCCAACGCCTGCCGAGTAGTAAGGCCTCAGTGGAGCTGACGGATGGCTCGATGCTGATTGAGTTCAGCGACGAATACGATTCGTTCAAGATTGCTCCGAAGTCGCGGGAGCTTCGCGACCTACTTCACGCCATGACTCCAGAGGAGGCCGGCGACCATCTTGCAGACCAGTACGAAAGGCTGAACTCTTCCAGAAGCCGTGTTCTCAAAGCGGTTTTCGGGAGCTTGAGCCAAGGTGGATACTTCCTCGACTCGAATACGGTGCTGGTCGGCCTGGAGACCAAGCAAATGGTGGGGCGGAACGTTCGAGAGTTCGCCGTGGAGCTTGGGGAAAGCGTCACCAATGCGATCATCGAGTCTGGCGAGGAGGACGCCGTACGCCGAGCTCTCGCTGACGACGAGAAGCTCGCCGACAAAGCCGTCGAACTCCTGGGCAGCTCGGGAGGCATCTGGCGTCTTGAGGAGCGTCCGCTAAGGCCCAAAGTTCCCCCTAAGCGAGAGCTGCCGGTCCCGTCTGCCGAGCAGCTCTCCCTGCTGGATAAGCGTGCCGACATGCTCCTCAAGAAGTTTATGGAGTCGGACGACGCCCTGCTCGCCTACGGCAACCCGTTGATGTGGAATGCTCGTTCCGACAGTTGGGCGGACGCCGGTCAGTGGACAGCACTCGCCCAACAGCATGTGCGTGGTGACTACCCTCGTTGCGACGCAGAGATGATTCTCATCGATCAAGGCGACAAAGCAGCTCGTAAGCGGTTCATGGCAAGGCTGCAAGTTGCGGAAGCGCACCATGAAGTCTGGGACCAAGAGGTCGAAATGGTTTGGAACCTGCGTCATGAGTCGCCAGAGCTCGCAGAAAAATGGTTCGGCCCACGACAGCATGAGGACACGCCGTACGCAGAGGTAAGGGCTCGTCTCGGAGACCCGATCGCCGCCTATCATCTTCTTGGCAGCGTTTCGGATGACGACAGTGAGCAGCCAGTGCCAAGCGTCCTGAAGGATGTTCCATCGACGCTGGTGCCAGTTTTCGCCGGAACCGCTCAGATGGAGAAGTGGCGACAGGCTGCACTTCAGTGGGCAGCTGATTGCTGGGAGTGGAACTGGGGAGGTGGCGGTGAAGTACTGGCAGTTGCGGCCAATATGGGCTGGCCCGAGGTAGGCCATCGACTGGAGTCCAATCCCTTTCTGCTGCCAGGTCTGCTTGACTCGTCTGAAGACGACCCTGGTGTGCTGTTCGCCGCGGAGCTGTTTCTCGCTTGGTCAAAGCTCGCTCCTTCCCCATTCCTGATGAGGCTTGTCGGTTATGTATTGAGCTTGGACCTCGGCAGGGCTTCCGAGTCACTGGCTCGCCGTTGCATGGGGCCTGACGACTTCATCAAGAAGCACCCCACGATGGCCGCAGAAATCTCGGACACGTGGTTTGGGAAGATTGGCGTCGCTCTCGCCATCAGCTGGCATCGGTGCAGACACCGAACGCAGCAGGAGACCGAATGAAATCCCGCGTCCATAACAGCCCGAACCTCATCTACTCCGTGGGGACCCAGGTCGTCGCCCTCAAGGCGGTGATGGGGGCTCACGGCCAGGCCGTCCACCCGGCGGGAGCGGTGGGCGTGGTCGTGCGGTCGCCGCGGGATCGGCAGCACTCCTACCGGGTGCGGTTCGTCGATGACTACGAGGCGGCCTTGCACCACGACCAGCTCATGCTGCTCGCCCAGTACAAGGAAGGGGCGATCAACGACGCCAGCCGAGCCCTTTCAACCCACGGACTCTTCGACCGCGTCATCTACCGCTGCGTGGTCGGCTCGCGGGCGTTCGGGCTCGAAACCGAGGATTCGGACACCGACCGCCGCGGCGTCTACCTGCCTCCCGCCGAGTTGCACTGGTCGCTCTACGGCGTGCCGGACCAGCTAGAGAATGAGAGTTCTGAAGAGTGCTACTGGGAGCTCCAAAAGTTCCTCGTCATGGCCCTGAAGGGAAACCCGAACATCCTCGAGTGCCTCTACACGCCGCTGGTCGAGCACGCCACGCCGCTCGCCGAGGAGCTGCTCGCCATGCGCGGAGCGTTCCTCTCGCGGCTAGTGTACTCGACGTACAACGGCTATGTGATGTCGCAGTTCAAGCGAATGCAGGCCGACCTCCGCAACCAGGGCAAGATAAAGCCGAAGCACGTGATGCACCTGATCCGCCTGCTGC
The DNA here is from genome assembly GCA_041741515.1 of Pirellulales bacterium. Classification (GTDB taxonomy): domain Bacteria; phylum Planctomycetota; class Planctomycetia; order Pirellulales; family Lacipirellulaceae; genus Botrimarina. Next base: position 14,101 of record JBGSJY010000322.1, on the reverse strand, counting down.
TGTCGGGCATCCATGTGCTCCGCGAAGGGTTCGTGCCCGTCGATGTCGGCCAGCACCGCGAGCGGCTCTTCGCGATCAAGAACGAAGCGATGCCCTGGGACGACATCGAGGCGTGGCGGAAGGAGCTGCACGCCGAGTTCGACCGGGCGCTATCCAAGACCGACCTGCCGGAGCGGCCGGACTATGAACGATCAAACGATTTGTTGGTAAGAGCACGGCGGTTGGCCGTGGCGGAGGAGCTGCCGTGACAGACAAGGTTGCCGCACAGCCAGTCGCAAATTTACTTGTCATCCGGTCCGACGACATCCATCGAGCGGCGGAGTTCTATCAGACGATAGGGCTGCGGTTTGAGTTGCACTCACACGGCAAAGGCCCAGAACACTACGCCTCAGATGCCGCAGGCTTCGTCTTCGAGATTTATCCGAAGAAAGACGAAATGGATGACACAAAGCGGACTCGCATCGGATTCAGAGTAGAAGACGTCGACGGCGTGGTTCAGACGCTTCGAGGAGAGAAGGCAACCATTTTGACCGAACCAACGGATACCGAGTGGGGTCGACGGGCAGTCGTGAGGGATTGCGACGGCCACACTGTAGAACTGGTGACGCCGCTAAAACGCCGAAAGAAGCTTGCAGACGCGGAGCGTTAGAAAAAAAGACCATGAACGCTCAAACGATTGACTACGACAAACTGCGTCGTCAGGTTGACGCCCACCCGTACCCGCTCGTCTTCACGACGGTCAGCGGGGCTCACCTGTATGGATTCCCGTCGGCCGACTCCGACTTCGACCTACGAGGCGTGCACTTGCTGCCATTGGAACAGTTGGTCGGCCTCGATCCTGGTGAAGAAACCGTTGAGAAGGAGGGCGTCCACGACGGCATCGAGATGGACCTCGTGACGCATGACGCGAAGAAATTCTTCGGCCTGATGCTGAAGAAGAACGGCTACGTGCTGGAGCAACTGCTCTCGCCACTGGTCGTGCACACGACGCCCGAACACGAAGAGCTGAAGGCCATCGCCAAGGACTGCATCACGAAGTTCCACGGCCACCACTACCTTGGGTTCGCCGCAACCCAGTGGAAGCTGTTCCGCCAGCCGATCGAGAAGTACGGGGAGTCGCCACGGGTCAAGCCGCTGCTGTACGTCTACCGCGTACTGCTGACCGGCATCCACCTGATGCGGACCGGCGAGGTCGAAGCCCACCTGCTGGCGCTCAACGAGACGGCGAGGCTGCCGTACCTCGGCGAGCTAGTCGAGCGAAAGTTAGCGGGCCCAGAGAAGGGGAGGCTCGACGAATCCGACATCGAGTTCCACGAGCGGGAGTACGAGCGACTTGTCGCGGAGTTGGAAGCGGCGATGGAGAAGTCAACGCTGCCGGAGAATCCGTCTGCGAAGAGGGCATTGGAAAGCCTCTTACTCCGACTAAGAAATACGGGTGTCTCCGCCACCAGATCCAGCCCCGAAACCCCGACGCGACGCCGGGGTCTCTACTCCTGGGGCATCCAGTGCATTAACTCCCAAACACGGGAGATGTTTCGGCGGCGGGTTTGCTTCGATGCTTCGCTATGCCAGTCGGATGGAGAGGAGGATTTGGTTACTTCAGTTCTGAACGATTCGAGCAAACACGGCCTGCTGCCGCAGTACCGACATCTCTTCCGAGAGGTTTCGGCAGAGGAGCACGAGAATCTCCTTGCAGCGGTTGCTCAGCCCGGAGGTGGAAGACTATCTAGCTTCTGCCTTCCGGATTACTTCGAAGACGAGAATGAGAGTCAACTGCAACTGACGGACTTGATTTCAAAGCGGACTGGAGCTGCGAACCCGGTTGTGATGGGAGATGTCGATAGCATCCTACGACGGCCCTCCTCGGACATGCGTGCCCCCTCCGAGTGGAGCGTTGAGGCGTCGAACGATTTTGTCCACTTCATCCAGTGCGTAACCATCTTGCAGCAAAGTCGATGGTGGTCCAGCCCGCTACGGCTTCATTTCACTGGAAAAGCCGGTCCTTACTCGCTGGAAGGTCCAGACCTTGATAGCACAACGTCCGCTCTGGCTCTAATCCGTCAGTTTGTGATGTGGAAAGACAATACCTTCCGACACGCCGTCTCTCTCTTTCTCTCCCAAGTTGAGAACGGGGCTAAACGTACTTGGATCGACTATGAACTCAAACGATTCGAGCAATTCCTGGTATCTACGCCGATGGTGCCCGAACTTGGCAACTTGTCCGACATCACCAATGAGGAGCTGATCAATGTCATCACTTACGGAACCGGCCTCTTTCATCGTCAGTCAAATAAAGACCTCGAATCACGGCTGACGAAACTATCGGCAGACTTCGACCGAGAACCGCTGGTGTTTGCGTGTGATACGGCCTGCCGGCAAATGCTAGGGCCAGCGATGAGAGTTGCCCCGCTGTTCTACCGAGAGTTCGCACACTGGTCGAACTCTGGACAATGTGCTCGTCCAACCCGAGTGGTCACCGCTCGACTCTTCGACGGAAAAGAGGAATAGAACTGAGTATCTCAATCCCCAACCTCTCCCTCGTCGTCCTCGTCGGCCCTAGCGGGTCCGGCAAGAGCACCTTCGCGCGCCAGCACTTCCTGCCAACCGAGGTGCTGTCGAGCGACTACTGCCGCGGCCTCGTCAGCGACGACGAGAACAACCAAGCGGCGACGGGTGACGCCTTCGACGTGCTGCACTTCATCGCCGCTAAGCGACTAGAGGCGGGGCGGCTGACGGTGGTGGATGCGACCAATGTCCAACAGGAGTCGCGGGCGTCCCTCGTCAAGCTGGCTCGTGAGCATCACGTGTTGCCGGTGGCGATCGTCTTCGACTTGCCGGAAGAAATCTGCCAGCAGCGGAACCGGGGTCGTGCCGATCGCGACTTCGGTCCGCACGTGATCCGCCATCAACGGTCACAACTGCGGCGTTCGCTGAAGAGCCTCAAGCGCGAGGGGTTTCGCCATATCTTCAGGTTGGAGTCGCCCGACGAGGTCGGGGCGGTCACGATCGAACGGGTCCCGCTTTGGAACGACAAGCGTGACGAGCACGGCCCGCTGGACTTCATCGGCGACGTGCACGGCTGCTGCGACGAGCTCGAGGAACTGCTCATCCAATTGGGTTACGAACTCCATCCCGTCGTGGACCCAGGTCCGGGTTGGACCGACTACTGCTACGCGCATCCCGATGGTCGCAAGGCGGCGTTCGTCGGCGACCTCGTGGACCGGGGCCCGCGGGTGCTCGACACGCTGAGCCTCGTGCGGAACATGATGTCGGCCGGCTCGGCGATCTGCGTCCCCGGGAACCACGACGCCAAACTGCTCCGTAAGCTGCGCGGCAAGGACGTGCAGCTCACTCACGGCCTCGCCGGAACGATGGCGGAAATTGAGGCGGTCGCCGAGGACCAGCAAGACGCTTTCCGCAAGGAGTTGTCCGCGTTCCTCGATGGCCTTGTCAGCCACTACGTGCTCGACGACGGCAAGATTGTCGTCGCCCACGCGGGCATGAAGGAGTCAATGCAAGGGCGCGGCTCGGGGCGAGTCCGCGAGTTCGCTCTCTACGGCGAGACGACGGGCGAGACCGACGAGTTTGGCCTGCCGGTCCGTTACCCTTGGGCCAAGGAGTACCGCGGCGACGCGATGGTCGTCTACGGCCACACGCCCGTCCCCGAGGCCGAGTGGCTCAACAAAACGATCAACATCGACACCGGTTGCGTCTTTGGCGGCGCCCTCACGGCGCTACGCTATCCCGAGCTCGAAACGGTCTCCATCAAGGCCAAGCAGACCTACTGCGAGCCGGCCCGGCCGTTCCTCTCCGATGACGACAAGTCGCCGTCCTTGTCGTCTCAGCAGGCGAACGACGACTTGTTGGAAATCTCCGATGTCACTGGCAAGCTCATCATCTCGACCCGGTTGCGGCCAAACATCACGATCCGTGAAGAGAACGGCACGGCTGCGCTGGAGGTGATGAGCCGATTCGCAACTGATCCGCGATGGTTGGTGTACCTGCCGCCGACGATGTCTCCTTCGGAAACCAGCACGAAGGAAGGCTACCTCGAGCACCCCGAGGAGGCCTTCGGCTACTTCCGCAACCAGGGTGTGCCTCGGGTGGTGTGCGAAGAGAAGCACATGGGCTCCCGGGCGGTGGTCGTGGTCTGCCGCGACGGAGACGCCGCTGCGAAGCGATTTGGAGTGGACGGCGAAGCGGGCGTCATCACTACCCGGACCGGCCGCCGGTTTTTCAATGACTTGGCGCTGGAGGCCGCTCTCCTCGATCGGGTGCGAACCGCTCTGTCAGCAGCCAACTTCTGGGAAGAGTACAAGACGACCTGGGTCGTCCTCGATTGCGAGCTGATGCCGTGGTCAGCGAAGGCCCAAGAGCTGGTCAAGTCACAGTACGCTGCAGTGGGTTCAGCAGCCAGATCGGCGCTTCCGCCGGTTATCCAAGCTCTGGGTGATGGGGCTCAAAGGCTGAAGGGCGAACAGCGGGAACTGATCGAGGGATTAGCGGAGACCTACCGCCAACGTGAAGAATCGGCCGAGAAATTCGTCAACGCCTATCGGAACTACTGCTGGCCTGTCGAGTCGGTCGAGGACTACAAGCTCGCTCCGTTCCACGTGCTGGCGACCGAGGGAGCTGTCCACGTTGGCAAGGACCACGAGTGGCATATGCAGACCCTCGCGAGCGTCTGCAAGCATGATCTGCAGGTGCTGCTGGCGACGCCCTATCATGTGATCGACGTGACCGACCCCGTGCAAGTTGCGGGGGCGACAAGGTGGTGGGTCGAGCTGACCGAGGCGGGCGGCGAAGGGATGGTCGTCAAACCACTCGACTTCATCGCCCGCGGCAAGAAAGGCCTCCTGCAGCCCGCCGTGAAGTGTCGCGGCCGCGAGTACCTGCGGATCATCTACAGCCCCGACTACGACAGCGAGGCCAACCTGGCTCGACTTCGGAGCCGCGGCCTTGGCGCCAAGCGATCGCTCGCCCTCCGGGAGTTCGCCCTTGGAATCGAAGCCTTGGAGCGCTTCGTACGCCGCGAGCCGCTCCGTCGGGTCCACGAATGCGTGTTTGGCGTACTCGCTCTGGAAAGCGAGCCGGTCGATCCGCGCCTGTGACATGTGGGGTGTGCGATAGCGGCAAGGCGCCAGTTTGCTTCGTTCCCATTACAGGTGGTATCGACATCGGCAGACACGCCTTAGCCGGTCAACTGCCTGGACAAGAGGGCCCTCGCGAGCCAGGGAGGGGGCGTACTCAGTACGCTACACCCCGCCATCCAATAAGAGCGTCGGGTCCTTAAATCGCTTGAGAACGATGAAGCCTCAGCAGGTTTGGCGGATGTCGAAAGCCGCGGAGAAGTGTTGGGCCGACGCAGGTTTGCGAGCCTCAGACTCTCGGCTATCGGTGAGCTTTCTCAGTTGGCGCCGGGTGTTAGAATTGGCCGCGGATCACCGCGTCTTGCCCTGGTGAGAGGGACACCGCATGCCATACGACACCGACCGAGTCGATGAAGCCGTTCTCGCACTCCTCACGTTGACCACGCACCAAGAAGACGAGTTTGGGGCCCGCGCCTGGAAGGGCCATGATTGGGACGCCCTTAACCGTCTTCATGAAAAGGGCCTCCTGGGCGACCTCGTCTCCAAGGCAAAGTCCGTGGTCATGACGCCCGAGGGGTTGGCCCGAGGGTGCGCGTTGTTTGAGGAGCTCTTCGCAAGGAACGATTGAGGCAATTCCCCTGACGCCTTAGCCGCTGATATCTCGACAGGAGGTCCACGGGTGAGCGAGTACCAGTACATCGAGTTTCAAGCGGTTGACCGGCCGCTCACCGACCGCGAGCTAGCCTACGCCCGAAAGCAGTCAACTCGGGCTGAGATCTCGCGCTGGTCATTTCAGAATGAGTACCGTTTTGGAGACTTTCATGGTGACGTGAACGGAATGCTCCGAAGGGGCTACGACGTCCACCTTCACTACGCCAACTTCGGAATTCGAACGGCCGCTTTCCGGCTGCCAGTGGGATTGCCGTTCGCGGAGGACGTCTGGTCGAACTACATCGGCGGTGAGGGACTCTCGTGGGCGCCAGACCGGCGTGGCAGCGGGGGCGTGCTGACCGTGGCCCCGTACCATGAGGCGGGCGAACTCGATGAGATGTGGGAGTTCGAACCCTGCATGCGGGCGATGGTTGAGCTTCGCACTCGGCTGATGGCCGGCGACCTCAGAGTGCTCTACCTGCTCTGGCTCGCTGCGGTGATCGATGGACAGCACGACTCCGTCGACGCCAAAGAACCTCCCGTGCCTGACGGGCTCGCCGAGATTGCCGGCGACGCACAACCCTTCCTGGAGTTCTTTGGCCTCGAACCGCACTTGTTGGGCGCTGCGGCCGAGGGTTCGGCAGAAGCCCCCCACGTTGCTTCTCCAGAGCAACGGATCCAGCAGTGGGTGGAGTCCCAGAGCGAAGAAGCCGCTAAGCCACTGCTCCGCGCACTGCTCTCGGAAGAAGCGACTGCGGTCAGATCGGCAACGATTGCTCGCATCCTTGGAGCAGCGAGCGCTTCGGTCTGGCCGACCGTCGCCACAAACCGAAACTGTCAAGAATTGCTCGATCGAGCCGCCCAGCTCCGCCAAGCCGAGCACGAACGAGAACAAAAGCGGTTCGTTGCCGCCGAGAATCGCAAAGCGGCCAAACAGGCTCGGGAACGGAAAGAACGGATGAAGCAGATGGTTGACGAGCCGAGGAAATGGCTCCGCAAAGCTGAGGAACTCGTCGCCGCTCGCGGAACGGACAACTACGAAGCGGCGGCCGAGGTGCTCGATGAGTTGCGGGAGGCGCTGGCGGACGCTGGCGGCGAACAGCTCACGCGCAAGCACGCCGCTCATCTTGCCAAGAAGCACCCAACGCTCAATCGAATGAAATCGGCGTTGAGGAAACGCGGATTGCTGGAATAACATTCAACCGAATGCGACAGAGCCGTCCCATACGGTCGACGAGGCCATCTTCAGGCAAGATTCAGTATGCCAGTTCCCGCAGAGGTGAATTCCACCTCGGGCAGTTCTGGCAATTCTCATTGCGCCGAGGGGGGTCCACCCGACGCAGGTTCGAAGGCTTCTCACGCTGACTGCACAAGCACGAGGAAATCGCCAAGAACGTGGACACAGAGCGGTCCCCTCTTGCGATACGAACGGCTTCACCGTGCAAGCGAGCAGTGCTAAGCTGGCGTCTCCGGCTTGTGTTTCTCGGCGCCGTGTCTCTGCGAAGGAAGGGCCAGCTATGGATGGTCAGTCGCTGAAGGAGTTTCTGTCCCTCCCGGTGAATCCAGAGGAGGCTTGGCAGGGCGGGGTCGCCAAGCTGGCCGATCTGATGGAGATCCCGCCGGAGGAAGCGTCCAGCCAAATCTGCCTCATCTTATGGCGGGGCGTGCCGAGCGATCTCGTGAACGTCAAGCCCCTGTTGGCCGACGCGGAAGACGCCTTCGACCAGTTTGTCGAGGCCATGCTCGAGCTATCCGAAGGGCAAGGATTCCCCTACCGTCCCTCGCAGATCGACTGCAACGACCGGCAGTTTGCTTACGAACTCAGCAAGCGCCTCGATGGTTCGGGAACCGTTGTGCACTACCGAGCCAAGATGGACGATTGGGACGAGCTCATCGCGGATATGGCTGGGCATTTCCCGTCCGCTGTGTCGCCGTCGTTGCCCTCTCTGCGAGAAGCGGGATGCAGCGATGACCAGGTGCGTGAGTTCGCCGCCGCGGCCGCCGAGTTCTATCGGGCCAAGCTGTGGGAGCTGCTGGACGACACCGACCTGATCAAGATCGAATCGCCGAGGCCGCTGCGGAATCTCAAGCACGCTGTCCTCTTGGGGTCCGGCGGCCAGAGCTACGGGCTCGGCTTCTACAACCAGCCGGATGACCACTACGCGTTGATGGCCCAGGAGGTCGATCCGCGTGGATTGAGCCTGTTCAGCTTCACCTACGTAAGCCTCGCCGAGGTGGTGTCGGATGATGTCGCGCTCTGGAAGGAGTTGGACTTGCCGCTCGAGACGGGAGAGGCGTTCCCCGACATCAACTTCTTTTCTGGCGCCTCAGCTGACGAATCGCGTCGGCCAACGCCCGAGGAAGTTAAATTCCTGACGATCGTCCTCAAAGGGCTCGCCCAGACTTCGGAAGAGGAGCTTGACACGGGGAGATGGACTAAGTTGACCCAAGTGTCGGGGAAACGTAAGAAGTGTGGGTTCTCGATTCCCAACCTACTCGACCCGCCCGACCGCGCTGAGTGGATCCGGCGGGGCAAGATGCCCGACCGGCGTGGCCACGAGATCCTTGTCCGTCAGATGCACGACTTCATCGACTCCGCCGGTGTGGGCATGGACCTCGACGAGTTGAACGAGGCTATCAACGCACGGTTTACCGGCCGCAGCGTGGACGACATCGCGTTGCCAAGAAACACGCCTGCCGAGCGGGCACACGCCCTATATCAAGAGGCTCTCGGAAGCTTTGGCAGACGCCGGGTTCTGCTGGCCCGGGCAGCGCTCGCGGAAGACGCGACTCACGTCGAAGCCAGTATCTTGGTCGCCGAGTCAACGCGTGCCGTCGATGCGCGCATCGAGCTGTTCGAGAACGCCAAGCAAGCGGCGGCCAACACGCTGGGCGAGGAAATGGAGGAACTGGCCGGCCAGTTCTGGGGATTCCACGAAACGCGACCCTACCTGCGCGCCTGCCATGGCCTTGCCGTTGCGTTTACCGACGCCGGCCAACCCCGCGAAGCGATCGGGCAATACCGCGAGATGCTCCGGCTCAATCCCAACGACAACCAAGGCGTGCGCTACGAGATTGTCCCGTTGCTGCTGGAGCAGGACCGCGATGCCGAAGCCATCGAGGTGCTCGACCATTACCGGGAAGAGTCGGCCTTGTGGCTGTACATGAAGGCGCTCGTCGAGTTTCGCGGTGGCGGGAATTCTCCCAAGGCCAACAAGGCGATTTGCGCAGCCTTCAAGGGCAACGACCACGTCATGACGCTGTTGCAGTCCGACGAGCCGCCGATGATGCCGGAGTCCTACGCCCTCGGCAGCCCCGAAGAGGCGGCGATCTGCTTGCAAGAACTGCGAACGGTCTGGGAGGAAACCGAAGGGTTCCTGGGATGGGTATTCCAGCAGTATTTCATGTGGGAGCGAAACCGGGCGAAGAGACTGCATGACCAGAAGCGTAAGCAGAACGCAAGAAAATCCAAGCGAAACCGCCGCCGATAGAACGCCCTGGCGGCTTGCCTCTGCTGCTCAATCCCAATGCCGAGCACGGCGATGATTCCAGACAAGCCGCAGAGGCGCCTTCGCCAAACAGCCACTTCAGCGACTTCGCGACGGCCCAAACTCGCTGATGGTGGTCCAGCCTCGGCAAATTGACCGGAGCCGAACTGAACGAGGTGATGTCCACCGACCGCAGTTTCTGGGGCCACCCAAAGCTGCGTCGAACGATGAAGCCTCCGCAGGTTTGGCGTAGGTCGGAATTTACCGAAACGCTTATGGCCGAAGGAGGTTTGGACCGACCGCGTCGTCCCCGTATCGCACCCCGAAGCAGCGTGACGACTAGGGCGATCTTCCCGCGGTCGAAATGACCGCCCAGCCTCTGAGGTCGTCGCCACTGCCTGCAGTTGAACGGGCATCGTACGCTCAGAAGGTGGTCCCACCTCAGAATCTCGATGACTAAGTCACTGTTGGCGAACGGATGGCCCACTCGCTTCTCCGCGTTCTCGGGCTCCCAGGCGTCAATCACCTCATCGTAGAACCAAACGGTGATGTCGCTCCGGCTTACGAGCGACTCGTTGTACTTCGACCAATTTTTCACCTGTAGGCGAGCTTCTTTGGCACGCTCGCAGCTGCTGGCGTCGCTTCGCTCCGTCGGTTGAAGAGAGACGACTCCACTCAACGATGATTTACTCCGCGATCTCAGGGATAATTCGACAAGGCCGCTTCCAGCCGGTGGAATTTTTTCAGTCTCGACTCCGGAAGTCACACCGACGGGCATGGTAGAGCCATCGGGGAGCGTTCGCGTGAAGCAGCGGCGCCTACTGAGTGTCACTGAAGACGCACGAGTTGCTTGCCTAAGTTTTCGCCTTCGAAAAGACCGATAAAAGCTTCTGGCGCGTTTTCAAGTCCTTCGACGATGCTCTCTTCCCAGACGACCTTCTTGGCTTCGATTAGCGAAGCCATCTCGCCGATAAATTCGTCGCGGGAGTCCATGTGATCGCGAACGATAAAACCCTGCAGGCGGATCCGCTTGCCGATGACCTTGAAGAGATTGCGCGGCGCCGCCGTTGGCTCGGTTGCGTTGTACGTCGAGATCATGCCGCACTCGACGCAGCAGCCGTAGTTGCTCATCACCTCGATCGCCGCTTCGAGGTGGTCACCGCCGACGTTGTCGAAGTAGACGTCGATTCCGTCGGGAGCGTGTCGACTTAGCTCGCCGACGAGGTCATCGGTCTCCTTGTAGTTGATGACCGCGTCGACGCCAGCAGACACTTTCAGCCAGTCCAGCTTCTCGGGACTGCCCGCGCTGCCGATCACACGGCAACCTTTCGCCTTGGCGAGCTGACAGACCACGGAGCCAACGGCGCCAGAGGCAGCTGAGACGAACAGGGTGCTGCCCGCCTGCAAGCGAGCGATCTTGTTGAGCCCGACCCACGCGGTCATCCCCGTCATCCCGAGAACGCTGAGGTAGGCCTGGACGGGAGCGAGGTCCGGATCCACCTTCATCACGTCTTCCCCTCGTGACTTCCAGTACTCTCGCCACCCGAGGTTGCCCAGAACGGTATCGCCCTCGCTAAAGTCGGGGTGTCGTGACTCGGCGACTTCGCCCACGCAACCACCTTCCAGTGGTTCACCGAGTTCGAAGGGCGGGACGTAGCTATCACCCGCTTTCATGCGACCCCGCATGTAGGGGTCTACCGACATCCAGAGGTTTTTAACCAAGAACTCACCATCGGCGATCGCCGTGATCTCGGTGGTTGTCGTTTTGAAGTCGCTCCCCTTCGGCACGCCGTTGGGGCGAGAATTAAGCTCGATCTGTCGCGAACGGGTCGCTTGTGCTGCCTGAGCGGTCATCGTCGTATCGTCCTTGGTTAGCGTTGGTGTTCAGCGATCCGGAACGGGGAGCGGCGACTAGCGATGCGATCACGGTCACTTCGTCCCGAGGTGGACAAGCTTTTTGTTGACGAACTCCAGGATCCCCAGGTGAGACAGCTCGCGACCGTAACCAGAGTTCTTGACGCCACCGAAGGGGAGTTCGGCTTGCGACTTCGTCGGCTGATTGACGAACATCATCCCGGTCTCAACCGCCTCGGCGACTCGACGGCCACGACCGATGTCGGCGGTGTAGACACTTCCCCCTAGGCCATAAGACGACTGGTTAGCAAGTTCGATCGCCTCGGCTTCGTCCTTAACAACATGAACCGTTGCTACCGGCCCAAACAACTCTTGGTCGAACGCCGGATTGTCCTCCGTGACGTCCGTCAGGATCGTTGGATTGAAGTAAGCACCCTCACGGTCAGGGCGGTCGCCCCCCAGTACGACGGTCGCGCCGGCGTCGATGGCGGATTGCACTTGTTCAAGCAGGTTGACTGCCGCTTCTTCGGTCGAAAGCGGGGCGAGCGTTGTCGCCTCGTCCATCGGGTCCCCAAGCTGGAGCTGGGACATCTGCTCCTTGAATTGCTCCAAGAACTCGTCGGCGACCGACTCCACGACGATGAATCGCTTCGAGGCGACGCAGGACTGGCCCGCGTTGACCGTTCGCCCTTTGACAGCCAACTTCACCGTTTTCTCGATGTCGGCATCGTCGAGCACGATGAACGGGTCGTTACCGCCGAGTTCTAGCACGCTAGGCGTCAGGTTCTCGCCAGCCAAAGCAGCGACGGCGGCCCCTGCGGCCTCGCTCCCTGTCAGCGAGACTCCCCTTACGCGCGAGTCGGAAACGATCGACTCGACGAACTCGCTAGGCATCAAGAGGTTGGTGAAGACGCCGCCAGGAAGCCCGCACTCAGTGAAGAGGTCTTCAATCGCTTCGGCGCACTTTGGAACGTTGCTGGCGTGCTTTATGAGGACGGTGTTGCCCGCCATGATGTTGGGCGAAGCGAAACGCACCACTTGATAGAACGGGAAGTTCCAAGGCATGACGCCGAGGAGCACGCCGAGGGGTTCGTAGTGGAGATACGCGTTGGCGTCATCGACATCCAGCGGCTTATCGGCCAAGAATTGCTCGGCGCCGTTCGCGTAGAACTCAGCGATCTTCGCGCAATACTCGATCTCGTACTGGCTCTCGGAAAGTCGCTTCCCCATTTCGAGCGTGATGGTCTTGGCGAAGCCGTCGGCGTCCTCCCGTAGCAGTTCCGCAAATCGGTTCAGGCTCCGCGAGCGCTCCTCGAAGCTCGTCTTCCGCCAGTCGAGGTATGCCTGATGAGCTTTATCAACTGCGGCGAGAACCTCGTCTCGGCTGAGTGTCTCGAAGCGGCACACAGTTGAGTTAGTCGCGGGATTGACGCTGGCGATGGTCATCTCAGGCTCGCTTGGTGGGGGTGAGTGTTGATCGGCTCAAGCGCCTTGAAGCTGGGCCATGATTTTTCGGGTTGCGAATCGCGGCAGCAAGCTCGTCGACGTTGCTAGCAGCCGGTTCTTCCACCCCGGTATGACGATGTCCTCGTTGTGGCGGTAACCCTCATAGCCCGCCTTGGCAACGGCGTCGGCGGGCATAACGGACGAGGCATACATTCCAAGCTGGTTCATCCCCGAGTCTTCTCCGAAACCGGTTTCGGTCGCTCCCGGTTCGAGGCACGTCACGTGCAAGCCCGAATCGGCGAGCTCTTCCCGAAGCCCCTCCGTGAAGGAAAGGACGTAGGCCTTGGTCGCGTAGTAGACCGACATGTTGGGACCCGCTTGGTAGGCCGCAATCGATCCGACGTTGAGGACGCCGCCACGACCTCGGTCGATCATTGCCGGAAGCAGGATCCGAGTCAGTCGCGTCAAGGCGACCACATTGAGCATCACCATGGCGGTTTGCCGATCGGCAGAAAGCTCCGCGAAGGGACCCAGTGCGCCAGTGCCGGCATTGTTCACGAGGGTATCGATTCGGATCGACCGCATGAATAGCTCGTGGCAGAGTTCGTCAACACCGCTTGGCTTTGCCAGATCGCACGGAATCACAGTCGCGCCGACGTCATGCTGCTCGCGGATTACTCCGGCGAGGTTGTTGAGCTTGCCTTCGTCTCGGGCGGTCAAGACGACGTCGTCGCCGCTCCCTGCAAAAAGCTTCGCTAGTTCCAAGCCGATGCCCGATGACGCGCCGGTAATAAGAGTGGTTGCCATCTGGGAGCTCGGACGGTTGGAGAGCTGGGCTAGTATGCAGCTAAGTAGCGGAGTAGACAGCGATTGCCATACCAACCTGTCTTCCTCGCCCGAGTCATTCGTCGGATGGACACGCTAGTGTCCGAACCTTGTAGTTCCCCTCGCTCCCGCGGCCGGGTGCCAGAACCCGATCCGTGCGCGGGATTTTTAAGCGTGGCGCATGGGCAGCCGACATACCGTGGTGCCGGGCATCTTGACTCCGGTGGTGGCGTTAAGGCTGCCAAGATGGCTGAGCTGAAACCAACTGTGGAAGCAATCAATCGAAGCTGTGGGTGGGCGGGCCTGTGATCGGCAGTCGAAAAGGGGTCTTGCTCACTCTTGGTGAATGAGACGGACGTAACTCCAATCCGTGGCGTCGGTTGGCGACGCTAGCTGGCATGCCTACATCAACTGACGAGTTCTTCGCCTTAACTCCTTGACTAATCAACACTTCAGTCAGCGTGCCGGCGATCGACATCACCAAGATTGAGCAAGAACCCTTTTCGACTGCCGATCACACGGGCCCCAGCCTCTTCCGCCGCGTCTTCTTTTTCTCCAGAGCCTGCAGCTCTTCCAACAACTCGCGCGTTGAGCTTCTCGGCTGTCTGGTCTTCCCCCCTGAAACTGAGCCATTCTGAATGAGAGAATCCCGCGCTGGGCGGTCCCCCGGCATGGAGGTTCTTTGATGAAGCGGACGAAGCATTCGACGGAGCAGATCATCGAGAAGCTGCGTCAAGCGGACGTGGC
>JBGSJY010000321.1:0-5691 GCA_041741515.1 Pirellulales bacterium | reverse complement strand
GGCGCGCCGTAGCGATCACCTGCCGCAGGAGGCGCGGTCAAGAACGAAGCGTCGAACGGCGCCGGCGTTTTCGTTGCGGTGTTCTGAGGCGCCGGTGTTGCAGCGGCGGACTTCGTCGGCGCGAACTTCTGGTTGGCCCAGTCGGCGACCGAGGCGCTCGACGCCGACGGCTTGGCGGCCCACGGCGCGGGGGGCGCCTCTTCAGCGCGAGCGGCAAGCGGCGAAATGACAGCCGCCAGTGCGGTAAGGCGAACAAACAAGCGTTGGCGATCCATCGACGACGCTCACGCAGAGGTTACCGAAAGGGAGCGGAACGTCACGACGCCCGACGGGCGCAGCGGTTCCGTGGCGGTAACTAGCAGATGGCGTGAGCGGGGCAAAGGCCGAAAGGAGCGGTTAGCCCAGGTTCTGGAACCTAGGTGGCGAAACCACAAGAAGCCCCAGCGGACGCGCAGGCTCTCAGCAGAGCTTCTTGTCGGCTGCGGCGACCCAGGTTCAAGAACCTGGGCTAACCGATGAAAGCTAAAAGCCAACCGCTGATAGCTGACCGCTTCCTTCAATCGCAGTACGACAGTGCTAGCAGCACGTACGCCGTTGCGAGATTCGGGTCCGATTCGAGCCAGCGCTCGTTGGCGTTGACCCAGGCGCCGGTGGGCTGCTGCTCTTCAGCGAGCTTGGCGACCAGCTCTTGGCGCCAGTCGTGCTCGGCGCCATCGGCGTCGGTGAAGGTCTTCTTGCCCGTGGCGTCGAGGGCCTTGGCGAACGTGTGGTAGTAGTAATAGAGGCCGGAGGTCCCCATTCCCGGGTTCTCCTCGAGAGTGTAGTGCTTCTGGAGCCACTTCATCGCCGCTTGAATGCGGGGGTCGTCGGCGTCGACGCCGGCGTAGATCATGCTCTTGAGGCCCGCGTACGTCATCGAGCCGTAGCTCCGCAGACCGCCGCTATCGTCCTGCCCCGCCATGCTCGCGCCGCCGGCGGCGGGCGTGTAGTAGAAGCCGCCGTCGTTCACCTTGGCGGCGAACTCGGTGGTGTTGTACGGCGACTCGAGGTTCTGCGACCGGCTGACGAAGACGAGCGCCTTCTGGATGGCCGGGTCGTCCTCGCCACGCCCAAGTGCATGGAGCGCATCGAGCAAGAACGACGTGTTCGAGAGGTCGGGCCGGCTGTGACTGCCGTAGCCGGCGCCGCCGTAGCTGGGGCTCGAAATGCCATGACCCTCTTCGTCGTCCCACTGGAGGCCCTTGAGGTACTTTTCCGCCTGCGCGATCGTCTCGGCGTAGTCCTCCTTGGCGCCGGGCGCCGAAGCGGCCGCCTTGAGGCACTGCACGGCGATGCAGGTCTCGTAGTTGCCGTGCTTGGAGCCTTCGGAATAGAGCCCGCCGTCGGGCTTGGCGAAGCCGGCGACGTACGCAACGGCGTCGGCGACCAGCGGGTCGTTGATGCTCCGGCCATGCTTGAGAAGGCCCGTGGCCACCAGACCCGTCACGGCGGGGCCCAGGTGCGGGCTGAACGCGCCCTGCTCGTCGCGGCTTGTCTTGAGGAAGGCGACCGCCCGGTCTGTCATCGTGCCGACGCTTGGCGAGCTCTTCTGAGCGTGCGACGTCGCGGCGAGGGCCAGCGTAAGGACGAGCGTGACAGCAGTCTTCATTGCATGCATCGAATCGCCTCAGAAATTGAGATGCGGAGAAGTTGTTCTAGTGCGAGAAGCCGGGGGCTCTCGGTCTCACTTTGTGGGAACTGTCTACGACTACAACGGCCGTGAGCGTCTAACGAAGATACGCCATCCATACGAGCATGGCGATCCAAAACACCAGCAACGCGGCGGCTATTGGGACCTGCCAGCCGAGGGGGCGATGCCGAGGCTCCGTGGTCTCCCGCGCGGTGGTCTCCGGCGCCGTGGCCTCCTGCGCGGTGTCGGTCGGCGCAGCGCTCATTCGTCGTCGGTGTCGGACGAATCGACACTGAAGACATTGTCTTCGTTGAACGCGTCGGCGAAGTCGTAGACTTCTTCGAAGTCCTCTCGCCGGTCGGAATCGGTTTTTCGCATCTGGCCGATGTCGATCAGATTGAAAACGATGTCGCCAAAGTCGCCCGTCTTGTGGACTCCCCAGTGGCTGAGCACATTGCGGGCCAAGAAACCGTACTGGTGGATCGCGTACTGCTGAATGGCGCGGCAGAGTTCTTGACCGCTGACGTGGCGTTCGTCGTCGGGATCGTCGAGTTCGTCTTCTTCGAGCTCCGAGTCTTCATCGGGCTGGCCGAGGCCGAGCTCTTCTTGTCCGTAACGCAACGCGTCGAAGACGAAGACGTACGCGTCGAAATGGAACCGCTTGTCGCGACGAAGCAGCTCAGCGAGAGGGTGCTTCGGATCGAGCATGACGGACACGTGACGCTCGGGGCTGAGAGGCATGAGGAAGGGGGCGCCGGGGCGGGAGGGGCACGAACGGCCACCTCCCTCAGTGTATCCGCCCGGCACGCGTCTGGGGACGACCTGCTAAGAATCTATCAAGGATTCTCGCCGCTGTCGTCGGCGGGCGGTGGGCCTTCCTCCGTAGGGCCGGAAGGACGATCGCCATGGGGACGTCGCCCGCGCCGGCCCTCCTGCGATGACCGTGGCGCCGAGGGCCGTGACTCGGCGTCCGCGTCGGAGGGCTGTCGCCCGTCGGCGTCGCGGCCAGGCTTGCCGACGACCGTCAGTACGTCCGAGGCCTGGATCACGATCCGGCGGCGGTCCTCGGTCTCGACCAGCAGCTCGCCGGTGAGGATCTCCTGCGTGAGGACGCGCGCCTTGCCGTCGCGGGTGATGACGTCGTAACCCACCCGAGGCAGCTCGCGTTGCAACTCCTGGTACGTGTCGTACTCGTAGCGCAAGCAACACTTCAGGCGGCCGCAGCGCCCGGAGATCTTGGTCGGGTCGAGCGTCGCCCGTTGGAGCTTCGCCATCTTCATCGAGACGGGGGGCATCTCGGACAAGTGCGTGTTGCAGCACACGGGCTTGCCGCAGTCGCCGTAGTCGGCGAGCAGCTTCGCTTCGTCGCGGACGCCAATCTGACGCATCTCGACGCGCGTCTGCAAGTCGCGGGCGAGGACCTTCACGAGGTCGCGGAAATCGACGCGTTGCTCCGACAGATAGTAGATGATGACGCGTTCGCCGCCGTAGAGGCGTTCGACCTGCACCAGTTGCATGTCAAGGCCGAGTTCGGCGATGCGGTTCTTGCAGGTGTCGAACTCGCCGACTTCCTGCTTGTGCAGGCGTCGGATCTCGACGTGGTCGTCGGCCGACTCGAGGCGGAGGATCTGGCCCGTGTGGGGGTCGGGCCCCATCTGCGAGAGGACGTGCTCGGTCGCCTCGCAGAGGACCTCGCCCAGCTCCTGGCCGCGGCCCGTGCGGGCGATCACCTTCTGCCCCCGGGCGAAGAGGTCGCGACCACGGCTGGCGAAAACCCCCAGTTGGCGCATCGAGCCGTAGCGGACAACGTACTTGGGCATAAGACCGGCGGAGAGTCGGGCGGGCCTCACGCGTGCCGGAGGCGGACTCCCCTAGCCTAACGGCCCATGACGCCGCCGCCCAGGTGATCTAGGTCGTGGGTCCCGTGGAGGTCGGCCAGCCCGTTGCGGACAGCGATCCGCAGCAGTTGCAGCGAGGTCGTCACGCCCAGCTTCCGCATCAGGCGGTACTTGTGGTTGCCGACGGTGCTGGGCCGGACTCCCAGCGAATCGGCGCACTGGTTGACCGTCTTTCCCAACCCCACCAACCGCAAGACCTCCAGTTCACGCCGCGTCAGCATCGACAGAGCTCCCCCGCCGGCACGGTCCGCGTCCTCCCGTCCAGCCGCCTTCCGCAGCGCCTGCATCAGCGCTGGCCAACCAACGCTGCGGGGGGTTGCCGGGCAGCACTCGCAAGGCCGCGGGTCGGTCGATGAACGGACGAGGACGACCGTCTGGATCGCCGGCTCACCGAGGTCCATGCGGCAGCGGCTGGCAATCCGAACATCCGGCGGATTCGCTTGCGAGTAACGGTGGACCGCCGTGAAGCCAGGCTCGACGTTGATACGGACGTGGTACGCTTCCCGATCGAGGGCCAGGTCGAGGCATACCTGAATTCTCAAAGGCCACGAGGGTGAGGCGGAGCGGGGCATTGATGGACTTGTGGCCAAAGGAGGCTGACGACTTCGATCACGGCCCGATGCATCCTGTATGCAATCGCCAATTCCATCCATGCACGTAGCGTGCACGATCGGATTTTACAGTGATTTACGCGTCAGTTCGCAGGGCTTATTCCACGGTAGACTTAGTAGTTGGCGTTGTCAGTGACACAGGACTGTCACTCTGCCGTGGAGGAAACGAACGGAGCATCTCAATGTCCTCGCCCAGCCGGCGCCCGTTGCCTTCTTCGCGGAATGCGAGACGATGACGGGGATCTTCCGCCACGTTCCCTTGGAGACAACCGGATGGCCGCGCAATCGCCCGCCGAACTTGTTAAGAAGAAGTGCCTCCCTTGCGAAGGGGGAGTCGAGCCCTGCACGCTCGATTCGTCACGCGAGCAATTGACCCAACTCGAAGGCTGGCGGCTTACGCACGAGGGCCAGCGGATTCGCAAGGACTGGCGCGTGAAGAACTTCATGGCCGGCATCGATTTCTTCAATCGCTGCGCCGAAGTAGCCGAGCAAGACGGCCACCACCCCGACTTGCATATCGAGGGCTACCGGAATGTGTCAGTCGAGCTCTGGACGCACGCCATCGGCGGGCTGTCGGAGAACGATTTCATCCTCGCGGCGAAGATCGATCGCTTGCCGATCGAGTTGCAGCAGATGCCGCCGGCGTAGCGCTGCCGCACACGGCGAGTCAACGGATTAGTGGCCCACGCAGGTCGTTGACGCCGCTCGTGGACGTCGCTCATCGACGCCAACTGCCAGTGCCGGCGAACTGCCGCATGGCTCAGACCTCATCGGCGGCGCAGCTGACGCCGTACGAGTTGACGACTTCCAGACGGTTCACGACGCGCTCGACGCCTTCGACCGATTGCAGCAGGCTCTGGGCAGCTTGCTTGAGATAGAAGCTGGGAACCTTGCCCTCAAGGCACAAGGTTCCCTCTTCGACATGGCACTCAACATGCCGCAGAAACAGGTGTGAGCTCTGACCGAGTCGCCCCACCGCCTCACGCACAACGAGGTCTTCGCGTCCTGCCACCATAGTTTTCACTCCGTAGATAAGCATCGCGGGGCATAAGAGCCCGCCGCAATTCATTAAGATGACGCATCGCCCGACACGTCGTAAAGGTTGAATCCGCGAATTCAGTCGAAGACGATTTGATAGCCGTGATAGCGACGTTTCGCTTGTCCCTCACACCGCTTGCTCGCTATGTCGACACCGCAGAGACCGTTTGCCGCGTGGGTCGTTCGTGAGGTCGCGCAAGGAAAAGCCGAAGGAAAAGTCGAGTATTTGCTCGAAGAGGATCTGCCCGCCGTCGAGGGGCCGGCGGTCCTGATTGCGGTTGACTATTCCTCGCTCAATTACAAAGACGCCCTAGCTTGCCAAGGCCATCGCGGCGTCGTCGGCCAACTGCCGCACGTCCCGGGCATCGACTGCGCAGGGACGGTCGTCGCCAGCGACTCCCCCGAGCTTAGGCCGGGTGACGCGGTGCTTGTCACGGGCTACGACCTCGGCGCCGGCCGCTGGGGCGGCTACGCG
>JBGSJY010000320.1:0-5161 GCA_041741515.1 Pirellulales bacterium | reverse complement strand
GGCAGGGATCGCGTTGCTGCTGTCGTAGAGGCTAGGCCCCTCGAGCTGCATGGCGCCGCCTTCGACCGGGACCTGCTCGGCGGGGTAGGGCGCCATTTCGGGAGTTGTGCCGTAGGTCGGCGGTCCGAACTGCTGGGGCGTACCGTTGCCGGCGGGGCCGTTCACCAGCTGCCGCGGGGGGCCGGGAAACCCGCCGGCGATGCATGGCGGGCACGAGCCGCAGGCACCGTTCACACAGGGGCCGCACGTGTTGGGGACTTCCAGCTTGCCATCGACGTAGAGGTCGCAATCGCTCGGCGCGACGGTGCCCATGCCCGGGCCGCACGGCGGCACTTGATGCGGGTCCATGGCATCAACGAGTTGTGGCGTCACGAGGATCAGCAACTCGACTTCTTCGGTCTCATTCGCAACGCGGCGAAAGGCGGCGCCGATGATCGGCACGTCCGCCAGGAGCGGTATGCCCGAGTTCGAGCCGACGCTCCGCTGCTGGATCAGGCCGGCGATGGCGAAGGTCTGCCCGCTGTTCATTTCGACGGCCGTATCGACCTCGCGGACCGTCAGGGCAGGGATCGAAGTGTTGTTGATCGTCACCGCGTTGGCGTAGTCGAGATGGCTGATCCGCGGGCGAACCTCAAGGCGGATCTTGCCGTTGCCCAGCACGATCGGCAGGAAATCGACCTGCGTGCCGAACGGCTTGTACTCGATCGACACGTTGCCGAGCGACTGCGGCACGATGATCGGGATTTCACCGCCCTCGTTGAACTGGGCCGGTCGGCCGCTAACGGCGACGATGTTCGGCTCGGCGAGGATCTTGGCGATGTTCTTCCGCTGCAGCGCGTCGATAAAGCCAAAGAACGCGTCGTTGCCGTCGGTGACGGCGAACTCGACGGTCTGACCGGCAGTGTCGGCGACGGCCTTGATGCCGGCCGCTGTTTGAGAGAAGCCCACCGGGTTGCTGCCGGCGTTGCCGACGTTGTTGATCAGGCCGGAGACGCTCGTGCCGAAGTAGCCGTGATTGCTCGTATAGCCGAAGTCGGTGCCGAGCTGGCGGAGCTTCGACCTCGAGACCTCGTAGATCTTTACCTGGAGCAACACCTGCTGGACGCCACCCACGGCGATGTTGTTGATCACCTTCGGGGCGTAGTCTTCGGCGAGCTGCCGGATCGGATCGACATAGTCGGGCCGGTCGATGAAACCCGTCAGCACGAGGCTGTTGCTGTACCGGTAGACGCGGACCGCCGAGTTGGGGAACTGCGTCGCCAGGGCGTGTTCCAGCTCGCGGACGTCGCCATAGATGAAGACGTCCACCGTGTGGATCTCGCCGTCCTCGTCCCAGAGATTGACCTGGGTGACGCCGGGCTTCTTCGCCGACACCTGGATCTCCGTCGCCGAGAGGGGTGTGACGGCGAGCAGCTCCGGGTTGTTGACCTGGACCTTAGGGATCTTCTTGTCGAGCGTGAGGATCCGGCTGGTGTTGGTCGTGATCTCCAACCGATCGGTCGAGCTCTCGATCCGGCGCACCACCGAGCCGTTTTCGGACATCTGCCCGAGCGCCTCGCGGGGCGCCGCCAGAAGGCAGGCAGCAGTCATCGTGAGCGCGAGGACGCCCCGCATCGAGCGAAGCGTTTGACTGGCGGTGAGGTCGTACATCCTTGTACTTTCCTGTTGCGGCGCCGCAGTGCGACGCCTGGGCCATCGCCGGGGCGACGGCCTTCCCCCGATTGGTTACGCTCGGCCGGACCAATCCCTGGTCCGTCCGACCCCCTCTTAACTGCTCTGACTGTCGCTGCGAGCTTGTCGCTCGATTGATCGATTCGCCAACTCAGCGGGACGAACTACTTCAAAGGGACAGGGAAGTCGGCCGGCGTCGCGTCGCCCCCGACATCCTTCGTCGCTGCGTTGAAGTCGATTTTCCCGTCGCTGGTGTAGCTGACAGGGGCGCCGACCGTCTTCGGACGTGCCCCCGCGTAATCCGTACCGTCGCCACGCAGCGGCGCGCCGGTCCGCCGATCGAACTGCATCGTCGAGACCTCTTCGGCCTGCACGATGGTCATCTCGAACGGCGGGACTTCCTTCGCCGCTTGGTTCATCATGCCAACGACCGTATCGAACAGGCTCGGCTTATTCGCCTTGGGCGCTTCGCGGTTTTGCTCGTCGACGCGGGTGTTCCGCTCGCTGCGGGTGCCGAGGATGTCCTCGATCGTCACCTCCACCATCGCCGAGGCCGTCTCGTCGTTGGGGTTCCGTGGGATCAGGCTCAGCTCACCCAGGTTTTGGGCGAGGTCGAGTTTGCTGGCTTGTTCGGGCGTCACCAACAGCGACACCGTCTTGGGGATGGCGCGGGCGTCCTCGCCTTCGGCGGTCCGCTGGACGGCCTGCTCGATGGCGAAGACGCGGATGTTCTGCAGGATCACGCGCGTCGTAGCGACGGCAACGCCGTCACGCTGACTAGCGGCCATGAACAACTGCACGTCGACGCGGTCGCCCGGGTTCAAGAGGCCGGCGGCGACCTTCTCGGCGTTGACCGAGATGGTCGAGAGGCGGTAACCGTCAGGGATATTGGCGACAGGGTCGGCCGTTTCGCCGACCGCCAGGAGCTGGGCCTCAAGGATCGGCGTGCCGGCGACGATCGTCGTCCGCGGGCGGCGTCCCTCGAGGTTCTCCAGCGATGAGATCGAGCCCTTGGGCGCCTTGTCGGCGGGCCACTCTTCGAGGGCCACCATCCCGGCGTTGATCGGGTCGCCGAGGTTGATGTTATGCAACGCCACATAGATGGGCGTCGTTTCAAGCTGCACCGCTGGGCGGTTGGCGTTGGCGTCCATGACACGGCTAATGCCGATCGACGCCGCCAGGCCGCAGCCGAGCGCGAGTGCAAGCAGTATCAGCGATTTAGGTCGCATGTGGTTCCCCCCACGTAGCACCGGCGCTCACCCTAAAGTGCAAGCGTCTGGCGTCCCGCTATGAAACGGGTATCGTCGGTTACTTCGGCACGACCGGCGCATCCGGTCCAGGAATAACAGGGAGCTGTCAGCGGTCAGCTGTCAGCTTTTGCTAGCAGCTTGCGCCGCTGTTCAACCAATAGCTCACGATTGGTTCGGACTATCGACGATTCCCTCGCCCCGAGCCCATTAACCCCTCGTCCCTCACACCAGCATCCCCGCCCATGCGAAGTAGGCGATGGTGCCGATGGCGATCGGGATGCCGTAGGGCAGCAGCATCATCCGCGGCTTGCGTTCCTTGGCGATCGCGGCGAGCTGGTCGGGGTCCTTGATCGTGAGGATCTCGTTGAGGATCGACCAGAACTGCCCCTGGTGCTTCTCCCAACGGTTCTTGTACAGAACCATGCCGATGGCGATGACAGCGCCGACGATAGCGGTGACCGCGAAGGCGTAGGCCGTGTGCGTGCCGCCCACCCAGGCGCCGATGCCCGCCATCAGCTTGACGTCGCCCGCGCCCATGCCGCCGATCGCATATGCCGGCAACAGGAGGCCGAGGCCAACCGCCGTGCCGATCAGGCTATAGACCAGGCCTTCCCAGCCCGGGTACTCGCCGAGCGTGTAGCAGTAGACCCAGCCGCTGAGGATCATCGGGAAGGTGATCCAGTTGGGCACCTTCAGCTGCAATCCGTCAATGACGGCCGCGACGATCAGCGTCACGGTGACGACCCAAACGGGCCAGTTGGCTTGAAGGGCGTCTGCTAAGTGAGCGAGATCCATGGTCGTCCGCCTGCAGGCGTGTTCAGGAGTGGGGGCTTGTGAGGTGTTGCTCGGGGCTCGTCTCCGGCAGGGCGGATCGGCGAACCGTCGAAGCGTAGCCCACCGTCAAGGACGCCGTGTCAGGTGAAAGCCGACAGCGTCGTTTCGCTACCTGGCATAATCGTTCTGATCGGACGGCGAAGGGTCTCCGGCGCCAACCGGGAGGCCCCCTCTGGTTGAACCCGAGCTGAGAGAATCCCTTCAGTCAAAACCGGCGGGACCATAAAAAAGCCCAGCCGGCCCCCGAAGGGACCGGCTGGGTGGGATAGAATGCGCCGGGCTAGCAGGGCCGGGTCGCCAGGGCTGCTGGATCAGCTACCGCCGCCAAGCTGGCCGGCAACGTCGGTGAACGTCGCCGATGCCTGGGTGCCGATCGAGCGGATGGCGGTCAA
This sequence comes from Pirellulales bacterium, assembly GCA_041741515.1. Classification (GTDB taxonomy): domain Bacteria; phylum Planctomycetota; class Planctomycetia; order Pirellulales; family Lacipirellulaceae; genus Botrimarina. The sequence goes on along the minus strand of JBGSJY010000320.1, from coordinate 1,014 downwards.
ACAGACGATCACAATGAGCGCCAGCATGACCGCGTACTCGACAGCCGTGGGACCGTCTTCCGAGGTGAGAAACCGTTGGACCTTTTGAGCGAAGTTCTTCATCACAATTCTCTCTCGAATTAGGGGCTCGACCCGCGGATTGGGTTGGCGGGGTGCGGCCCTGCTAGTGACGAGGGCGTCGGAGCCCTCGATGGCTGACCTCTTCGCGACCTCCAGGCCCAAAGGCCTAGAGCGAGCCCGCCGGGCGTCGCGCGTTGGTCGGTTAAAGCGGAATAGCGCGTATCAACCTGATGAGGTGTTTCCATTCCGCCCGCGCCGTTTGGGTCACAAACAAACGCGGGTTCCATCGGCAGCCTGGCCGCCCCAGAACAAAAGGGGCCCTCGGCTTTGCGCCCCCGCCTTGCGACGGGTTTGCCTTTCTCGGTGGACGAATACGCGGCGGGCTCTTGCTGTTATCCCGGCGTAGCGCACGCGGCGCGGCGGCGGGCAAAAGCTCTGAAGGGGGGAGGGAAGGGGGGAGGAGTTGAGGTGAGGAGGGGAGTCAGAGAAGCGTCGCCTTGGCGTGAATCCCTGACTTCACCGCAAACCTATGTCAGCTTTGGGCCGAGTCAAATTGGGCGAGAATATTTTTCTGCGAATCGTCCTCCGTAGGGTCCGGTGGGCGGACCGCACGACAGATTCACGGTGGAGTCGCGGCTTACTTACTTCAAGCCGCTAACCACGATCCGCCTAGCGGACCCTACGAAAAGTCCACCGCCACGCCACACCGCTACGGGCAATACTCTTCTTATGTCCGCCTTCCCTACTGCACGGCTAACCGCCGCCATCGATCGCGCGATCGATCGCCTGGCGGTTGCGCCGGTCGGTGGTTATCACCCCGATGGCGAGGCGGCGAGCGAACCGATCGCCTGGGCGGCCGTCGCGCTGGCGAATGCCGGTCGTAGCGATTCTGCCGCGGGTGCCGCGCACTGGCTTGCGGACCATCAAGCGGCCGACGGCGCCGTCGGCGTAACC
>JBGSJY010000319.1:0-1760 GCA_041741515.1 Pirellulales bacterium | reverse complement strand
ACGTCAGTCCCCGGAGTGAAGCGGGTACCACCACAACTCCGGGGACTGACGTCTCCCGGCTCGCCTTAGTTCAACTGCCTAACACCGCTTTCGGTGAGCTCGGCGGCCAACTGGCGGGCGACGCGGTTGGCGGCGTCGCGGTCTTCGTGGTGCACAAAGACGAGCGTCGGCATGTCGTCCCCGCGGAGCACCTCAAGCCGGATCGGGCGGCCCGAACGATCGAGCTGCTGGCGCACCATGCGGCTGGCGCGTTCCTGGGCGTGGCCGAAGAGGTCGGGGCGCGAGAACCAGACGTCACCGTGTTCGTGGTAGTCGCTGGCCTCAAGCCGCTCCTCAAGAGACTTGCCGGGGAGGCGGTTGATCTTCATGACCTCCGTCAGGGCGTTGTTCAGGGTCATCTCCTCGGCGTTGGTGCGCAGCAACGCCCCCTGGAGCACCTCGACGAAAGGCTTCTTCTCAAGCTGGATCGCCGCGTAGACAACGAGCGACGTCGATACCGAGGCGCAGAGGCCTGCCAAAACAATCAGCAACGGGCGCATGGGACTGTCCGCTAGTGGGGCCGCGGTGGCGGGGGAGGCGGGAGACGCAGCGCCAAGCGGGCGGCACGACTATTTCTCAGTGCGCTTCTCAGGGCGCGCTACTCGGGGCACGCATTGCAGCGGGTGGGGGGCTGCGGCGGGGGCGTGCGCGATTCGGTGACGGCGTCACCATGATATCAAGAGAAGGGGCAACCGTCGTGCCAATTATCCGTTAAGACTTCCCGCACCGCCCTCCGAACCAGTGCTGCATGCTGCGGGTGAACGCATGGGCCGGACGGACGATCCGCTCGATCTCCTCGGCGCTTTTGCCCTGGTCGAGCAGGTCGCGCGTCAATTCAAAGCGGCTCTCTCGCTCACGCGCGGCGGCCCAGCCCGCCACGGCGGCGATAATTGTCGTGATCGCCACCGCGGTGGCGCAGGAGATCCCAAGGATCGCCAGCACGAACCGCTGATCGGGCGTGAAGTCCGCGAAGAAGTCCGACACGGGGCTCGCCAGCAAAACCGAAGCGTTCATGGCGCCGATCCCAAAGGGCGGAAGGATCCGTAAAAGCAGGCTATTTCGCCGCCGGCGTGTAGTCGTGAGTGACCTTCATCGACGCGATCCGCTCGGCCTCGTCGACGCCGAGGCCGCTGTCGATCATCTCTCGCTTCAGCCGTCGGTCGGCCTCGTTGTCGGCGAAGATACGGACCTGTTTGACGATCCCCGTCAGCAGCGACACCCCGCAACCGATGGCCACGATCAGGACGATCATGTTGAAAGGCGGCGGCATTTGCCGAACGATGTCAAAGAACGCGTTCATGGCAGGCTCCAGAGGAGGCCTAAAGGAGGGGCAGGTAGGACTGCCAACGTTGGATATTCTAAACCATTCACCAAACAGTCTTTCGCCCGCTCCCCGGCGATGTTGGCGGAAAACCGCGGATTGCTCCTAAACGCCCCAACCCCCGCTGCCAGCTCAGCAACTGCCTAATTCTTGGGCGTCCACTGCCTACCGCTCGTTGACAGTGGCCCCCGCCGTTTCTAGGGTGAGAGGCTATCGAGCAGGCTGATGGTGCCGCAACGACGCGACCCCCGCCTGCGTTGGTAGCAGTCCCACCAGGCGGAAGGGCAAGTGGCCCAAGCAGACGAAACTAACGGCCCCGCCGACGACTCGGCAGACGATTCCGCGGCCGCCAAACCGTGGGGCGGAGTCTTCGACGCCGCCACCGACGCCCGCGTCGAGG
>JBGSJY010000318.1:0-4917 GCA_041741515.1 Pirellulales bacterium | reverse complement strand
CCGGCGCGCGGATCGTCTTCGAAGCGAAGGAGGCTCGCGGCTACACGCCCGCCAATGCGATCGACGAACTCGAGACGGCCCGCAAGAACCGCGGCGCCGATTTTGGCGTCTTCGTGTGGAGCCGCCAGACGGCGCCCGAGTCCGCCAAGCCCCTCGCTCGCTTCGGGCAAGACCTGCTGGTGATCTGGGACGCCGCGGACCAATCGACCGACCCGTACCTGCTGGCGGCGATCGAGATTGCCCGCGCGTGCGTGGTAGAACAACACCGCGGCGACGCCCGCGAAGACATTGACGTCGAAGCGATCGAACGGGCGATCAACGCGATCGAGAAGTCAGCCCAAGGCCTCGAAAAAATCCGCGTCCCCGCCGAGTCGATCAAGTCATCGAGCGAGAAGATTCTGGAACGCGTGCGGATCGAACAGACGGAGTTGGAGCGGCAGGTGGCGACGTTAAGGCAGAAGCTGGCGGGGCTGAGAGGGGCGGATGCGTAAATTGCAGCCGTAGGATGGCGCCGAAGGCCCCTCATGGGCGGTAGTTAGCGGTTCTGATGGGCCTCCTTGCGTCGGCCCATCGAATGGTCTTCTTAAAACACATGGATTCGTTAAGCTACTTCGCATCCTGCTTGAGCGTACCGGTAGCGCGCGGATTCTGTCAGAACAAGAATACTCTCGACGTCCAAACTCGATGCCATCTGCAACGCTTCGGATTTTTCTTCCGTTCGGTGATCCGAAGCGATTGCGGACCGCGGAGCTCTCCAATTGGACAGGAAAGGCGGTTGCAGGCCCACGCAGCGACTTTGACGACGTCTTGAAGCGAGAAGAATCATTCGGCGCCGGCGTCTACTTTCTAACCGGCATCGATCCGCAAACAGATCGCCCGGCCCTCTATGTTGGCGAAGCGGAGTGCATTCGTGATCGGGTGAAGTTTCACACCGCCTCAGACTTTTGGAATCACATCGTCTTCTTTGTATCGAAAGACGACAATCTCACGAAGGCACACATTCGATATTTGGAAGGCAACCTAATAGCGGCTGCTAGAGAGGTTAACCGTTTCGTTGTGATGAACTCTCAAGGGAGCGGATCACGTCTTCCCGAGTCCGATCGTGAAGACATGCAAGTCTTTCTTGAGAAGATGCAGCAAGTCTTGCCTGTGCTGGGCGTTGAGGCGTTAGTTAAAGCGGTCACGGAAGAGCAGAGGCACGCACAGAAAGAGAAACTGACTTGCAGGATCAAGGATGTGACTGCAACGGGATATTTGACGCCGAATGGGCTAGTTGTGCTCGCGGGATCCGAAGCAGTTCTGAACGAAAGAGAGTCAGCGAAGAATTATCCAGGCGTGCTGAATCGCCGCAATGGTTTGATTAGCGACGGAAGGTTGGTAGTCCAGGGCGGTAAGTATGTCTTCAAGTATGACGAAGAATTCTCGAGCTCGAGTGCGGCCGCTGCCGTCATTCACGGCGGCAGCGCAAATGGACTCACGTCGTGGAAGAATGAGGATGGCCTTACGTTGAAAGAGTTGGAGGATGCGTAGCGGCGGGCGGGTGGTCGGGGTCGCCGCGAAGCGAAGCTCCCGGTGAATCGCCGAACGAGCCTCCACTCCACCGCCCCGGGGGCTCCGGCTAGCGCCTCCGACCCCGGCCACCCCCCGCTCAAGGAAGTGATTTGGAATGCGTTCCAACCTCAACGAGAGCCCTTGGCAGTGCGTTCGGACCGCCGGTCGCGTCGCTCTCTTCATGTTTCTCTGCGCCGTCGGCGTGGTCGTGGCCGGGCCCATCGCCAAACAGATTCCCGCCGACCCTGCCGAGCTTGCCATTGGCTTATTCACCAGCGTCTGGGCCTTCGCACTCACCATCGCCTTCGTCCGTTGGGATCGCTTGTCGCTTGCCGATGTCGGGGCGGCCTTCACCAAAAGGAGTGTGACGAAGGCCCTGCTCGGTTTCTCTCTGGGACTTAGTATTCTCGGCGCGTGGGCAGTCCTCTGTGCGATCGCTGGTCCGGTGACTTGGCAGGGGACGAAGGATGCGAGCCTTGGCGCACTGGGAGTTTTCACGCTGGCCTATGTGCTCTTGGCGTGTCGGGAGGAGTTGGCCTTCCACGGTTACCCATTACGACGACTGGATCGCTCGTTCGGCATGTGGTTCGCTCAGATCCTGGTGGCGCTGGTGTTCGTCGCCGAGCATCGACTCGGCGGCATGTCATGGGAGCGTTCGTTACTCGGTCCTGGCGTTGGCTCCCTGCTGTTCGGCATGGCAGCAATGGCGACCCGAGGCCTTGCGATCCCGATAGGCCTGCACGCGGGATGGAACATCGGGCACTGGTCGCTGGGCTTGAAAGGCAATACGGGGTTCTGGCAGGGAGCTGTCCCCGCGGGAAAGGAAGACCTCGCAGAGAATGTCGCCTTGCTGGCTTACCTCACGGTGATGGGTATTGGGATCGTTGCGTTTTGGTTGCGATATCGAACGACACGCGACTCCGAAAAGAAGAGCCAAGCGAGCCATTAACGGTTTCTGGGGGCAGAGACGACACGCGCCGCAGTCCGCTTAAAACGTCCTGCTAGAGCGGCGATTAGACCATAGCGAACAGCGACGCTATTCTCTGGCGTTACGCGCCCGGGTACATCTTTTCTGGAACTTGCGTCGATGGACACCAGCCAACTCCGTGACTACGCCACCGTCGTCGCCGCCACCGTGGCGCTGCTGGTCTTTGTGATCAATTCGCTGTCGTTGCTGCGGAATCGGCGGATCGAGAATCTCGCCCGCTACTTCGAGGCTCACCAGCGGCTCTTCGAGCCCGACGGGTACATGGCGAGCAACCTCGCCGCGATCGAAGCGGGCAGGCTCGTTCGCGATCGCACCGACGCGGCGATGGAAGCCAAGTTCCATCTGATGCTGCTCGAGATCGAACAGCTCGCGATCCTGGCGAACAACCGGGCCGTGCCGCGGCCGACGCAGGTCTACATGCTGGGCTCGTACGCGCCGCACGTGCTGAGCGTCCTCACCGAGCAAGAACGCAAGAGCATGTTCTGGGAGCTGGCGATCGGGTACCTCGACGGCTTGGCCAAAGACACCGCCCACTACGAGACGCTGACGCCGAAGAGCCGCCGGGCTTTCTGGCGGTAGCCGTAGGGTCCGCTGTGCGGACCGTAGTTGGCGGTGGTAAGTGACGCCGCATTCGCCGCGCCGAATCAACCGACCGGTCCGCACCGCGGACCCTACGCGGGCCGCCCCCCGCAGCGGCTTTCGATCGCTAGCCGCGCCAGCCGCCGCGCGGCGGCGATCGTGTCGCCTTCGCAGCCGACGCTGCGGGTGATGTAGGCCCCCTCCATGATCAGGCACAACTCGTGGGCGAGCGCAGCGGGGTCATCGGCGCCCGCCTCAGTCGCCAAGTCGCACACCAACTTTTCGATCGCGCGCTTGCTGTTGGCGGCGGCGACGTGGGCCGGGTCGTGCGGCAACGGGAACTCGATCGCGACATTGACAAAGACACAGCCGCGAAACTCTTCATCGCCGATGATCTGCTCGACGACATCGATGAGCGCGTGGAGGCGACCGAGGGCCGTCGGGCCGCCGACCTCGCGTGTGACGCGGTCGAAGAGCTGCTGGGCCTCGACGTCGTGCCGCTCGAGGCCTAGCAGCACAAGGTCCTCCTTGCACTCGAAGTGCTTGTAAAACGCGGTCTTGCTGATGCCGACATCGGCGAGGACCTGGTCGATGCCGACGTTACGGAACCCGTCGCGGTAGAACCGCCGCAGGGCGGCGTCAGCGAGCTTTTCGCGGGTGGTGGCGGGCATAGCGGGCCGTCCCGGGGTGCGGGGGGTGTACTACGAGTCCACCCAAGGTGTACCCGAAGTCCACTCTCGGCCTCCAGTAACAGGGGGTAAATTTCCCCGCTCATTAACGTTCGGGGGCGATGTGGCGCCAGCCGAACGAGAACCACGGATCCGAGTCAGGCGAGGCAAGTGATGAAACGCTGGATTTTCTTTGCGTACGGGTTGGGCTGCTACTTGGTGTTCATGGCTGTTTACAGCTACATGGCGGTCTTCGTGGGGAACCTCGTCCCCGTCGATTGGCGCGATTCGGTAAAGACGATCGACTCGGGCGCGGGGCCGCTGACGGCGCTGGCCGTCGCCTGGAACCTGGCGCTGTTGGGCCTCTTCGCCGTGCAGCACTCGGTGATGGCGCGGCCGGCGTTCAAGCGGGTTTGGACCCGCGTCGTGCCGCAGGCGATCGAACGCAGCACCTACGTGCTGGCGTCGAGCCTCGTGACGGTCGTCGTCATGGCGCTGTGGCGGCCGATCGACGGGGTCGTCTGGGACGTGGCGAACCCCTACGCCCGGGCGCTGGCGTGGACGCTGTTTGCGATGGGCTGGGCGATGGTCCCGCTGGTGAGTCTGCTGATCAATCACTTCGATCTGTTCGGGCTGCGGCAGGTGTGGCTGCACCTCAGCGGCCGGCAGTACACCGCGCTGCCGTTCCACGAGCCGCTGCTCTACAGCCGCGTGCGGCACCCGCTGTACATCGGCTGGGCGATCGCTTTCTGGGCGACGCCGACGATGACGGTCGGGCATCTGCTGTTTGCCAGCGTGCTGACGCTGTACATGGTGGCCGCCGCGATGATCGAAGAGCGTGACCTCGTGGCGCACTTCAGCGAGGTCTACGAGGGGTACCAGCGGCGCGTGCCGATGTTCCTGCCACGCCTCCGGCGTGCGACGGGAGAGAGCGGAGCGGCCTATCGCGACGCGTGCTTGGCCGAAGCGGAACTCGAATTGCTGGCCGGCGACTTGAGTTCAAGTTGAATTAGGCCGGCGGGCGCTTGTCGTCGAAGTCCTTGTTGTCGAAATCGAAGTCCTCGAGCCCCAGCTCCTCGGCCGGGCGCGCCAGCAGGTCGCCGCTGCCCGTGGCTCGGGCCGGGTCGGGCC
>JBGSJY010000317.1:0-3686 GCA_041741515.1 Pirellulales bacterium | reverse complement strand
GCCGACGCCCCACGGGCCGCGTTCGCCCTCCACGCCGGCGACCTGATCAACAACCACAGCGCCGACGCCGAGTGGGGCGAATGGCACGGCGCCGCCGGCTGGCTCAACGCCACGGTGCCCACGGTGGCCGTCCCCGGCAACCACGAGTACCACGTCCGCAACCTGAAGCCGACGGTGTCAGACCACTGGCGGCCGCAGTTCTCGTTCCCCACGAACGGACCTACGGGCCTCGAAGAAACCTGCTACTGGTTCGATTACCAAGGCGCGCGATTAATCGCCCTCAACTCGAACGAGCGCCAGGAGGAGCAGGCCGAGTGGCTCAACCGGCTGCTAACCGACGAGCCGAAAGCCCGCTGGACGATCGCCGCGTTCCATCATCCGATCTTCTCAGCCGCAAAGAACCGCGATAATCCCACCCTCCGAGCGATGTGGAAGGCCGTCTTCGACAAGCACGGGGTGGATCTCGCCCTCACCGGCCACGACCACACCTACGCCCGCAGCGGTCTCGGCGGGCCGACGGACGCGGAGGTGGTTGGCACAGAAAACGTCGGCGAAGGGCTCCGCGGCAGAGCGGGCAAAACGGTGTACGTCGTCAGTGTTAGTGGCCCGAAGATGTACCCCCTGGGAGACGCCTGGGAGGTCAGCCGCAACGGCAGCGGCTTGCAGCTTTACCAGGTGATCGGCGTCGATCACGACGCGATCCGCTACCAGGCCTATTCCGCCGCCGGCGACCTCTACGACGCCTTCACGCTGCACAAGGACGCCGACGGCGAGGTCGAGCTAGAAGAGCAAACCCCGCCGACGCCCCCCGTCCACAAGTGAGACGCCGGGGCTGACCGCTTCGCCCCCGCGCAGGGGGGTGTCTCAAAGTGAGACGCTGAGCCTCGATCACGAATCGCTCGAAATTTGACCAAGCGTCAATAAATCCTGCCCTTTGCGCGCCGACTGCGCCAAGGTGGGGCGCCGCTTCACGCCCATCCTCGTAGTTGGCTGGCCAAAAAAAACGAGTTGCGCTCGTAGTTGGCTGGCCAAAAAAACGGGTTGCGGACCCGCCCGCTTCCGTCGGGGTGACACCGCGGTCTCAGCGGCGTCCCCGCTCCGAAGGGGGCCGTCGCACGCAAGGGGCCGACTGAGCCGGTCGCGCCGTTTGCGTCGATAAGCAGGCGTCTTTTCGCGATCGGCAGATTCGTGAGGGATACCGTCGGGTTTTGCGATGTCTTGCGGATTACGACCTAGGTTTGGCTGTTGATCGACCACCTGGTCGGAGGAGGCCGAACCCTCCGCCGACGTCGCCAAATACTCAGCGTTGCCGCACGAAAATGGCTCTGATTGCATCGGGAAGCACTGTGTTAATCGTCGTTAATCTCATCTGCGGTGCGATTGCGTTGGCGGTCGGCTTCGTCACCGGCGCGTGGGTCTGCGGTGGCGCGAAGTCGGCCGTCGAACCGTCGGAAGGGGGCGGTGCGAGTGAACACGGTAAAGAGGAGTTGAGTGACCAGAAGCTCATCATGGAGCGGACCATGATGGCTAGCGATCGCCTCCGCGACCTTGCCCTCAACGTTGCTACCGACGTCGACGCCCACAGCGTCAATATCGACGCGATCGAAGCGCAACTGAGCCGTCAGAATGCCGGCGGAGTCGCCAGCGCCGAGGCGGTTCTCTCGGCAATCAGCCAGATCGAGCAGGCTAACGACGCGCTCAAATCGAAGCTGGTGAGGGCGGAAGAACAAATCCAATCGCAGGCAGCCCTGATCCGTGCGCACGAGACCGAGGCCCGGACCGATTCCCTCACGGGGCTCGCCAATCGACGCGCGTTCGATGATGAGATTTCCCGCCGCTTCGCCGAGTGGCAACGCCGCGGGACGCCCTTCTCGCTGCTGATCCTCGATGTGGACCACTTCAAGCAGTTCAACGACACCCACGGCCACCAAGCGGGCGACGAGGTGCTCCGCAAGGTGGCGGAGGCGATCGCCAATTCGGCCCGCGAGATGGACCTCCCGTGCCGCTACGGCGGCGAAGAGTTCGCCGTGGTTATGCCCACTACCGACGCCGTGGAGGCCTGCATCCTGGCCGAGCGTGTCCGTCGGGCGATCGAATCGATGACGGTCTCCTTCGAGGGTAAGAGCCTCTCGGTGACTGCCAGCGTGGGGTTGGCCGGCGTCGCGATCGATGACAACCTCAAGCAGCTGGTGAAGCGGGCCGACGAGGCCCTCTACGCGTCGAAGGACGCGGGCAGGAACAACTCGCACCGCCACACCGGGACAGGGTGCGTCCCGATCCAGGGCGCCGCCGCCCGCTCCCCCAACGGCGCCACCGCGGCCGCCGACCTCGGGATCGACGCCCTCCCCAACCGGACCCGCTTCCTGGATCTGCTCCGCACCCAGGTCCGTACATCGCAGGAAAGCCTCGCCCCGCTGACGCTGCTGACGGCGAGGTTCGACGGCTATTCCAAGCTCGAACAGGAGTACGGCGAAGCCGTCGCACGGCTCACGCTGGACTCGATCGCCCAGTTCCTTGACAGCGCGCTGGAGGGCGAGGACCGGCTGGGACGCATCAACGAAAACACGTTCATCGCGATCCTTCCGGACTATGACCAGCAGCAGGCCGGCGAGGTTGGCGAGCGGATCAACACTGCGCTGTCGAATTGCGCCGTGCCGCTGGGGGACGAGGACCTGAAGCTGACGACCGAGATCTCCGTGACCGCAATGGCGCCCGACGACACCGCGGCCATGTTCATGGCCCGGGCCGAACGCAGCGCCGGGGTCGAAAACGTGGAGTCACTCGCGCTCGCTTGAAGGTGGGCCGGCGGGTCCTGCGTCCGTTCTCGAAGCGTCGAAACGCGGCAGAAAGCCGTGCTTTTCCGGTGATTTTACGATTGTGAAGAAAATCCGCTGGCGCCCCCCTTGTTCTCTCTCAAGGGGCAAGTAGGATTCTGCCGAAGTTGGTTGTCCTAAGTCACTTGTGGCCGGCGGAAGCCAGCGAGCGGCACGGAGAGGCCAGCGGCGAAACCCGCCCGGCCGACCGAAAAAATCCTGAAGATGCCCCTTGGCAGCCTCTCAGGACTCGGTTAAATTTCCGAGCTCGCAACTGACGGAGCGAACGAAGTAGTCAGCAGCAGGGCGGCTCAGCATCTTTAGGCTGTGGGGCCTCTAAGCTGTGGCCGCCAGTAGGGCTGGCTTCTTCGTGCGTCCCGTCGCGATGCGACGCTGTGATGTAGACCCCGGCAGGCTGTGGCCGGGCCAACGCGAGTTGGCGATCTTTGACAATTTGGCTTGAGCAAGAGTGGCATCTTAAAATGAGGCCGACTCAGCTGTTTGCAGTCCTTTGGGGTTGTCGGTAGTCCTTCGGGCCTTCCGGTAATCTTTAAGGTTGCCTTCGGGTGAGTCGTCCTTGTCGAGCACCTCGCTCTTCTGTCGTGAGCGGTTTTCTAGCCCGCAAGCGGCAGCGGAGCAAATGAAGCGTTACTCGCTGTTAGCGTTTGCAAGCTAACAGCATTGATAGCTAGCATTCTTCGCTCGCTGAGGGATAGCTGGATCGCTTGCGATTCAGCGACGCCTGGAGCGTTCGATTAATGTGGCCAAGCTATTAAGGGCGTATGGGGGATGTCTTGGCATCAGGTGGCGATGATGGGCGTGAAAGTCTGCGAAATGCTCGGGGGAGTTGACAAATAAACAGTGATCCCGAGA
>JBGSJY010000316.1:0-2813 GCA_041741515.1 Pirellulales bacterium | reverse complement strand
GTACGCCGCCAGCCACTTCCGCACCAGCGGCGGGTCGTCGCGGCGCGTCCAGTCGGTGGTCATTTCGAGCAGCAAACGCCGGCTGGCGTCGGCTACCTCGGGGTCGGCGTCGTGCTGCGCCTCCCGCAAAGGGTCGAAGGCCCGCAGCCCGACATCGAGCAGACGCCGCCGCGCGTCGAGCCGTTCTTCGTAGAGTGGGTGCCCGAGCTGCTCGATGAGCGCCGCCACGTCAATGTCATCAGGACTCTGGCCCCGGGCGGGAGAGCCGAACAGGACCACCCCGTAGGAGGCCGTTCCATAGGCGATGAGCAGCAACGCCAGTTTCGCCAGACGCATGGTGAGGTCCTTGAGGGCGGGGCTGGCGCCCTACCTAGGGGAGAGCCCCTAAGTAGGACGAGGCCCCTTGGTAGGACAGGGCCCCTTGGTAGGACAGGTCCCAGCCGGGCGTCACTCCTCGCGACGCTCCATCTCTTCAATATAGCGCCGCAGCCGCTCGACTTCGTCGGTGACGGCCGAGAGTTTCAGCATATTCTCCACGCGTTTCACCAGCTCGATCTTGTTGACTGGCTTGGACAGGAAGTCGTCCGTGCCGGCGTCGACGGCGCGCTCGATGTCGCCCAGCTCGTTCAGCGCGGTGACCATCAGCACCATGACGCCGACGGTGGCCGGGTCGCTCTTGAGCCGTTGGCAAACCTCGAAGCCGCTTAGCTTGGGCATCATCACGTCCAGCAGCAGCACGTGCGGCTTAAACTCGGCGACCTTGTCGAGCGTGTCCTGCCCGTCGACGGCCACGGCGATCTCGATATCGAGCCCCGCGAGGTACGCCTCGAGCAGTTCGACGTTCGGCTCGTTGTCGTCGGCGATCAGAACGCGGTGAGACATGGGGGAGGGGTTAGGGGCTGAGGGGTTGGGGGCGAGGGCTTCTCGAAGCGAGTCGCGGCGTGTCGCCGCACGTGCATCGCATTTACTTTACCGCATCGACACGATGCGACTCGTAAGCCACGACGCGACGCACCACGGATTATCCGGCCACCGCTTCGAGCTCGGCGTTCAACTCCGCTGCTGGCACCGGGAATCCAGCGCAGAGCTCACGGACCTGCTGGCGGATGCGGGCGTGGGCCGCTGCGTCGTCGGGGTTCTTGAGGGACTCGAGCATCCAGCCGCCGATGGTGCGCATCTCGTCGACGCCCATGCCCCGCGTCGTCAGCGCCGGCGTGCCGATACGGACGCCCGAGGGGTCCATCGGCTTTCGCTCGTCGAAGGGGATCATGTTCATGTTGACCGTGATGCCACATGCGCCGAGGGCAGTCTCGGCCGTCTTTCCGCCGATGCCCAGCGGGGTAACGTCGACCAGCATCAGGTGGTTGTCGGTACCGCCGGAGACGACCTTCAGCCCCCCTTCGACAAGGATCTCCGCCAGCAGCTTGGCGTTCTGCTTCACTTGCTGAATGTACTTCTTGAAGGACGGCTTGAGCGCCTCGCCGAAGCAGACCGCCTTGCCGGCGATGACGTGCATCAGCGGCCCGCCCTGCACGCCGGGGAAGACACGGCTGTTGAGCACCTTCGCGTGCTCCTGCTTCGATAAGATCAGTCCCGCGCGCGGTCCGCGAAGCGTCTTGTGCGTGGTGGTGGTCACCACGTCGGCTACCGCGACGGGATCGTCGTGCTCCTTCGCGGCCACGAGGCCAGCGTAGTGGGCCATATCGACCCACAGGGTCGCGCCAACCTCGTCGGCGATTTCGCGGAACTTGGCGTGCGGGATCTCGCGCGAGTAGGCGCTGGCGCCGGCGATGATCAGCTTCGGCTTGTGCTCGCGGGCCTGCTTGGCGACTTGGTCGAAGTCGATCCGGCAGTCTTCCTTACGCACGCCGTACGAGGTGCAGTTGTAGAGCATGCCCGACATGTTGAGTTTCATGCCGTGCGTCAGGTGCCCGCCGTGCGCGAGGTCGAGGCCGAGGATCGTGTCGCCCGGCTCGACGAAGGCGAGGTAGACCGCGGCGTTCGCCTGCGAGCCGCTGTGCGGCTGGACGTTGGCGAACTCAGCACCGAACAATTCCTTCGCGCGGTCGCGGGCCAGGTCCTCCACCACGTCGACGTACTCGCAGCCGCCGTAGTAGCGCCGGCCGGGATAGCCCTCGGCGTACTTGTTGGTCAGCACGCTACCGACCGCCTGCTGCACCGCGGCGCTGGTGTAGTTCTCGCTGGCGATCATCTCCAGCCCGTCTTGCTGCCGCTCGATCTCCGCGGAGATGGCGTTCCAGACGGCCGGGTCGTTCTCTTGGATGAAGTTCATACGTCTCTCGAGGGGCCACATAGCCACGGGGCCGATGGATGGGGCGGGGGCGTCAGCTGCTTAACCGCAAGCGGCGACCGCGGCCTCACCGAAGACCCGATAGTTTCGGCGAAGCGAGGGCGGTTGTCGAGCGCCCCGGGTCTTCTTCTCTGCTAGGTTTACCGCGGAGGGCGCGGAGGAAAAGAAAGGGGTTTTAGTGGCCGCCTAAACCGATGCGATCCGGTTGCCTACTTCCTCTCTCATTTAAGCTTCTCTAGTGCGTTCTCGCTTCTCCGCGTCCTCCGCGACCTCCGCGGTTAATCTTTTGGAGAAACGACCACCTCCAGCGTCCCTTCGTTGTCCGCTAGGGCGTTCGGCGCGTCGTTGACCCGTAGGTAGAGCGTGCCGGTGGCGGGGGGGGTGTAGTCGGCGGCGAGGCCGATGGGCGTCCACTCGACGAAGGCGCCCTGGCCGGCATCGACCGTCGCTAGCAGCTCGCCCAGCGGGCGGCCGGACTGGTAGTCGAGCGTTACGCCGCCGG
>JBGSJY010000315.1:0-8508 GCA_041741515.1 Pirellulales bacterium | reverse complement strand
GAAGTTCCGCACCGTGGCGCCTTCGGCGCGGCGGCTGCGCTCGAACAGCGTGACTCGCGCGCCGCGGACGGCCTCACGCCATGCGTGGGCGATGCCGACGATCCCGGCCCCGACGATGGCGACTTGTTCGGACATGGCTATCGCTTAGGCGTCGGCCGGCTGCAGGGCGACCCGGTGGATGCGATCGAGGTAGTGCTGCAGCGAGGGCGTCTCGAGGCCAGCCACTTTCGCCTCGTCGTCCCAGCGACGCAAGCGGATTGACGCCGCGAAGTGCGGGCCGGCACGGAAGGCGACGCACTCGTCGTCGGACATCGGCCCGCCTTGCAGCTCGAGGCTCACCTTCGAGGGATCACTGAGCGCCTCCCAGTAGCCGGGCTCCGTGGCGCACAAATACCGCTTGGAGTCAACGTGTAGCCGCACCGGCTCGAGCACTTCGTCGGGGAATCGGTCACGCAACCAGTTGGCGCCGAGCGCTTCGTGGACGTCGTCGACGCCCCGATCGGGGGCGTCGTCCGGCAGGTCGTGCAGCAAATGGCCGATGTCGTGCAGCAGCGCGGCGACCACCAGCTCGTCGGACGCCCCTTGCTGTTCGGCGAGCAGCGCCGCTTGCAGACCATGCTCAAGCTGGGTGACACGCTCGCCGCCGTAGAGAGAGCCGCCGCCGTGGTCGAAGAGGCGAGCGATCTCTTGTTCTACCGCACCGAGGGAAGCGTCTGGCATTGAAATATTCCGTATCGAGAAGGCCGGTCTGCAACGATCCGCAACAACAGGCTAACGGAGAGGCGCCGACTCTGCGGGGGGGCGTTGAGCGCAAATCAATTGACGTAAAGCGGCGCTGGTTGCGATTCACCAATTCTTAACCGGACGCCGCTAGGATCTCGCCACTTGATACAGCTCTCGCCGCAGGCTTGCTACGCCTTTGTGACCCCGTGAACGCGCTCCGTGATAACGTCCCCGCTGCACACCCTCCGGCCCTGGCTTTCGCGTCGCTCGGATCGGTTCCTCAGCGGTTACGCCAGCGCGGCGGCCTTCTCGACCTACTTCTGCATGTACGCGTTCCGCAAGCCGTTCGCGGCCGCGGGTTATGAAGGCCCTAACGTCGATTTCTTGGGGAGTGAGCTCCAGCAGAAGACGCTTTATGTCGTCGCGCAGGTGCTGGGGTATGCCGTTTCGAAGTACCTGGGGATTCGTGTCTGCTCCGAGGCGTCGCCCGGTCGTCGCTTCGCGCTGCTACTGGGTCTTATCGCTACGGCCGAGGGCGCGCTGATCGTCTTCGGCGCCCTTCCCGACGGCTCGCCGGGGCTGAGGGCGCTGGCTTTGTTCGCCAACGGGCTGCCCCTGGGGATGGTGTGGGGCCTGGTGGTGCTTTACCTGGAGGGGCGACGGACCTCGGAGTTGTTGATGACCGCGCTGAGTTGTTCGTTCATCGTGGCGAGCGGCGTCGTCAAGGACGTGGGACGGGCGCTACTCGCCGGCGCCAACTTGCCGATCCCGTTCGCCAGCGGTCTCGGCTGGCACGTCCCGAACCCGTTTCCCGCGTTGCCCGAAGTCTGGATGCCCGCCGCCACCGGGGCGTTATTCCTCGCGCCGCTGGCGTTATCCGCGTGGTTATTGGAGCAGGTCCCGCCGCCGACCGACCTGGATAGGCTGGAACGGCACGAGCGCACGCCGATGGGGCAGGCCAGACGGATCGCCTTCCTGCGGCGCTACGCGATCGCCATCGCCGCCGCGGTGGCCGCCTACGTGGTGCTCACGGGCTATCGCGACTACCGCGACACGTACGCCGTCGAACTGTTTACGCAGCTTGGGTACGACTACGACTCGAACAAAACGGTCGTCTCTCAGGCGGAAATGATTGTCGCGTTAGGAGTGATGGCTTTGTTGTCGCAGTTGTTCCGGATTCGGGACAATCGCCGCGCCCTCTCCGCTATTTACGCGGTGATGGCCGGGGGACTCATGCTCATCGGCGTGGCGACCGCGCTGCTTGACGCGGGCCGAATCGACGGCTTCTGGTGGATGACGCTGATCGGCCTAGGAGCCTATCTGGCGTACGTTCCCTACAACTCGATTCTTTTCGATCGGGTGATCGCCTCGACCGGCTTCGCCGGCACCGCGGTCTTTGGGATTTATCTGGCCGACGCGGCGGGCTACTCCGGAACGGTCGCCATGCTCGTTGGCAAGGACGCCATCGCGGCGGGATGCTCGGAACTGACCTTCCTCCGTTTTCTGGGGTACTTCCTTTCGCTGGCGGGCGTCGTCGCTTTGGCGGTGAGTTGCGTCGCCTTCTTGCGGCGACCCGGTCCTCACCCAACACACTGCGATACGACGGACGTCGCGATTGCGCGGTAGAGGAGCAATCGTCTTCGTCCTTGCGCCCCGTATCAATTCTCTGCTTCGTGTCGGATGAAATCCCCAAGTTCGCGAAGATCCTGCATCTACTCCTCATGAATTCTTCATCAAGTGGGCTGACACTCGCATGCCTATCGACTTCGTCTGCTGGCGTCGAGGCCTCCGTGATCGTCTCGCTCACTAGCGGCGCTTGCGAGTTCACTCACCATCGAAGAATTACCGAATGAAGTCATCGCTCCTCGCTCCCGCCGCCCTCGTCGCTTCGGTCCTTGCCGGCGCCACTGCGACAGCGCACCAGGGACCCGACCCGATCGCCCATTGGGTGTTCAATAGCCGGTCGGTCGAGGGCGACATCTGCCACGCCCGCCTGGGGCCCGACCTGCGTCTGGAGGGCGAGTACCGCGTCGCCGCCGACGCCGGCGGGGAAGCGCTCGACCTGCTCGGTTGGAATCGCGTCACCGCCAGTGACGCGGAGTCGGCCCGCCTGCGGCCTGGGAAATCCCTCACGGTTGCCGCTTGGGTTCTGATCGACGAGGCCGAGCGTTGGGGCGGGATCGCCGGCCAGTACGGCGAGTCGGGACCGGAGTGGGTGCTTGGCTATGATAGCGACACCTTCACGTTCACGATCGCGTCGGTGGACGCCGACCGCCCCACCGAGATCGTCTCGAAGGCGCCTTACCAAAAGGGCAAGTGGAGCTATGTCGTCGGCGTCTACGACGGCGAGTCGATGCAGCTCTACGTCAATGGCCGTCTCGAAGCGAGTTCCGACGCGCCCGAGGGTGCGATCGTCACGACCACGCCCTCGTCCCTCGTCATCGCCAGCCGTCCCGATCGTCCCGACTCGTACCCCCTGCGGGGTCGGCTGCGCGAGGTCAGTCTCTACGACCTGGCAGCGAAGCAAGAGTGGGTTGCGCACACGTTCGACCACTTCAAGCAGCTCGTGAACCTCCAGCCCGACGCCCGCGGCGACGCGCTAGCGATGGTCGTCGAGCCCTACCTGCAGTTCGGCACGCAGGACGGCATGACCGTCATGTGGCAGACGACCCAGCCGGGAACCTCGATCGTCCACTACGGCGAGACCGACGCCTGCGAAAACACCGTCACGGCCGACGACGCGTCGATCCACGAGGTCCGCATCGAGGGCCTCGAGCCCGAAACCATGTACTTCTATCGCGTCGAGACCACCGACGAAGAGGGCCAATCGGTCGGCAGCGGCGTCTCGACCTTTAGCACTGCGGTCCGTGAGGGAACCCCTTTCGCCTTCACCATCATCAGCGACACCCAGTTCAACCCGGTCGTCTCGGGCAAGCTGTCGGAGCTGGCCTGGGCGCAGAGGCCCTCGTTCTTGCTCCACCCGGGCGACCTGGTCGATACGGGCACCAACGACGCCCACTGGACTCAGCACTTCTTTCCCGGCATGCGGCCGCTGATCTCCCGCGTCCCGTTCTACCCCGTGCTGGGCAACCACGAGCAGAACGCCAGCAACTACTTTGAGTACGTCTCGGTCCCCAGTCCCGAGTACTACTACGACTTCCGCTACGGCGACGCCCACTTCTTCATGATCGACACCAACCGCAACGTCGATCCTTCGTCCGAGCAGTACCGCTGGCTCGACAAAGCGCTCGGCGATTCGAAGGCGACCTGGAAGTTCGCTTGCCACCACCACCCGCCGTACTCGTCGGACGAGGACGACTACGGCAATCTCTGGAAGCAGAACAAGAGCACCGGCGGCGACCTCCGCGCCCGCGAGCTTTCAAAGCTCTACGAGAAACACGGCGTCGATATCGTCTGGAACGGTCACATCCATTCGTACGAGCGGACGTGGCCCGTCCGAGAGAACAAAGCCGTCAGCGCCGACGGCCCGATCTATATGATCGTCGGCGGTGGCGGCGGCAACCTCGAAACGGCCGGGCCGATCCGGCCCTTCTTCCAAAACCAGGTCCGCCGCAGCCACCATTATGTGATGGCCCACCTCAACGGCGAGACGCTCGAATTGCGGAGCTACGACCTCGACGACCGTCTGTTCGACACGGTGCGTCTCGAAAAGAGCCGCTAGGTGTTGAGCCGCTGGGCGGCAGCGAGCGCGGCGGCGTAGGCTTCCGCGGACGACCCTCCCCGGGAGCAAGTGCCGACACACCGCCGCAACGGGCACCCTCTCCGGGCCCCGCTCGGCTCTGATAACGAAAAAAGCCCCGCGGGACGCACTTGTCCCACGGGGCTTCTTCTGTAGCGACACCGACGGGGCTCGAACCCGCTAACTTCCCCGCCATGGTGACTTGGGCTTACCTCAAACGCTACTTGCGGCTGATCATCCCAAGGTGGTTCTCAGACAGTGCCTGATGAACCGTCGCTGGGATTCATCATTTGACAACTTTGTGCGGTCTACTGCGTGCGAAACACAGCCAATTCCCGACAGATCAAAGCCATGCAGACTATTTGCGGCGCCCTTGTCGGACCGACTCTTCTGTCAGATGCGACAAGTCAAGAACTCTCAACAAAGGCGACCCCCGGGGATGTTGCGACGCGCAGTTCGGCGTATAAGTAGAGCCGGAAGAATGTTGACCGAGTCGGACACTTCGTTCCGTCGACCCCTCCGAGCCCATGCAGCAGTACGTCCGTCCCACGAACAGCGCGGGCAGGGCGGCAGGCGGTGGGCATCGCCTCGCCGGGTTGACAGTCCTGTCGGTGTGGGCCGTCGTCGTAATGCCCGCCAGTGGAGCGGGGCCGATGGACGCTGCCGGCACGGATAAGAGCAGCGACCACTTTCAGCAGGTGATTCACCCACTGCTGACTGCCTATTGCTTGGATTGCCACACGGGCCCCGACTCGGACTCGGGCGTCCGACTCGACACGCTCGACCCGGACCTCGTGAACGGCCCGGACGCCGAGAGCTGGCGGAGCGTCCTCGACCGCGTCAATTCGGGCGAGATGCCGCCCGAGGACAGCACTCAGCCCACGAGCAACGAGCGGCGGGCGCTCGTGGATTGGGCGACCGGAGAGCTGCGGCGAGTGGAGGATGTGCGGCGGGCGACCGACGCCGGCGCGGTTCGGCGGCTCACCAAGTCGCAGTACACGCATTCCCTCCAGGAGCTCCTCCGGCTTCCAATCGACTTCGGGAGTCCCCTTCCCGACGACGGCAAGTCACGCAGCGGCTTCAGTAACGGCGCCGACGCCCTGCTAACATCGCCACTTCACGTCGAGCAGTGGCAATCGATCGCCCGCGCTGCGCTCGATAAAGCGATCGTCACAGGGCCGCGCCCGCAGACAACTCGCTACCGGGTCACGCTGGGCTTGGGAGTCGGCCGCGGTGGCGCCGCCGCCGAGGTCGATGGATTCCAGTCGGCGCCGATCCAGCGGGAGCACGTCCGGGTCGAGGTCCTGACCGGCGAAGGCGAACCTGTCGCGCAGGAGACTGACGTCGAGGCCGCGGCTGTGCGGGCGATCGAACAGAACGTCGGCGTAGGGATGCGCGGCTCGAGCCGTGACCGCTACCAGGTCATCGACGAAGGGGTCCTGCTCAGCTCGGCGCTCCCGCATCGCGAGACCCCCCCGAAGTCGTGGCAGGGTCCTTCGCCAAACCTCAAAGTGCTGCTGCGTCGCTGCTTCCCGAATGAGGGTCCCTTCGTGATGCGGGCGACGGTCTCGCGCGCGCTGGCGCACCCCGTGATCCGCCCGGGGTTCTTCCCGAGGACCGAGGCGAGCAAGACGGACGCCGTCGCGCTGGCGTCAGGGGCGGGGGGTGTCGTTGTGCTGAGTGCGGAGGGTTTCGGCCGCCTGAAGAATCTGGCGCTGAAGGAGGGCCGATTGTCGGCGCTGGACGCGACCGCCGAGTCGTCCGCCCGTTACGCGTTCTCAACCGAGGAGCCGCAGTTTTACCGCTTGGTGGTGGAGCATCCGGCGACGCAAACGGGCGCGATGGCGTCGCTGCGGGTGCGGATTGACGGCTCGGTGCACGACGCCAGCTTCGCGCCGGCTGGCGACGCGACCGAGGTGGTCAACATCTACCTCGAGGGCGGGTCGCACGAGGTCGAGGTGGGCGGCCCTTTCTTTGTCGGTCTCGACCGCCTGCTGCTGGTCCCACTGCCGATCGACGACGGCGACTTGGTCGCGCTCCGGCGTCCTGGGGACGACGACGGCCGCTATCCCTGGTTGCGGGCGTTCGTCGGCAATCGCACCGACGATGGGATGGAGTACGCGACACTCGGCGAATCCCGGATCGTCGATTCGCCGATCGGCGAGCGGCGGACCTTCGAGTTCACCGGCTACCTCGAGAATCTCCCCGTCCCGGCGCTCGACCCAACGGAGACGTCGTCGCTGTCAAACATTCTCATCGCCGGCGTGTGGAACGACCACTTGGTGAAGGACCCTCGCGACTACGGCCCGCCGCTTGTGGTGCATTCGATCGAGATCTTCGCCCCGCACTACGTCGTCTGGCCGCCAGAGAGCCACACGTCAATCCTTTTTGCGTCGCCCGATCGCGAACGGGACCTCGACTCCTACACGACGGAGGTGATCGAGCGTTTTGTGAGCCGGGCGTACCGTCGCCCGGCATCGTCCGAGGAGGTCGACCGTTTCGTCGGCTTCTGGCGGGCGACACGCGGCGACTTCGACAGCTATGAGGATGGGATTAAGGAGGTCCTGGCAGCGGTCCTGACGTCACCTCGGTTCTTGTACCTCGCGCCGCCGACGAACCCCGAGGAGCAGCGTTACGACTTTGCCACGCGTCTCGCTTACTTTCTGTGGGACTCGCCGCCCGACGACCGACTGCTGCAACTCGCCTCGGCAGGAGAACTCCGTGGCCGGCTCGAAACCGAGGTCGAGCGGATGGTCGCCGACCCTCGCGCGGGCCGGTTTGTACGGACGTTCGTACGTGAATGGCTCCGGGTCGACCGACACGCATTGATGAGCCCGGATGTCGATCGCTACCCCGACTACACACGCTTCGTGAAGAGCGACATGCAGCAAGAAACGTTCGAGTTCTTTCGACATGTAATGGAGCAGAACCTTGATGTCTTCACGCTCGTCGACTCCGACTTCGCCATGCTGAACCAAAACCTGGCGGAGTTTTACGGAGTCGAGGGCGTGGTCGGCAACGGGCTGCGTCCCGTGCCAGTGGCGGCCGAGTTGGGCCGCGGAGGCCTCTTGTCGCAAGGGGCGTTCCTCTGCGGTCACTCGGACGGGGTCCAGGCGCACCCGATCAAGCGGGCCGTGTGGGTCAAAGAGAAGATCCTGGGAGATCCGCCCCCGCCGCCCCCGCCCAACGTGCCCGAACTCGATCCGAGTACGCCGGGTTTTGAGAAGCTAACGCTCAAAGAACAGCTTGAACTGCACCGTAACAAGTCGTCGTGCGTGAGTTGCCATCGAAAAATCGACCCGTACGGCATCCCGTTCGAGGGCTATGACGCCGTGGGGCGACTGACCGGCACAATGCGGGGCAAGCCAGTTGACGCGGAGTCGCAACTCCCGGACGGGACGGTTATCGATGGCGTCGCCGCGATCAAGGCCTACATCGTTAACGAGCGGGCGAACGCGTTCCGGCGGTCATTGGTGCAGCGCCTGCTCGCCTACGCGATCGGACGGGACGTGACCTACGCCGACGAGGACGACATCAATCGCGCGGTCGAAAAGCTTCGTGAGGGGGGGGACCGTTTCCAGACCGCAATCCTGGCGGTGTTGCAAAGCGACGCTTTCCAATCGTCTTCGCGTGGAGAAATCGATGACTGACTCCCCCCGACGAATCAACCGGAGGACGCTGTTACGCGGCGCCGGCGTTGCGTGTGCGTTGCCATTTCTCGAGGGCCTCAGCCAGGGCGCCGAGAAGGCCGCTGTCGCGCCTCGGCGTCTGTGCTATGTCTATTTCCCGAACGGCGTGAGTCTCCCGTCTGAATCGGACGTCGATGCCAAGCAGTGGCGTTGGTTCCCAGAAGGCGAGGGCCCCGACTACCGCTTCACCAACGTGCTGCGGCCGCTCGAGCCGTTCCGCGACGATCTGACGGTGCTCAGCGGCCTGAGCCACCCGCGGAGCCGAGCGGTGCTCGGGCACGCCGCCGGCAACAATCGCATCAACAATCCCGATCCGCCCTTCGCCTGGAACTCGGTCGATGGCTGCGGAGAAGGTTTTGGCAGCATGCACCCGGGCGGCGCCCATTTTCTTTTTTG
>JBGSJY010000314.1:0-2941 GCA_041741515.1 Pirellulales bacterium | reverse complement strand
GCTTCGTCGGGCCGCAGCCCAGCGGCGACAGCAGGCACGCCAACAACAGGCCCCCCGCGGCGATGGCGGCGGTCGGACGCCAGTAGTTCGCAAACTTCATGCTGCCTGGAGGGGCGTCGAAAGGAAGCGTCGTAGGCCATGCACACATTCCTGGCGACGAAGTCGCCGTTTGTCCCCCTCCCCCTTCAGGGGGAGGGGCTAGGGGAGGGGGCGAAGCGAGTACCCGCTTCAACACCCTCCCCTAGCCCCTCCCTCGGAAGAAGGAGGGGGATTAAAGCGACTGCGTCGCCAAGGAATGTCTACACGACCGAGGCCGGCGTCGTGCCGATTACCTTATGCACCATCATACGCCAGCTGCCCGGCGGATCGCGAGGAGCCGCTCGATCACCGCCGGCAACCGGTCGAGCGGCACCATGTTGGGTCCGTCGCTCGGTGATTCGGCCGGGTTGGGATGGGTCTCGCAGAACACCGCGTCGACGCCCACCGCCACCGCCGCGCGGGCGAGCGGCTCGACCATCTCTCGCTTGCCCCCCGTCGCGCCGCCGAGGCCGCCCGGCTCTTGCACGCTGTGCGTGGCGTCGTAGACGACCGGCACGCCAAGGGCCTGCATCTCGGGGATCGCGCGGAAGTCGTTCACCAGCCGGCCGTAGCCGAAGAAGGTGCCCCGCTCGCAGAGGAGCACGTCGTGGCAGCCCCCTTCGACGAGCTTACCGACGACGTGCTTCATATCGCCGGGCGCCATGAACTGGCCCTTCTTGACGTTCACCGGCCGCCCCGTCGCCGCGCAAGCGAGCAAGAGGTCCGTCTGCCGCGCCAGGAACGCCGGCACCTGGAGCAGGTCGCACGCCTGGCCGACCGCGGCCGCTTGGTGCGACTCGTGGACGTCGGTCGTGACCGGCAGGCCGGTGGCGTCGCGGACTTTTTCGAGGATCCGCAAGCCCTCTTCTTGGCCGGGCCCGCGGTACGCGCCGGAGCTCGTCCGGTTGGCTTTGTCAAACGACGCCTTGAAGACCACCGGAACGCTTAGCCGCTCGGACATCGCGGCGAGCGTCTCGGCGATCGAAAGCGTCAGCTCCTCGGTCTGGATCACGCAGGGGCCGGCGATCAGCAGCAGCGACTCACCGGCGCCGCAACGGTGGGGGCCGACGGTCACCACGGCGTTGGGGCCGACCGGTTCGGGGTTGTTCTTGGCCATCGGGGGCCCTCCTCCATGAGCACAGTAGCGGCGGCGCACGACGAGCCTACACGGGACCCCCTCGGCTCGGCGGTGGACTCACCCCACCGACACCGGGGGATCGCCGGAGATGGGGCCCTCGTCGATTTATGTAGCATCCTACCACAGGGGGGACGTGTCGTCCTGAGACGTTGGCCACCCCGCCGCTGGACTCGTCCCAATTTGAGACACGTTCGCCGGCGTCTCAATTCGAGACGGCGTAAGGGGTTATCGAATTCCCGAATCGGGACGCCGCTTTTGGCCACCGCTGGCACGGCGACTGCAACTCTCCGACGCGGCCCGCGTGGCCTCGGAGGAACTGTGTGAGGACGGCTTGATTGCCCCTGGCCGTTTTCACTGAGTCGGTGTGTCGCCGGCTCCTCCGAGGTCACGCACTTTTTTTACCGGCGGCGGCCCCTTTGCCTGCGGCCACCCAGGCCCACGCCGATAAGCGCCAGCGCCAGGGCGGCCGCTGTGGACGGCTCGGGGATCGTTACCGCTTGCCCGCTGGCCTGCATTGAGTCGCGCCACACGGTGAAGTCCGCGGCGTTAATCTTGCCGTCGCCGTTGCCGTCGGCCGCGGCGGCGGTGGTGGAACCGTAGGAATTCTTCCAGACGGTGTAGTCCAAGTTGTTCACGACGCCATCGAAGTTGTAATCGCCGGCGGGGAGATTGAGCGTGTGGATGCTGGTGAAGTAAACCAGGTTGTCGCCGTCAACGGGCGTGTACGCGTTGTACTCGGCCGACGTGTAGTTGCGCATCGGGGCGTCGGTCCACGCGCCTTGAAAGCCGAAACGGGGCACAGCGGCGATCGCATCCACGACATTCATCCCGCTGACGACGCGGCCAAACACGGTGAACCCGCCGTTCTGGTTGTTGAGGTTGGCCGAGTTGTCGCCCAGGTTGAAGAACCACTGGTTTGTCGCGCTGTTCGGGTCTCCCCCGAGTTTCGCCATCGCGATGGTGCCGCGAAGATTGGAGATGCCCGGTTCGTTCAACACCGGCGCTTGCTGAGGCACCTTGGGGTAGTTCTCTGGTTCGACTTGGGCGGTCCCGTTGTAACGGTACCCGCCGCCCTGAACGATAAAGCCCGGCACGCTCCGATGGATCGCCGTGTTGACGTAGTCGCCCCGGTTCATGTACCCGAGGAAGTTCTGCGTCGTGAGCGGCGTCGCCGTTTGGTAGAGCCGCACATCGATGTTGCCCAGCACCGACTCGAACCGCACGATCGCGGCGGTCGCGACCCCGGTCGCCGTCGTCCCCAGCAGGGCTACGGCGAGCAGGGCCACTGCGAGCGGGGACCGGCCCAGCGTCAAAGAGCTAAGCATGGGTCGGAAAAGAGAGCAGGAAATACGCATATCGAGACACAACACGATTCTAAGGGAGCTAGTCAGACCACTTCGCCGCTGTCGGGCCATTCTATTTCGTCTGGCCATTCTATTCCCCCAACCCCAGAGGGGGCGAACCAGCACGGCAGTAACAAGGACCGAGTCCGTTGCCATACGCCACATCCGGCACAAACGTTCAAACTCGAACCGCGCTGTCTTTAGGTCGGCAGCGGGCTCTAGGCCGGCAGCGGGGTTCCACCGATCTCCAGCCGCACCGTCTCCAGAACGCCGCGCTGGCCGCCGACGAGTCGCAGCTCGTTCGCCGTCCGGAGGCGGTCGGTCACGTCGTGACGGCAGGGTGAAGCGCCCGGCGAAGCCTGCAGCGGATCGCCGTTCAGCT